>JAYVIO010000311.1:0-26845 GCA_043770175.1 Verrucomicrobiales bacterium | reverse complement strand
TCCGCATTACGGCGTCATCACGGACCGCTACAAACTCATCCACTACTACAAGCCGGATGTCGATGACTGGGAATTGATTGACCGGGAAAAAGATCCGCTCGAAACCAAGAGCTTCTACGATGATCCCGCCTACGCCGACACGGTGAAGGAACTCAAAACCGAAATCCTCCGTCTCCAGGCCGAAGTGAAGGAACCCATGCCCCCGCCACGCTTCACGCACGGCAACAAGGCCTTCGATGGTGAAGTAAATCCGCCTGAACAGCCAAAAGGCAAGGGCGCTGGGAAGAAGAAGGCGGGAGCGAAGCAGGAGTGAGCTTTCGAACATCACACAACGGCTGCCACCGGAGGTTAGGCTTCTAGCCTGACAACGGACAGAGGGTTCGCTTCGCGGCTTCGCAACCAGCCTTTGCCCATTGATCAAGGCGGGACGCCCCGATCCGCAGACAGGCCGGAGGCCTATCCTCCAACCGTCGCCGCAACTCACCGCCACATCGTTTTGCTCACATACCACTCGACGAACTGCGGCCCGTAGAAGACCCAGATCACGGCTCCCATCGCGAGATAGGGGCCGAAGGGAATTTTCGCGCCCCATTCCGCCTTGCCGGTGACACGATGGATCACTGCGAAAACGGTGCCAATCACTGAGGCAGCGAGGATCGTGAACAACACGGCCTGCCAGCCGGTGAAGGCACCGATCATCATCAGGAACAGCACATCGCCGAATCCCATTGCTTCACGCGGGATCACCACCTGCGTCGTTTTCGCTTTCAGCGTCGTCACTCCTTCAAGCGAGAACTCCTCCAGACTCGTGCCATCACGCACCTTGAGCTTTTCCATCCACAACTCAGCGGTCACCGCGCCAAAGGAACGTTCATTCACCTGCAAGGTGCTGCATGAGACCACCATGCGGTCGGTCGCACGCATGAAGAGATCAGCCCAGTTATACTTGTGCTCACCGAAGGCAACCACGGGAGGTTCGTTGTCATCCGGCTGAGTCACCTCCCAGGTCTCTTCCTTGGCAAAGACGAACTTCTTCCTGCCAAACGCCAGCTTGCCCAGTTCCACCACCAGCCAGAGTCCGCCGAGGCCTAGAGCAGCACTCGCGAGCGAGATGAGCAGTCCGCGGGTGTGCGTTAGTTGATCCACCAGTGCTGGCACCCACCATGACGCAAGAACTCCCACCACGGCACCGCCGATGGTGATGGTGTGTGGCAGAATGAAATGGTCGATGTCGATGAAGGTGCCTGAGATCAACAGGCTCATGAACACCCACAGGCAGAGCACCTGCGGCCCCCAGGTGCTGATGTGAGGCCAAGGATTCGGGTATTCCCCGCTAATCTTCAAGAACACGAGGTAGAACATCACGCCCGTGAGCAACTCGACCATGAAGTAGCGGATGGAAATCTTGCCGCCGCAGTTCGCGCATTTGCCACGCAGCAGCAGCCAGCTCAGCAACGGGATGTTCTGCCACATGGGAATCTGATATTTGCAGGAGGGGCAGAAGCTGCGCTTGGGATTGTTCACCGAAATCCCCAGCGGCAGGCGGTAGATGACCACGTTGAGAAAGGAGCCGATGCCTGTCCCCATGTAGAAGGCCAGGAAGTGCAGCAGGATATCGAGGATTTGAAAACGGGTCATGGAAAAGGGCAGTGTTTGCAAACTTGGCCTGCCGTGCGTGAGTACGGAAGCAAAAACTCCACATGACCTCAGATTCCTGGCGCAACTTTCGCACTACAGCCCTTCTTGTCATTCTCACTCTGGCCGCCTGCGCCACGAAGGAGGAACGCCGCAGCGCCCTGGTGCCCAGCCACTCCATCGAACTCGCGAAGCGCTTCGATTTCGTCGATGTCCGCGCTGAAATTCCCGGCATCGCCATCGACCTGCGGTATGCCACGCCCCACAATGTCGCTCGTCATGCCATCTATCCCGCCCGCATGCCCTGCCTGCTGCGCCGGGAGACAGCGGCGAAGCTGAAAATGGCGCAGGGACTCCTCCATGCGCAAGGTTACGGCCTGCGCATCTGGGACGCGTATCGCCCGCCCGAGGCGCAGGAGACGTTGCATCAGCACGGCGGCAGCACCGGCATGTTCCTCTCGCCGAAAGCAGGCTGGAGCCGTCATTGCGGCGGCATCGCCGTCGATCTCACACTTGTCGATGCCCAGGGCCGCGAGCAACGCATGCCCACCTATTTTGACCAGGATTTCGAACACGCCAGCCATCACTATCGCGGCAGCGACCCCATCGTGAAACAGAACCTCGGTATTCTCAAAGAAGCCATGAAGCAGGCGGGTTTCACGCAATTGGAGTCCGAGTGGTGGCACTTCGATGACGACGATTTCATTCAGGATCCCCAGCCCATCGTCTATGGCCGGGAACTCGCCATCCCCGTGCTGTGAGCATTCGCAACGACGCCACCTTCACCGTCATCGACGAAACCGACGGCTACATCGTCGTCAACAAGCCCGCACCGCTGCAAATCCATCCCGGCGACCCCAACGGCCCGCCCACGCTCTGGCATCGGCTCTGCGATCTCCTGTCGTATGAAATCGCCAACGGTGGCCAGGTCTCCATCATCAACCGCCTCGACCGCGAGACCAGCGGCGTCGTGCTGGTGGCGAAGAACCACGAACTCGCCCGCCTCTTCGGCATGGCGATGCAGGACCGCAAGATTCACAAGACCTACGTCGCCCTCGTTCACGGCTGGCCAGCGTGGGAGGAGCAAATACTCGATGCGCCGATCTTGAACGCCCGCGACGTGCAGTCCTCTGAAATCTGGGTCAAACAAATTGTCCATCCACAAGGTGCCGAGTGCCGCACCGCATTCCGTACGCTGCAACGCTTCGAACGCGCTGGCATGAAGTTCGCCTTGATCGAAGCCAAGCCCGAAACCGGACGCATGCATCAGATCCGCGTGCATCTCCAGCATCTCGGCCTCCCCATCGTCGGCGACAAACTCTATGGCCGCGATGACCGCTGTTACTTGGAGTTCATCGAAACTGGCTGGACGCCAGCACTGGAGAAAAAACTCATCCTTCCTCGGCAAGCGCTGCACTCCACACGGCTTGAACTCAATCTCGAAGGGTTTCCGAGCTGCTGGGAGGCGCCTGTGCCTCCCGAGTTCACGCTTTAGTCCCCCGCTCATGCCCAACTCCGCACCCGGCTGTCGAGCTGAAATACCTGCCCGCTCACATTCTCCAGGCTGTGCAGGAAGACGATGAAGCGTGCAGCGTCCTGCGGCGTGTTCAACCGGCCCAGCGCATGCATCTTCATCAGTTCCTCACGCCACGCGGCATCTTCCAGCAGATGACGCGTCATCTTCGTCTCCAGAAAACCCGGCAGCACGCAGTTCGCCCGCACGTTGCGTGCGCCATACTCCTTGGCGATGCTCTGCGTGAGTCCGATCAAGCCCGCCTTCGCCGCCGCGTAATTGGCCTGGCCTGCGGGACCGCTGAGCGCCGAATACGAGCCAATGTTCACGATGTGGCCGTGACGTTGCTTCGCCATGAGCTTCACCGCCGCTTGCGATACGAGAAACGCGCCCTTGAGATTCACATCGACGACTTGATCGAACTCCGACTCTTCCATCTTCGCGATGGAAACGTCACGACACATGCCGGCATTGTTCACCAGCAGGTCGATCTGCTTCACCGTGGCGAAAAACGTTTTCACCGAGTCTGCATTCGTCACATCAAGCACGTCACGACCCGGTGACACAACGTCGAAACCCGCCTGCTTCAGCTCTTCGCCAATCGATTTCGCCAAATCACCTTCACCGCCGGTGATGACGGCGATCGGTGACGAGGAAGCAAGCGTGACTGACATGCAGGTCCATGAGTCAAAAAGTCAAGCAGGTCAAGATCGTTCCAAACCACGACTCTTGACCACCTTGACCTTTGGACCAAACTCAACCCAGCGTGAAGGCCGGCAACTTCACGATCTTGCCGCCAGCCATGGCTGATTGGTGAGCGCAGAGCCCGACACAGGTCCAGTTGGCGGATTGTGCGGCGTTCGGGAAGGGTTGACGCTTTTCGGCGAGGGCATTGGCAAACTCATTGGCGAGATGCGGATGGCTGCCGCCGTGGCCGGAGCCTTGGGTGAAGCTGAGGTGCGTTTTCTTGCCGAGATCATAGACGCCCTTGGTGGTGAAGCGCTGGATTGGCTTCGGCAGACGTTTGGCGAAGTCGGGGGCCTTGATGGTCTTGGGAATCTTGTGCTCGGGCAGCTTAGCACGGTGCATGATGAGCGGTTCGTGCTCGATGAGCGGCCATTCGATGGAAGCCTTGTCGCCATACACGTCGATGCTCTCGCGATACTGACGGGCGGTGTCAAACAGGCTGCGGATGATGCGGGCGCTGACATCGGTGCCTCTGAATTTGATGTGCGCGGTTTCGACGGCAAACGGCGAGCCGTAGCACTTCTGCAATTCCTTGCGCACAGTGCCGGAGCCAAAGCAGCTCACGTATTCGGCCGGTTTGCCGATCATGCCGGCCACGGGGCCGACGCAATGCGTGGCATACCACATCGGCGGCAGGCCGGGCCAGTAGTTCGGCCAGCCGTCCATGTCCTGCTGATGCGAGGCCTGCACGAATTGGAGTTTGCCGAGCTTGCCCTGATCGAGCTGCTCTTTCATGAACAGATACTCGCGGGCATAGACGACGGTCTCCATCATCATGTATTTGAGGCCGGTCTTTTTGACGAGCTCGCAGATCTTTTTGCAATCTTCGATGCTGGTGGCCATCGGCACGGTGCAGGCGACGTGCTTGCCGGCCTTGAGCGCCTCGATGCTCATCCAGCCGTGGTCGGGAATGGGCGAGTTGATGTGGACGGCGTCGATGTTCGGGTCTTTGAGCATCGCTTTGAAGTCGGTGTAGCGCACGGCGATGTCGAAGGCGTCGCCGATGGCATTGAGCTTCTTCGGATCGCGCTGGCAGATGGCGTAGCAGGTCGTGAGCGGGTGGCGCTGCCAGATGGGAATGAATTCCGCCCCGAATCCGAGGCCGACGACGGCGATGTTGAGTTTTTTGTCTGACATGATGGCTGGATGGATGACACGGCTGTTATAGGCGTGGTCGCTGCCGCATGGGAAGGACAAAGTTTGGGGGGAATCGGACGGGGTGGCCCGCTGCGCGGGCGTTTGCAGTGGTTTGCAATGGCTGAGGGCTTGCTGCGCAAGCGTTTGCAGTTGTTGGAAGAGGCCCCGCCTCATGCTCTTCCGGCAACCACTGCAAACAATCGCAAACAACTGCCAACCACCGCCAACTCCTTCATGACTCCCCTCCAACTCGTGCTACAGCAGCCCGCTCCCCCATGCTGACCGCCGACTTTGATTACCATCTGCCGCCTGAACTCATCGCCAGTGAACCGCTGGCAGAGCGTTCGGCGTCACGAATGCTGGTGCTGCACCGGGACTCAGGGAAAATCGAGCACCGGATGTTTCGGGATATCGGCGAGTTTGTGTCGCGGGAGGCGGGAGACATGCTGGTGCTGAATGACACGCGGGTCGTTCCGGCCCGTTACTTTACGGATCACGGGCACGAGGTGCTGCGACTGGAGCCGCTAACGCCAACGCGCTGGCGCTGCATGGTGAAGCCGGGGAAAAAGTTCCGCGTAGGCGACACCGTGCCGATTGGCGAGGCTACGGGCCGCGTGATCGAGATTTTGGAGGAGAACGGCAACCGCATCATCGAGTTCGACCGCATCGTGGATGAATCGAAGCACGGTCATCTGGCGCTGCCGCACTACATGGGCCGTGAGGACCAGCCTGCGGACCGCGAACGCTATCAAACCGTGTTTGCCCGCAGCGAAGGTTCCATCGCCGCGCCCACGGCGGGGCTGCACTTCACGCCCGAGGTGCTGAATCCCCAGCCCCACACGTTTGTCACGCTCCATGTCGGTGTCGGCACGTTTCAGCCGGTGAAGGTGGAGAATATCGCAGATCACAAAATGCACAGCGAGGTCTATGAGGTCTCGGAATCGACTGCTGCGGCGATTCAATCGGCCAAACGCGTCATCCCCGTCGGCACCACCGCCCTGCGCACGCTGGAGACCGTCGCCCGCGATCATGGCCGCGTCATCGCCACGCACGGCAGCACGGACATTTTCATTCATCCCGGTTTCGAGTTTAAAGTCGCTGGTGGCCTGCTGACGAACTTTCATCTGCCGAAATCCACATTGATCATGCTGGTCAGCGCCTTTGCGGGTAAAGAACTGACGATGCAGGCTTATGATGAAGCGATTCGGGAACGCTATCGGTTCTTCAGCTATGGCGACTGCATGCTGATCGTGTAAGTCAGAATTGAAAGCATAACACCACCGTTATTCACGGTACGTTGAAATAGGGACACAAATCAGGCGGCGTAGCGCACGGAAGGCTTTTGGAAGATGGCCTTGATTTGCTCTGGGCTGCATTCCAAAGAGCGCAGATACGAGAAGGCGTGGTTGGCTGCCAATCACCGGAGAAAGCCAAAGTGGAACCCGTGATTGATGCAGAATCACATATGGAACCGCCGCCGAAACTAGTAATCTATCCAACAACGCCCCTGGTTTCAGCAGCAGAACGGGTGAATGTCGTTGCCACATCCCCGAGAACAAAGCATGCCAGAAGGTTTTCGGATGTTCCCAACAATGCCTCGCCCCAAACACGGCAAAAGCCGCAGCGCAGTTCAGCAGGTTGGGATGTTTTCATACGATTCACCCCAATGCTGAATGGTGATTGTCAGATTTAAACTAAATGTATCTACGTTTTATTTGTCGTGTCAGCCACTATCATATCCGCAATTATCTTATCACTGAAAAATCGTAGGACCAATGCTCCCACAGAGCCTAGCCTGAGCGCAGGGACACAAAAAAGCACCCGCAGACGCTCTGGTGGAGCGAATGCGGGCGTAGCAGATGCGAATCGAGGCGAAGCCTTGCGGCTTAGGCTTTAGCCTTCTTCTTGGCAACTTTCTTTTTCTTCTCTTTCGCGGGCGCTTCGACGCGCTTGACGTTGGAAATGTGGATGGGGGCTTCTTTTTCCTGGAAGCCGCCGGCCTGGTTCTGCTGGGTGGGCTTGATGGCTTTCTTGATCATGCGCACGCCTTCGACGAGCACACGGCCCTTGGCTGGCTGCACTTGCAGGACGACTCCCTGCGCGCCTTTGGCGGCTCCGGAGATGACGACGACATTGTCGCCCTTTCTAACGTGGGTCTTGATGTGGCTGCTCATAGCACTTCGGGGGCGAGGGAAACGATCTTCATGAAGTTTTTATCGCGCAGTTCACGGGCAACAGGGCCAAAGATGCGTGTGCCGCGGGGGTTGTTGTCCTTGTCGATGATGACCATGGCGTTCTTGTCGAAGCGCAGGATCGAACCATCCACACGGCGGATCGGATGCGAGGTGCGGACGATCACGGCACGCACGACTTCACCCTTTTTCACGGCGGCGGTCGGGGTGGACTCGCGAACGTGAGCGGTGATGATGTCGCCGATGTAAGCGAAGCGGCTGTTTTTCTTGCCGAGCACGCCGATCATCGTGGCCAGACGGGCGCCGGTGTTGTCAGCCACCGGGATTGAAGATTCCATTTGCAACATAAGCTGTTTCCTCTTTTCAGGGTTTCAGGTTCGAAAATTTCAGGACTAGTGCTTCTGCACTTCCACCAGTTCCCAGCGTTTCAGCTTCGAGAGCGGACGGGTTTCAACGATGAGCACCTTATCGCCTTCCTTGGCCTGCTGCGCTTCATCGTGGGCGTAAAACTTGGAGGTCTTGCGCACGATCTTCTTGAACTGTGGATGGGGAACGCGGCGTTCGACCTCAACGACGATGGTCTTCGTCATTTTATCGGACACCACGACGCCGACACGCGTTTTGCGCACGGCTTTCTTCTCGGGGGCGGCAGGGGCTGCTGCGGTGGACTCGCTCATGATATTAGAAATGCTTCAGGGGGTTGATCTGGGATCAGGCGGCCTTTTTGGCAGCTGCAGCGTGGGTGCGCTCGGTGATGATGGTTTCGATGCGCGCGATCTCCTTGCGGATGTGGGTCAGGCGCGCAGGGTTTTCGAGCTGGCCGCCACCGGCGCTCTGCTGGACGCGCAGATTGAGGGCTTCCTGCTTCAGTTCGCGACGGCGTGCGGAAAGTTCTTCCACAGTCGATTCACGGAGTTCTTTGATCTTCATAAATTCAGTTCGCAGGGGTGTTATTTGTGCAGGCTTTCGCGGCTGACGAAGCGGCAGCGGAGGCCGAGCTTCGTGGCGGCCAGACGGCATGCTTCACGGGCGGTGGCCTCATTCACGCCGGAGATTTCAAACAGCATGTGCCCAGGGAGCACGACCGCAACCCAAAACTCAGGCGCGCCTTTGCCCTTACCCATGCGGACTTCTGGTGGACGCTGCGTGACGGGCTTGTGGGGGAAAATGCGGACGAACACCTTGCCTTTGCGCTTCAGGAAGCGCGTGATGGCAACGCGGCAGGCTTCGATGTGGATATTCTTGACCCAGCCGCGATCAAGCGTCTGGAGACCGAAATCGCCGAAGTCCAGCTTGTTGCCGCTGGTGGCGTTGCCACCGCGATTGCCGCGCTGGTGCTTGCGATATTTTACTCTGCTGGGAAGAAGGGCCATAAACGGGAATGACGAATGAGGGAATGACGAATGACGAAATTAAACAGCGGCTGGAGCCGGAGCAGGTGCGGGCGCGCCGTAGCCGCCACCACCGCCACCTTGACCAGTGCGGGGACGCTCGCCACCACGCGGACCAGGAGCGCCAGGGCGGCGGTCACCACGGTCGTTGTTGCGTGGGCGACGGTCGCCGGAAGGACGGGAAGTGCCTTCAGGAGCATTGCCACGGTTCATCCAGCACTTCACGCCGATGATGCCGTAAACGGTACGTGCTTCAGCGAAGCCATAATCAATCGGGATACGCAGGGTCTGAAGCGGCACTTTGCCCTGACGATACCATTCAGCACGGGCGATGTCAGCACCACCGAGACGACCGGCGCAGCGGAGACGAATGCCATCCGCACCCATGTCCATCGCGGTCTGCACGGAGCGCTTCATGGCGCGACGGAAGGAAATACGACGCTCAAGCTGAACGGCGACGGCTTCAGCGACGAGCTGCGCGTCGAGTTCGGGCTGCTTGATTTCGAAGATGTCGATCTTCACCTGCTTGCCACCGCACATTTCGGAGACCTTCTGGCTCATCACTTCGATTTCCTGGCCTTTACGACCGATGACAAGGCCGGGGCGGGCGGTGTGGAGCGTCACGCGGACCTGGTTCCAAGCGCGTTCGATGACGATCTTGGCAATGGCAGCCTGCATGAGCTTCTCCTTGAGATAGCCACGGATCGCGAGGTCGCTGTGGAGCGAATCGGCGTATTCTTTTTCAGGGGCATACCACTTGGAGCGCCAGTCTTTGGTGACTGCGAGGCGGAAGCCGATCGGATTTACTTTCTGTCCCATAAAGTGAGGAGGTGCGGTTCGGTGGCGTTGCGGTTATTCGGAAACTTTGGCTTTGGCGGCTTTGGCTGCCTTCTTCTTGGCAGGAGCGTCACGGCGGGCGGATTTAGGAGCTTTTTTCTCTCCTTCGGCCTTGGCTTCTTCAACCTTCGGAGCGCCGATGATGATGGTGATGTGCGTCATGCGCTTTTTGATCGGAGCGGCCGAGCCACGAGCGCGTGGCATGATGCGGCTGAGGACAGGACCGGGAGTGGCGATGGCGGATTCAACGATGAACTCGGAGGCGTCCAGTTCGTGGTTGTTTTCGGCGTTCGCGATGGCGGAACGGAGGGTTTTGCCAATGAGGAAGGCGGCTTTCTTCGGGGTGAAGTCGAGAACGCTCAGCGCTTGGGAAACAGGCATGCCGGTGATGGCGCGTGTGACTTGGCGGGCTTTCTGCGAGGAGATCCTGGCGTATTTGAGGACGGAGCGGACGGACATAAAAGCGAGGGGGTTCTGTGGACTTCTTTAGAGAGATTTGTTGAGATCGACGCGACCCCGGTCGCCCACACGGACGGGATCGGTGGTGCTGGCCAGTTCCTGGACCACGGCACCGCAGACGGAGTTGCGAACTTCAGTGACGAGGACTTTGGCGATAGGCTTGTCTTCGCGGAAAATTTCAAATGGCATGCCGGGCTTCACACCATCTTTGGCACCGATGGAGAGCACCGCGATGCCGAGTTCATTCTTCAAACTGACGACACGGGCGTTTTGCATGTCGCCGACAGGCTGACCTTCGTTCTGACCGCCACCAGCTTTGACGAGAGCAACATCAGCCTTGGTGATTGCTTTGTTGAGGCGGTCTGCAGCGGCAGGATCGGCGTTTTGAGCGCTTTTCATCAGGCCCATGCCGGATTCAGCGAGTTCAATCAAGGCGTTGGCGAGTTCGTCGCGCTGTTCCTTCATGATGCGGAGATCACTGAGCGCGGCGAGCAGGCGTTCCTGGGTCTGATCTTTGGAGTTTTCGAGCGCACCGACACCAAGACCTTCGAGCAGGCCGCGCAGCTTTTCGTAGCGGTCCTTCAACTCAGAGGTTTCGGCATTGGCAGCGGCGGCACTTTGAGCCAGCGCATCATTTTTGTCTTTGGAGGCCAGATTCTGAGCTTCGAGAGCCTGAATCTTGGCGGCAGCGACTTGGAGCGTGGTGTGGAGTTCCTGCAGCTCCAACCGGTCCTGCGCACGCACGGTCACGGTGCTCACTGCGAGAAGCAGGGAGCAAAGGATGCGTATTGGGGCGGAGGATGACATAGAATCGAGGACGAGTAGGAGAACGAGAACGAATTACTTGGCGGCCTTGACGGTGACGGCACCGTGAGACTTGAAGAGACGGGTCAGAGAGAATTCGCCGAGGCGATGGCCGACCATGTTTTCAGTCACATAGACGGAAACGAAGTCCTTGCCGTTGTGAACGAGGAAGGTGTGGCCGACCAGGTCAGGAGTGACCATGGAGGAGCGTGCCCAGGTCTTGATCGGGCGTTTTTGCTTGGCGTCGTTGAGCTTGTCCACCTTATCGAGGAGGGCTTGCTGAACGAAGGGGCCTTTTTTGAGGGAGCGTGCCATGAGAGTGCGTGAGTGAGGAATGGATTACTTCTTGGCGTGACGGGTCTGCACGATGAGCTTGTTCGTGGCCTTCTTCTTGTTGCGGGTCTTCTCGCCCTTCGCGTGGCCCCAAGGGCTGAGCAGATGCTGACGACCACCACCGGACTTGGAGCGGCCTTCGCCACCACCGTTCGGATGGTCAATCGGGTTCATACACATGCCGCGCACGGTCGGGCGGGTGCCCTGCCAGCGGGTGCGGCCCGCCTTGGCGCTGACGACGTTCATGTGCTCGACGTTGCCGACCTGGCCGATGGTGGCATAGCAGGTGGCGAGAATCTTGCGGATTTCGCCGGAAGGCATGCGCACCAGGGCGAATTCACCTTCACGGTTGGAGAGCACGGCGGCCTGACCAGCGGCACGGGCGACGACACCACCTTTGCCGGGGGACAGCTCGATGTTGTGGATCGAGGTGCCGAGAGGGATTTTGCTCAAAGGCAGGGCATTGCCGAGTTCTGGAGCGGCTTTTTCACCGGCGGTCACCAAAGCACCGACAGCGAGATTGTTCGGCGCGAGGATGTAGGCACGCTGACCGTCCTTGTATTCGATCAAGGCGATGCGGGAGGAGCGGTTCGGATCGTATTCGATGCCGACGACCTTTGCTGCTTCATCGCGACGGGAACGCTTGAAGTCGATGAGGCGATAGCGCTGGACGTGACCACCGCCGATGTGACGTGTGGTGATGCGGCCAGTGTTGTTGCGGCCACCAGACTTGCGGAGAGCCACGGTGAGGCTTTTCTCCGGCGAGTGCTTGGTGATCTCATCAAAGGAGTTCCACTCCTTGTAGCGATTGGTGGGAGTGGTGGGCTTGAATGTTTTCAGCGCCATGACGGTGGGATAAGTTAAAGGGTTGTGCCTGCGGGCCGGGTGCCTGGGTTAAGCGAGATCAAACTTTTCACCCGCTTTGAGGCGGACGATGGCTTTCTTCCAATGATTGGTGCGGCCGTAGTCGGCGCGGCGTTCACGACGGGCTTTGCCGTCATAGTTGCAGGTGCGGACGCCGGTGACTTTTTTGCCGAACAGCTTTTCAATGGCCTGCTTGATGTCGATCTTGGTGGCATCGACATCGACGGAGAACACGTACTCGTTGTTCTGTTCGCCGAGCAGCGTGGCTTTTTCGCTGAGACGGATGGTTTTGATGACTTTATGGAGGTCTTTCATGATCAGGCAGTCCTCTTGGCAAGGGTTTCAAGGGCGTCGCCGGTGACCACCACGCTGCGATAGCGGAGGAGGTGCTCGGCATTCACTTCGTCAGCAGAGATGAGCTGGACGTTCTGGACATTGCGACCGGCGCGGAAGGTGAGTTCATCAAAGCCTTTGCCGATGAGCAGCACGTTCTTGGCGGTGGTGAGACCGTTAACGGCGGCGATGAAGCTCTTGGTCTTGCCATCAGCAACAGCAAAGCTGCCAATGGTGAGCACTTCGCCATCAAGGATGCGGGCGGTCAAAGCGGCGCGGAAGGCGAGCTTCTTGGTGCTCTTGGGGATCTTCTTTGCCCACACGGTCGTGTTGCGCGGGCCAAAGACGACACCACCACCACTCCAGATGGGAGAGCGCTTGCTGCCTGCACGGGCATTGCCGGTGCCCTTCTGATTCCAGGGCTTTGCGCCGGAGCCAGCGACTTCTGAACGGTTTTTGGTGTGGGCATTGCCCTGACGGCGGTTGGCACGGTAGGCCACCAGGGTGTCACTCAAAGCCTGGGAGCCTTTGTAGCCCTCGGTGAGTTGAATGTTCGCCTGCTTTGCGGCGTCGGCGGTGAGAATGTTAGCGGACATGATTCAGTTCCTCAGAAATTATTTCTTAGCTGCCTTGGTGGAGACACGTTGGACGACGATCTTTTTCTTGCCGGCTTTCTTGCCAGGACGCACCACGACGATGCTGCCGGTGTTGCCAGGAAGTGCGCCACCGATGAGCAGGACGCCTTCTTCAGGACGGCTCTGCACCACGACGAGATTCTGCACCGTGCGGCGGGACACGCCGTCATGGCCGGGCATCTTCTGATTCTTCCAGACGAGACCGGGGGTAAGACGGCAACCGATGGAACCAGGACGACGATGCATCATGTGACCGTGTGTGGCAGGCTGGCCGGCGAAACCGTGGCGCTTCACAACGCCCTGGAATCCCTTGCCCTTGGTGGTGCCGATCACATCGACGACCTGGCCGTTTGTGAACAGGCTGGCGTCGAGTTTGAAATCTTCCGCTGGCAGCTTGTCGTCACCAGTGAGGCGGAATTCTTTGACGATGCGCTTGGCGGTGGTGCAACCATGCTTCTTGAAATGACCGAGCAGCGGCTTGCTGACACGGGATTCTTTAAGCTGGTCGCCATAACCAATCTGCACGGCGCTGTACTTGTCTTTGCCGTCGCTGCGCTTCACCTGAAGAATGGTGTTGCCGCTGACATCGACCACGGTGACTGCCACGGCGTCGCCTTTGGCGTCATAGACCTTGGTCATTCCTAATTTTTTGCCGATCAATCCGAGACTCATAAGTGTGTCCTCCTGGGGGTAAAGTGGGTGGCCGTGTTAGATCTTGATCGTGATGTCCACGCCGGAAGGGAGGTTGAGCTTCTTGAGCTCGTCCACGGTGCGGGAGGTGGGATCAACGATGTCCAGCAGGCGCTTGTGCGTGCGGATTTCGAACTGGTCCATCGACTTCTTATCGACGTGCGGGGAACGGTTCACGGTGAATTTTTCGATGCGGGTCGGCAGCGGGATGGGGCCTGCGACGCGGGCGCCGGTGCGCTTGGCGGTTTCGACGATGTCGGCGGTGCTCTTGTCGAGCACGCGATTGTCATAGGCGCGGAGGCGGATTCTGATGCGTTGATTACTCATGACGGTGTGGGTCCGTGGGGATGGGGTTCGAGCCGCTGCGGCGATTAAGATTTGCTGCCTCCGCGTTGTTCGACGATCTGCTCGACGATCTGCTGCGGCACCTGTTCAAAGCGTGCAGGCTGCATCGAGTAGCTGGCGCGGCCAGAGGAAAGGGTACGGATGGCGGTGGAGTAGCCAAACATTTCGGAAAGCGGCACATCAGCGCGGAGAATCGCGGTGGCACCACGGGTGTCCATGCCCAGGATCTTGCCGCGACGACGGTTGATGTCGCCGAGGATGTCGCCCTGATAATCTTCCGGGGTGGAGGCTTCCACGGCCATGATCGGCTCAAGGAGAATGCACTTGGCTTTCTTGAGAGCGTCTTTCACGGCGAAGATGCCAGCCATCTTGAAGGCGTTTTCGTTGGAGTCCACGTCATGGCTGGAGCCGTCCACGAGGTCAATGTGGATGTCGATCACCGGATAACCGGCGATAACGCCGTTGAGGGCTGCTTCGATACAGCCGTTCTTGGCCGGGTTGATGAATTCTTTAGGGATGGTGCCGCCGACCACTTTGTTTTCGACCACGACGCCGGAACCCGGCTCACCAGGACGCACCTTGATGACAACGTGCCCGTATTGGCCGCGACCACCCGACTGCTTGACCAGCTTGCCTTCACCATCCGCAGGGATTGTGAGCGTCTCGCGGTAGGCGATCTGCGGTTTGCCGGTGGTGGTTTCCACTTTGTGCTCGCGCTTGAGGCGGTCGCAGAGAATTTCGAGATGCAACTCGCCCATGCCGGCGATGATGACCTGGCCGGTTTCTTCGTCGGTCTTGACGAAGAAGGTTGGATCTTCTTCGGAGAGGCGCTGGAGGGCGTTGCCCATTTTTTCCTGGTCGCCTTTGGTCTTTGGCTCGACGGCCATCGAAATCACGGGTTCCGGGAAGGTTGGTGGCTCAAGCAGGATGTCGAGATCCTCATCACAGAAGGTGTCGCCGGTGCGCACGTCCTTCACACCTACGAGGGCGGCGATGTCACCCGAGTAACAGCAGTCGATGTCCTTGTGAACGCTGGCCTGAATCTGAATGAGACGGCCCACACGCTCAGACTTACGGGTGCGTGGATTGTAGATCGTGTCTCCCTTGGAAACCTTGCCGGAATAGACGCGGAAGAACACGAGACGGCCAAACTTGTCGGACCACAGTTTAAAACCGAGGGCGCAGAACTTGCCGTTGTCGTCTGGCAGCGCTTCGACCTTCACATCTGGATCATCCACCAACTGGCCGGTTTGCGGCGCGATGTCGAGTGGTCCTGGAAGGTAGTCGATCACGGCGTCGATGAGATACTGCACGCCCTTGTTCTTGAAGGCGGAACCACCGGCCATCGGGATGATTTTGTTGCTGATCACCGTGCGGCGCAGCGCCTCTTTCACATCCTTGATCGTGATCGGCTTCTCTTCGAGGAACATCATGCCGAGTTCTTCGTCATGGTTGCAAATTTCAGCAACGAGGCCGTCGTAGTTTTCCTTGGCCTTCTTGATTTCGTCGCCTTGCAGCTCACGCACCGTGTACGAAGAGCCAAATTTTTCGTCATCGTTGTAGATGATCGCCTTGTTGTTCACGACATCGATCTGGCCGATGAGATTGTCTTCAGCACCAATCGGAATGAGGATCGGCCAGGCATTCGCGCCGAGTTTCTTACGCACGTCATTCACTACGTTGTCAAAGTTGGCACCGGTGCGGTCCATCTTGTTGACGAAGGCGATACGCGGCACGCCATACTTTTCAGCCTGACGATAAACCGTTTCCGACTGCGGCTGCACACCGGCAACAGCGCAAAGCACGAAGATCGCGCCATCGAGCACACGGAGGGAACGTTCCACTTCAGCGGTGAAGTCCACGTGGCCGGGGGTGTCGATGATGTTGACGCGAATGTCTTCCATCTCGCGCAACTTGAAGATGCCTTCTTCCTTGAGCTGCTTCCAGCGGGCGGTCACAGCAGCGGAGGTGATCGTGATACCGCGCTCTTTTTCCTGCTCCATCCAGTCCGTGGTCGCAGCGCCGTCATGCACCTCGCCGATCTTGTGGATCATGCCGGTGTAGAACAGAATACGCTCAGTCAGGGTCGTCTTGCCCGCGTCAATGTGGGCGCAGATCCCGATGTTACGGGTGCGCTCAAGTGGGTATTCGCGGTTGGGGGAGTTGGGGTTGGCCATGGAACGAAAAACGAAAAGTGGACGAGAAAGAGTGGAGTGGAATCGCTTAGAAGCGGAAGTGAGCGAACGCACGGTTGGCCTGCGCTTGCTTGTGAACGTCGTCGCGCTTGCGGACGGCATTCCCCTGCCCTTGTGCGGCATCCTTCAGCTCATTGGCGAGAGCGCGATGCATCGCCTGACCTTTGCGGCCACGGGCGAAACCAACGATCCAGCGCATGGCGAGGGATTCCTGACGGCGGGGAGAAACTTCGAGCGGCACCTGGTAGGTGGCACCACCGACGCGACGGGCTTTGACTTCCACGCGTGGCTTGGTGTTTTCGATGGCGCGGTTGAAAAGCTCAAGGGGATCGACGCTGTCGGTCTTGTCGTTGAGCTGTTCAATGGCGGTATAGACAATGCGCTCAGCGAGCGATTTCTTGCCATCCAGCATGATGTTGCTGATGAGCGCTGCGACGAGTTCGCTGTCGTAGCGGCTGTCCTTGCGGACATCTTTGTTATAAACGCGTTTTCTGCGGGCCATGACGTGAGGAGATGGAGGGTGAAATCAGCGGAAATTATTTCTTCTTCGCGGCAGCGGCGGCAGCACCGGCCTTCGGACGCTTGGCGCCATACTTGGAACGACCACGACGACGAGCGTCAACACCAAGGCAGTCAAGGGTGCCGCGCACGATGTGGTAACGCACACCGGGCAAATCCTTCACACGACCGCCACGCACGAGAACAATCGAGTGCTCCTGGAGGTTGTGACCTTCACCACCGATGTAGGCGATGACTTCGAAACCGTTGGTCAGGCGCACCTTGGCCACCTTACGAAGAGCGGAGTTGGGCTTCTTCGGCGTGCGGGTCATCACCTGAAGGCAGACGCCACGACGCTGCGGGCACTTGGCGAGCGCGGGAGACTTCGACTTTACCGCCTTGTCTTTGCGGCCGTGTCTGACGAGTTGATTGATGGTGGGCATGGTGTGAAAGAGCTGTGATCCTTGGCTTCTCGGAGCCGGTTTCGGAAGACAGCGCGCCATGCTCACAATGAGCACACGCAGACTTTTCCGGTTCTGGTTCCGATAATGAAGAACATCCGTGGAGGTTCTTTATTTGCCAGCTTCGTGGGGCGAAGGCTGGGCCTTGGGAGCGCGCATTCTGGCGAGTCCCTCTGTGCCCGCAAGCAGTATTTCATTGTTTTGTTAACAATTTTTGAATCCTGCGCACAAACCCCAAAATGCAGTGAAGCAGGCACTGCTGCCTGCTTCATGCACACACCTCAATCCCCCATGATTGTCAGATCGAAGAGAGAAAGTCCAACAACTGCTGCAGCTGCTGTTTGGAGAGCCTCAAATAGCGGTCTTTTGACGCTTTTCCTTCACCATCGTGGGCCTTGATTGCTTCATCCACCGTCACCGCGCGGCCATCGTGCAGATAGGGCGCGCTGGCGCGCAGTCCCCAGAGCGGCGCGGTTTTCATGTCGCGCACATCAGCGGTCCCCTGGGCGATGCCGTCGCCCAGCGTGCCCATGTCATGCAGCAGCAGGTCGGAGAACAGCCACACCTCTTTGTTGCGCAGGGCTGCAGAGCGGTTCGTTCCCGTAAACATCACCGGCACATGGCAGGTCGCGCAGCCGGTGTTTTGAAACACATTTCTGCCTGCCGCAGCAGAGGCAGTCAGTGGCAGGCGGGGCGGCGCACCCAGCCACTGCATGAACTCGGCCAGGCGGTCGATGTCGCCCCTGCCCTGCGCATCCAGCGTGTCCTCGGGGTCCGCCACCGTGTCGTATTGGCTGAGAAGCTGTGCATTGCCATTCGGCGCGTTTTCCACCGGAAACAGACGGCTGGTGATGCCCATCTCGTTCACATACGCCTCGGCGGAAAACGTCAGCAGTGTGGCGATTTGAGCCTTCCAGCCAAAACGGCCGATCAATTCGCGCCCGGTCGCCACGTCCTGCACTTTGGACACCTTGCCCAGCACCCCGTCCACCGGCTGCCGCCTGACATTGCGCAAAATTTCCGCATCGGGAATCGCCTCGATGAGGCCCAGGCCGAACAACGGCGTGGTGTTGCGCTGTGCCACGACGTTTGCCTCCGGTGGCACCACCTCATGCACCGCCGAGTTGATCTCCAGTTCCTGCAACAATGAACCACCGAGCAGAGCCAGCGGATTAAACACCCCGTTCGTCGTGCGGCCGAAGCGCGTTACATTGACAACGCTCGCGCCACCCACAGCGGGTGAGGAGTGGCAGATCACACAGGAGGTGCCGTTGAAGATCGGCCCCAGGCCTGAGACTTCCGTCTCCACGCCCTCGAAGTCATCTTTGCCGTCGTTGAACTCCTGAAGTTCACGCCGTGTCAGGCCTGGCAGCGGATCGCCAAACTGCGGGCGCAGCGCGTTTGGAGGCGGCATGGCAGAACGCGCTAGGGGCTTTGGCCGTTGCGACGGCTGCTTTTTTGGCACTGGTGCGGCCGCAGCAGAGGGAGGGGCGGTGCGTGGCGGCGGTGGTGGTGGCGGTTGTTTCTTCGGGGCCTGCGCTTGGACATGCGTCCCGAAGGAGCATGCCAGGCTGAGCGTGATAAAAGAGGTGAGGTGGAGCGCTTTCATGGCAGGATGGGTTTGGCTGCAATCACGCCTGTGCGTGATCTCGTTGTCTGGGAAAATCCCGCCGCCTGTAAATCGTTACCAAAATTGTTTCACGCCAGCTTCTATCTTCATCTCCTCTGGCCCATGACTTTCAAACTTATCCTCAAATACCTGCTCAGCGCCGGCCTCATCACGCTAGTCAGCGAAATCGTAAAACGCAGCGACAAACTTGGCGCGCTCCTCGCCGCGTTGCCCTTTGTCAGCATCATCACCCTGTTCTGGGTTTACCATGAGAGCGCACCTGCCGTGCGGGAGCAAAAGGCCGCCGACCACATGTTCTACATCTTCTGGTACGTGCTGCCCACCCTGCCGATGTTCCTGCTGTTTCCGGTCTTCCAACGTTGGTGGGGCTTCCACGGTGCCCTTGGCGGCAGCGCTGTGCTGACCGTGGTCTTGTTTGCGCTGTTACGCGCTGTCACCGCCCGCTTCGGCCTGGTGCTCTAATCCAACACCACCGGAACGCCGCCTTGTTTCGCCGAAAGCAGGCACGCATCCAGCACGCGTTGCGTCAGCAGCGTGATCTGCGGCCAGTGTGGGTCGATCTGGCCTGACAGCACCAGCTTGGAGAAGGTTTGAAACAACCCGGCCTCCTGCGAGCCCGGTGCGTTGCTGCTCGGTTCAGCGATGGATTCAGTTTCGCGTCCGGCATGCATGTCAAAGCGGCAGCCGTCGATGACGAAGTCGGAGCGCGTCAGATTAAACTGTGTCTGCGCTCCGGAAAACGGCAGCACAAAGTCAGACACCTGTAGCAGACCCTGGCTCCCGCTGACAACGGCCCACTGCGCATTCGTGGTGGTGAAGGAGCAGTAGAACGAGGCGGAGGCGCCGCTAGCAAACGCCAGCGTGCCGGAGAACTCCAGCGGCACTGGCGGGGCATCCGGCGACTGCCGTGTTTCGGCATGGATGCGGCCCGTCACCTGCACCGGCTGGGTATAACGCATGGCCCAGAGCGTAAAACACAGGCAGTACCAGCCCAGATCGCCCAGACAGCCCAGCGGCTCCAGCGCGCCATGCGTGCGAATGTTCGTACGCTGAAACTCCGCATCACTCATGAAACTGAACTGCGAGGCGATGTGCCGGATGTTGCCGACCTCCTTGTCCAGCACCCCGCGCATCCGCTGCAAGCGCCGCCCGTGCATGAACATCACGCCATCCATGAATTGCACGCGATGCTGCTCACACTCAGCGATGATCTCCTCCACGTCCGCCGCAATGCAACCCACCGGCTTCTCCACCAGAACATGCTTCCCCGCCTGTGCAGCACGGATGACCCACGGCTTTCGCAATCCAGTCGGCAGCGGAATATAGACCGCATCAATGTCGGTCCGCGCCAGCAGCTCCTCATAACTCCCCATCGCCTCCGGCACCACCGCATGCGGGGCACTGGCCTGGCATTCGTCGATGAAAGTTTGTGCGCGCGCCACATCACGACTGGCGACAGCGATCAGCGTGGCGTTGCCAGCATCACGAATAGCCTGCCAGTTTTTACGAGCGATGAAAGCGGCACCGAGGATGCCCCAGCGGCAGGTGGAAGTGGTCATGAGTGGATGAAGCACAAGGCAGCGGCGGGCGTCAAGACGAAGCCTCCGCCACAGCTGATGATTTCCCCAACTGGCACCTTGCGAGGGTGTCGCGAACGTTGACACTGCGGCAGTGGGTTCCGCACATTTGCGGACTGCTCTCGTCACCCAACCTCAACCACCCATCCTGCCATGAAAATTAACTTCAAGAAGGCACACCAGTTGATCTCCACCCTCGAAACCAAGCTCCACGCCACCACGACCCATGCCAGCCAGGCGCGTGAGGTTTTGGCGGAATGGAGTCAGAAAGGCGAAGCCCGCCTGCGGAAGAAGACGGCCCAGGCGTTGAAGCTGGTGCGCAAGAAGGCCGACGGCTTCACCAAGGCGCTCACCCACCTGGAGCAGAATCTCGCCAAGTCCCTCGACCAGCTCTCGGCGTCCCTGGAGAAGCCGAAAGCAGTCATGACGAAGCCACCGGTGAAAACGGCACGCAAGGCGGCCACGAAAGCAGCCACACCACCCGCGAAGTAAGCTTCGCGCCCTTCTCCTCTTCGTGGACAAGTAACACCGTTCACACGGCAGCTACTTCCGCCACAGCCATTTCATCGCCTCGGGGAAGATGCTCGCGCCGTGCTTGCTGTTATGCGCGCCGTCGCCAAAGGTGAAGGTGTAATCGTACCGCTGGTAGGCCAGCGCCTTCGCCATCTGCTGGTTCGCCAGCGGCCAGTTGCCATAGGGATTGTCCAGGTCGCTGCTGCCGTCTTGAAGATAGACCCGCAGCGGTTTGCGCTCCGTCAGGCGGATGATCGAGGGATACACATGCCCGCCCGCCAGATCGACGTAGCTGCCGATGGTGGAGAAGACCTTGCGAAACTTGTCCGGGCGCTCCCACGCCACGGTGAAAGCGCAGATCGCCCCGCTGCTCGCTCCGGCAATGGCCCAGCCTTCTGGGTTGTCCGTCAGCTTGTAGTCCTGCTGCACCTGCGGGATGATTTCTTCGAGCAGGAAGCGCGCATACACATCGCCCAGCGTGTTGTATTCCTTGCCACGGTTGTTGTTCTTCCACGCGCTCGGCGGCTTCTGGTCGCCCATGTGCCCCGGATTGATGAAAATCGCGATCGTGGGGCGCATGTCCCCGCTAGCGATGAGATTGTCGAACACCACCGGCACCCGCCATGCGCCCTTCAGGCTGACGTAATCGTGGCCGTCCTGAAACACCATCAGGTTCGCCGGTTGCTCCGGCTTGTACTGCGCCGGCACATAGATCCACCAATCACGCTTCGTGCCCGCATAAATCTTCGACTCATGCACCGGCATCGGGATCACCTTCCCTTTCGGTACTGCCGGATTCTCCTGCGAGTGATGGCCGAGCGTGTAATCGTCCACCGCGAGAGCCGGGAGGACCGTGAAAAGGAGCAGCGGGAGCAGGAGGCGGGATGTCATGAGAAGATTGGAGCGAAGTTCTGGTCAATGGTCAAGAAGGTCGCATAACATATCGCATCACGAGATCGCCGCAGGCTCACCGGCAAACGTTCCCTTGGCGCACTTCGGGCAGGTTTGGCCGTCCAGCCGGTTCGTGTTCTTGAGCTTTCGTTTCCCGCAGCCCGTGCAGCGCATCAGATCTCGCTTGGGATCGCGCCGCGTCTGACGACCGCAGTGCATGCAGATCAAATCCGACTCATTGCCGCCACGTTCCCGCCAGAACGCCAGGTAATCTTCTTCCCGCACTTCTGCACAGCCTGTCTGCTGCTGGTAAAACTCACGCGTCTGCTCGTAGTCTCCCGGATGGTAGAAGAAGTGCCGCTTCCCATCGCTGTCCGTCAGGTAGCGGTTGCCGTCGTCCCATGCCTCGACTTTGAAGCCGCAGTGTGAGCAGGTGAATTCGGTGCAGGCGGCCATAGGCTAGACAGCATCAAGCAGCCAGCAGTTCCGCTTCGAGTGGCTTCTCGTGGGAAAGATGACTCACGTTCAGAATGGAAAAGCCGAGCACGTTGCCGGCCTCGTCCACACGTTCCATGACGGCGTCGTTGTTCGTCTCGCGCATGTAACCGGCTTTGTCGGTGAACTGCACTTCGAGGAAATCAGCTTCGGCGTCATACCAGACTTTTACTTTTTGGGCCATAGCGGGGTTCCTTTCTTGAGTTGATCGGTGAGGTAGGCAGTGATGATGAACGCGTCGTCTGCCAGACATTTTACCACCACGCAGAGCCATTTGTCGCCGACTTTCGTGCCGTGGTAATAGCGGTAGCTCAGCTCCACGCTGGAGTCACTGCTGCTTTGGATGACGTGTTCGGGATGGTTCAGGGTTTTCTCCAGCTCATCCATCATCATGGCCATTTCAGGATGCTCGGCGATGTGCTGCTCCCGCTCCGGTGTCAGTCGGACGGCACGTCCTTGGTAATCAGTGAGAAGTTTCATGACTCAAGTTAAACGGATCACACACTGAACCTCTCCCCAGCTTGATGCGCCCTACCGAGGGTGACAAGGCTCTCCAGAATCTCCTGAAGATCAGCGGCCTTGGCGCGGGAGAATTGCTTCGTGAGTTCTTCCGCCGTCACCGCATGCCCCGCCGCGTGCAGCGCTTGTTCGGTGGCGCGGATGCGTTCGGCCAGCGGCTTGGGCCAGGGCTGCTTCGCAGGCGGAGAGCGGAGGGCGGAGGGCTTAGAGTCGGACTTCGCTCTCGTCTTCGACTTCAGCGCCAGCTCCTCTTGCTCTTCGCCCTTCGCTCTTTGCCCTCCGCTCTGATACTCCGGCCGCAGCCAGTGAATCACGCCGCGTTGTTCGTCGGCGGCGCGTTGGGCGTTGAGGGTGACGAGGCGCTGGAGGATTTCGGCGTCGGTCAAGGTGACTGGCCAGCCGTAGGCGGCGCAGACGGCGGCATCGAGGTCGTCATGCAATTGTTTGAGCAGGGAGACGAGGCCGCGGTCGTGGATGTCGCGTTCTTTGGCGGTGAGTTCCAAGGAGGGGCGGTTTTCAACCGCCCGCGCCGGGGAATCCGGCGGTTGGAAACCGCCGCTCCTTGAGCGTTCTGCGGCACGCAGCTTCTCCAGCACGTTGTACATGCCGGTCAGCGTCAGGCCGGGATGCGCGGCCTGCACGCGCTTGCGGTGCGCGTCGAGCGCCTCCGCCACGGCCCGGATACGCTCCCGCTCGGGTTCTCCGCACAACGGGAATGGGAACTTCTCGAAGCTTGCCGACTTAACGTAAGTTGGATCGTTACCAACGCCCAACCAGCTTCCCGCCGCCAGAGCCCACTGGCAGTGAATACGACTGCTGAGCACGCCGAGAACATGGCCGTCGTCGAATGGGAAGGCGATAAGCTTGCTGTCTGGAATGATCCAGACATTGAGAAACTGAAACACACGATGCTTCGCGGTCTTGATCGTCGCGATATATCGTTTCAAGCCGATGAGTGCAGGGCGAAACTCGCGCCGCGGCTCACCAAAAATCCACCAGTTGTCGCGGTAGGTGGCACGGTTGTTAGCGTCACGTTCTGGTTTCACCGTTGTCAGAACGTGTTGATATACCGCAGGAAAACTGTCGCGCACTTGCTCGACAGATAAACCAAATAGATCGATCACCAGCACGCCTCGTGATTCGTCGGCGAGGTCTCGTCCATTCACATATGGACGAATGTACCGCTCAAGGTCAGAAACAGATCCGAGCCCCAAAGCCTTGGCTTGTTCGGGTGTCACGACAAATCCCATGCCATGCAGCTTCACTCCCTCACAACTCATTCCGTCATTAGCTTTGAGAGTCGCCGCGCCTGCCACATCCGCACCGACGGTGAGGTCTGCTGAAATCTTCCCATGCTGCGCTCGCAATGTCACGTTGGTCGAACCATCATCATGCGCCGCTTCGTCGATGACTTCGAGCAGATCGCCTTCGCTCGTACCAGCAACACCGACGGTCATGGCGATGCGCACGGCGGCCCCTTCGGCGGTGTCCACCCACGGGTGATCGGGGATGGCGAAGACCAGGGAGAGTGGAGCGCACGCGTCCTCGCGTGCCAGCTTCGGCGTCCCCGCCGAAGCTCGTCCCTGTGCATCGTCAGGTATTTGATCGCCGGGTGAGTTGGCGCTGCCTTGGGGACGGTTTCCCGCGAGGACGCGGGCAACAGCACGCGGGACGCGTGCGCTCCCGTCCAGATGCATCTGCACCACACGGCGGGCAAAGGTCTGGCGCAGGCTGTTGGTGGTGATGAGGCCGAAACGCTGCGCCTGGCCGCTGCGCACGAGTTCAGCCGCCTTGTGCCACCAGTAGAGCACGAAGTCGGCAGACTCGGGCATTTCGGGATACGCGGCACGCAGAGTCTCGGCGTAACCATCGCCCAGATCTTCGCGCATGCGTGCGGTGCCTATGAACGGTGGATTCCCGACGATGAAATCCGCTTCCGGCCATGCCGCAGGCCGTGGATTGGCATACGTCAGCAGCGGGACGCGCTTCGTTTCATCCGGCACGTCACGATTCGTGACGAGATCGGTCTTGGTGCTGCGGCGGTCCCAGATGGTGATGATGTTGCCAGCTTCATCACGCGCAGGCTGCGGTTCGCCGTCATAAGCCAGCACGGCGTCGCGGCACTCGATGTTCTTGAAGGCACGCAGGATGGGCTCGGGCGGAGTGCGCTGGCCGTGGATTTTGAAATGCCACTGCAAGTAGCCGATCCACAGCACGAGTTCGGCGATGGACGCGGCGCGCGGGTTGAGCTCGATGCCGAGGAACTGGTGGGGATCGATGGTGTGGGTCTCCAGTTCCAGCTTCATGTCCTCGCCAAACTGCGCGGCGAAGTCGAGCACCTCGCCTTCGAGGATTTTCATCTGCTGCAAGGCGACGTAGAGGAAGTTCCCGCTGCCGCAGGCGGGATCGAGCACGCGCAGGCGGCAGAGCTGGTCATGGAAGGCGTTGATCTCCTTGCGGGCGCTTTTGAGGTCGCCCTTGTTGGCATGGGTGATGGCGGCGGCGCGGACGTTGTCCCATGCCGCCCGCAGCGGCTCGATGAGCGTGGGCAGCACGAGGCGCTCGACATACGCACGCGGCGTGAAGTGCGCGCCGAGGGCGTGGCGCTCCTCGGCCACCAGCGCACGCTCCAGCAAGGTGCCAAAGATGGCGGGCTCGACGTTTTTCCACTGCTTGCTGGCCGCCTGCTTGATGAGGCCGAGCTGGAGGCCGTTCACGGGCAGCACGGTGTCATCCGCAAACAGGCCGCCATTGAACCGCAGCAGTTTTTTGCGCAGGACGACGGAGATGTTCTTGCCGGTTCCGTTGTTCATCTCCCGGAACAGCGTGCTGAGCAGCTCCGGGAAGCCGGTGCCGTCGGCAGGCACGGAATTCAACAACTCGGTGAAGGCGTGGTCGGGAATGAGGCCCACATCCTCGGCGAACATGCAGAACAGGCAGCGGGTGAGGAACTGGGCGACGACTTCGGGATCGTGCTTTTCCTGTTCGAGGGATTTCGCCAGCTCGGCCAGATAACCGGCGATCTCGCGGGTGACCTCGGCGCTGACCTTCGCGGGATCGAGCGCGGCGGGGTTCGTCCAGATCAGGCGCAGGCGCTCGCGGATGTCCTCGCGCTCCAGGTCCTTGAGCTGGATGCGGAAGGTGCGGGGATCGGGGAACGGCAGGTAGGCTTTGCCCGCCTGGGTGAAGTCGGCATAGACCTCGATGCTGTGGCCCACGTCGCAGACGAGGATGAAGGGCGGATTCGGCTCCTCGGCCGGCAGGGAGCGCACGTAGCGCTCCGCCTGGCCCTTGGCGCGGATCATGGCGTCATCCCAACTGCCGGTGCCGCGCACGGGGCCGGATTTCTTTTTGTCGGTGACGGCTCCGGCTTCGATGGCCGCGAGTTCGAGGGCGCTTTGTTCGAGCTTCTGCGCGGTGAACTGCTTGGACTCCAGGACGAAGTGCGCACGGCGGTAGAGATCGAGGAAGTTCGTGCTCTGGCCGCCGGGCACCTTCACCGGATACTCGAAGCTGTAGCCGTCCGCGTGATTGTGGGAAGGCTGCGGCACACCGAGAAGCTGCGTGAGGCCGAGGAGGAAAGACTGCGAGTTCGCCCGCTCGTTGGCCTCCGCCCTGGACCAGTGGTCGATGAAGGCGGCGGGAGTGAGGGAGGCGGTCATCAGAAAGGGGAGACTTGGAGAGCCGAGCACGGTGGCGACGTGCAAGACAGACTGAGCAGAGCGAGGCCCGAAGGGCGACACGAGCGTGGGGCGCGAGGGAGTCAACAGGAGAGATTGAGAGTGGCTATGCTGATGAAAGCGATGCCGAGGGGGGATGGCAAGGACGGAGAGAGCAGTGTGGTGCGCCGAATCTGCCACACCTTGCCGGGAACGCGTTTCCGCTCACCGGAACAGGGGACAGGAGACTCGGGAAGGGTTTTCGGCTCGTCGGAAACGAGTTCCGCACTCTCCGGTGGTCGTTGCCGCTCATCCGCAGAGACTTCCCGAGTCTCCCGAGGTCGTTGCCGCTCACCGGCAAAGGCTTCCCGAGTCTCCCGAGGTCGTTGCCGCTCACCGGCAAGGACTTCCCGAGTCTCCGGTGGTCGTTGCCGCTCACCCGCAGAGGCTTCCCGAGTCTCCCGAGGTCGTTGCCGCTCACCGGCAAGGGCT
>JAYVIO010000310.1:0-9263 GCA_043770175.1 Verrucomicrobiales bacterium | reverse complement strand
TCAACATCAAATGCACTTCCTTCGCCTATCCCTTCGGCATCTTCGATGACGCCACCATGGAAACCGCCTTGCAGATCGGCTACGAGTCCCTCGTCACCGTCAACGGCCAGAAAGTCACCTGGGACACCCCCAACGGCAAACTTGGCCGCTACATCGTGCACGGTGACAACGACACCAACTTCAAGCTCGCCACCAGCTTCCGTGGCCGCGGCGATGTCGGCTCCAACAAATTCCTCGTCGCCGATGCCAAGAACGACCAAGGCGAGCAGCTCATCCTGCTCACGCCCAAGCCCGACGCCGTCATCACCAGCCGCATGCCCGTCATCGAGGCGGACCTCAAAAAAATCGGCACCATCGTGCCCGACAGCATCAAAATGCGCATCGCCGGCCTCGGCACCGTCCCCGCCACCTACGATCCCGCCACCATGATCGTGCGCTTCCAGTTTCCCTACAAACTGCGCCGCGAAGAATGCGCCGTCAGCCTCAGCTTCCAGCGCGATGCCGCCCAACCCGCCGAAGTCGTGAGCTGGCGCTTCAAGATCGACCTCGCTGCGGCTTACCTGCCCGCGCCGTAATTTAAGTATTCGGATGCGCCGTCACGAGACGCGGTGGTTTCGTCCCTTCCTGAATCCATGCAGTCAGGATGCAGGGGTTCTTGCCATCGGGCGTTTGAATCTGGCACTCCACCGTGAACTTTCGGCCATGGCGTGACTCGCTGCTTTCGGTCACGGTTTGCGTGGCACCATGCTGGCGCAACGCCTCTACCATGACCTGCCACTGTTCGGGTTTGAACCCGCGATTGCGGAAATACTTCGCCTTCGATCCACCTTCCTTGTGGGAGATGTTGAGCAGGTAGTCCTGCACCTTGGCTTGGTCGATCCTCAGGGCCTCGGCCTGCGGGAGTTGCTTGGGCAGTTCCATCAGTCTGCCAGTTCGATGTCCGCCGGTTCCACCGTCACCAGTTTGGGCCGCTTGCGTTCACCGAGGAACTCCACTTCGTAACCAGCGCCGCCTTCATAGACATGCACCACGGTGCCGGTTTCACCAGCCTTCACGTCTTCAGCTTTCAAGTCATGGCGCAGACGCACCACCGCATGCTCTGGGATGACTACGAGAGCAGGTGCAGTGAGAATGGAGGAAGCGGGCATGGTCGTTGCGGCTTGAGCTATTTTAACTGATGACGCCGCGCGGGCAACCATCGTCTGTACGCTGGAGGTGCCGAATGCGGGAGTGTCCGTCAAACTGAACTCCTGGGCAAAGACCGGCTTCTTCGCCCTCTCATCATAGCCCACGGTCATCCAGCGCACGCCGTCTTTGGCCAGGATCATCACGCGTCCATAAGTCTGGTGTTCCGCCAGCACTTTGGGTGCTTCCTGGCTCGTCTCGAAGCGTTCCTTCGGATCAGCCAGCAATGCGCCGTCTTCAGTCTTGCGTCCTTCAATGCCGATGATGAAATCAGGATAGAAGCCTTTGCCGCTCGACATCAGCACGTTCACTGACCACGGCTTGTCCGGCGGATTGCGGTGCCACCAGTTCACCAGCCTGTGGGGATCGTGATCCAGCAGTTGCGCGAAGTCCCGCTCCCAGCCGTTGAGTCCCGGCGGCATCACTTCGTAAATGTTGCGCGGCGATCTTAGCAGCGGCTCGTGTGATGCGATCTCAGCGGGCAGCGCCTCCGCTGCTTGAATCTCCATGTGTGCCGCCAGCGCCTTCTTCTGCGCCTCCCACAACAGTTCGGGGTGCGTCGCGAGGATCACGTTGAGGAAGTGCGCCACCTTCTCTGGATCGCTGGCTTCATCCTTCATCTCCTCCCGCATCACGGCTTCCAGCTTGCGCAGCAGCGCACGACGCAGCTCACGAGGATCGAAGGTCTTGTTCTTGCACAGGGCGTCATAGGCTTTCTTCGCCGCTTCGGTGGCAGACAGGTCGGCGGCAAAGTTGAACTCCTGCTGAAACGTCTGCGCAAAGACATCCAGCGTGCGCTTTTCCACCGGGATGTTGTTCTTCATCGCCTCCAGCAGATCGCGGGTTGAGACGATGAAGCGCTGCGCACAGTCTGCCTCCGTCACTTCATTGTCCGCGCACACTTCCTGCGTCTTGAAATGACGCGGGGCACCGGCACGCAGCGCATAGCGATGCATCGTCACCGGTCCGGCCACTTGTCGCGGCCCTTTGTCCGGGGCGTCGCCATCATCCGGCTCCGTGCTGCTGCCGAAGAACTTCCCGAAATCAAACACCATGGATGGCACAAACTCCGGTGGCTGTGTGACGGGGTCATCTCCCTCCCTCACCGTGTTCACCACCTCCGTCTCCAGTCCGAAGAACTCAATCTGCCCGCTTTCATCCACTCTGCTCACGCCGGTGATGCCTTCGCCAAAGCGTAGCGCCACGGTGGCCGTGCTGGCCTTTGCGTATTCGGTCTGGATCGCGTTAATCTTCTGCCCCGCAATGTCCAACCCGGTCTGCGTCTCGGCGGCGGCGAGGAAGACATAGCCGTAGTTCAGCGCCTCCGGCAGGTTGTTCGCCTGCGCCCGGCCTTGCAGCAGGCGGTGCACGCGCAGGATGCGGCCCACAAGCTGCACACCGAACTCCGGGTCACGGCTTGCCCGCATCGACACCAGTGTAAAAGCACGCGGCGCATCAAAACCCAGCGCCACCGCCATCTTGAAGATCAGCACCTCCACGCGTTCCTCGTTCGCCAGCGCCAGCAGGTTCGCATCCGGCTCCTCCGCCGTGTGCGTGGCGATTTGTTCGTCTTTGAAGCCCATCCGCAGCAGCCGAGCCTTCAGCTTCTCCACGCTCTTGTCTTCCGAATCGGCCTGCACCAGCAGCAGCGGCACCAGCGGCACCTTCATGTACGCCAGCATTTCCTTGAGCTTGTTGTGCGCCGCCACGCCATCACGCAGAGCTGTGGCCTGCAAATCCACCAGCGCCTTCTTCTCCGGCTCCACGAAATAGGCCGCGCACTTCACGCCTTTCTTGATCAGGCCCGCCTCCATCGCGTCTTCCCGGCTCACGCGGATGCGATGCAGCTCGGCGATGCCCATGGCTCCCTCGAACGCTTTCACATCGGCATCATCCGGCGTCGCGGTGATGAGGATCGTGTATTCCGGCTTCAGCACCTCCTTGAAAAACTTCGCCGCCTGCGTGCCTTCGCCGAAGCCGTGATGCGCCTCGTCCACCACCACGCCGATGCGGAAGCCCTGCGTGCGCAGTTGCTCGATCAGCGTGTCGATGGACGGATTCGTTTCGCCTTCCTTGCGCACGTTGCGTTTGTCCTTCACCCGCGTCGCCACCGTCTGCCACGTCGTCACAAAGACATCGCCCTGGCGGCTCATGTCCGTGGCTCGGTCATCCGCCAGCTCGCGCAGGCGCAGCCCGTGAAACTGCTCCCGCAGAAACGCCGCCGTCTGGCCCACCACGCCTTTGAAGGGCGCGAACCAGAACCACACTACCCGCTCCTCATGGCTGAACTGCTCCACCATCGTGCCCGCCATCAGCGTCTTGCCCGAACCCGTCGGCGCTTCGATCAAGAGGTAGCCGTTGTGATTGATCGCCGCCGCCCGGCCTGCCGCATCCGCGCCGGAGGCGTTCAGCAGCTCACGCGCCGCACGGAAGAGGTCCACCCCGCTGTCCACAGACAGAGTTTGAAATCGGCGCAGGGTCTTGGTGCTCATGCGTCCTGTTCCTCCGTCGGCAGTTCGCCGCCCAGATCGTTCAGCATCTGCTCCGTCGTGGCAAACAATCCAGGAAACTTCTCCTGCACCGCTTTCCAAAGCACGTCGTGATCCACCCAGTCATACCCATGCGCGATCCGGTCCCGCGTGCCTGCCGCGCCGCGCCAGTCGTGTTCCGCGTAGCGCTCGCGTAATTCCGTTGGCAGGCGCTTGATCGCCTCCCCCACAATCTCAAAGCAGCGCTCAAAGGCCAGCCGCTTGATCCAGTCCGCCTCGATTTCAGCCAGTGTGTGACCAGAGCATAAATCCGCCGCCTGCTGGGCGGCTTCGCGCAGTTGTTGCAGCGTTACTCGCGGGTCATGCTTGCTCATAGATCGGCGTCAGGTCTTGCTTCACAAAGGGCCACACAAACTTGTTCACCCGGCTCATCAGGTCCACCTTCCGGCCAAAGATCGGCTCCAGATCCTCCCCCCAGCCAAAGAACTCCCAGCCGGGAATGCGGTCAGGCAGGAACTCCACCATCACGTCCACATCACTGCGCTCCGGGTCAAAGTCGTCCCGCACCACGCTGCCAAACAGGCTCATCTTCCGGATCCCGCGCTCACGGCAGAACTGCGCGATCTTCTCGCGGTCGATCTTGATGGGGAGTTCCTCCAGAGTCTTCATGTCATTGAGAATACCGCGTGGCCGCTACGCTTTCATGCCAAATCTCCGTGCCAGACTTTCCGGGATGGCCTCATGCTGCACATGTCCGGCGCGGATGTGCTGGCGCAGTGTTTCCGGCTGCCAGGAGTAGATCACCGCCGCCGCGCAGTCCTGCACCGCGTCCCGCAGCGCCGCAGCGAGATCTTTGGCAAAACGCGGCACGTAAATCAACTTCGCCCCTTCATCTCCCGCGCTCAGAAACGTAGCCTGATTTGCCAAAGTCGGGTTTCCCTCGGTGCCCTCAATCTCCCGACTTTGGCAAGTCGGGCTACATGGTTCCAGCGTCTCCAGGTGAATCATCTGCAACGCCGTCCACACCTGCGCATGCTCGATGTCCAGCAAGTGCCCCGGCGCGATGCGGCGGCAGCGCAGGTAGGCGAAGTCACCGCCCAGGCCTGCGTTGTCGCCATAGCCTTCGATCACACGGCGCACCCGCTTCGCGCACACATCCCGGCACAGGTTCTTGTCCGGCTCCGCTGCCGTCGCTTCCGTGCTGGAGACAAGGATGAAGCGGCGCTTGCCGCCATCTTCCGCGTTCAACTTCATCACCGCATGAGCCGTGGTCCCGCTGCCCGCGAAGAAGTCGAGCACGAGGTCATCGGGGCCGGTGGCTTGTTCAATGAGTTGAGCGATCAAACGACTAGGCTTCGGGAAACTAAAAGTCTTCGGTCCAAGCATCTCCCCAAGTTCTTTTGTCGCCTCAACATTCCCAGGTGCATCAAGCATGGTCGAGAAGCCGGTGACTGCCGATTGCATGTCCGTCACATATCGCTTTAAGCGCGGACGCCCAGATGCCAGCTTCGGCCAAAGTATTCGACCATTTGCAACCAACTCCGCCATTCGATCTCTGCCATAAACCCAACCTCTGGATGCGTGCGGCGGGTAGTGAATCCCTGTTTCAGGATTTACCAAATCATAATGGAGATTTGGGCGCTCGGACGCATTTGCGAGCCCAGTGAGATTGTCACTCATCCAAGGCCCAAGAGGATCATTGTCTGGGTTTGAATACTTCGTCAGATCCTTGTCACGACCACGAACTCTAAAGCCTTCACCAGCCTCATAGGCGAGTATGTATTCGTGATCTCCAGATACACCGTTCAAATTGCGACTATCGGGCGTTGTTCGTCTCTTCCAGATGAATGTCGCGACGGCGTGATTCTCCCCAAAAATTCGGTTCATCAACATCCCCAGCGCGAAGACCTCATTGTCATCAATGGACACAAAGATGACGCCATCCTGCCGCAGCAGATCTTTGGCGAGTATGAGACGCTGATACATGAACTCGCACCAGGTCGAGTGCCGCCAGGAGTCGTTGGCATCCACGAAGCGGTCGTTATAGACGAAGTCACGGTTCCCCGTGTTGTAAGGCGGGTCGATGTAGATGCACTTCACCCGCCCGGCGTGGGTCATGCGCAGGTAGCGCAGGGCATCGAAATTGTCCCCCTCGATGATGAGATTGCCCCAGCCGCCCCCCGGGGCCGCTGCGGGCGTGCTCAATTCTGCATCCAAGTCCAGGGCGACGAAATCGGCATTGATGGCCTGGTCCCGCTCGATTTCATTGGCCTCCCACACCAGCCCGAACCGCGTGGCATCCCGCCGGTCCCGCGCCTCCAGCAGGCGGGTGAGTTCATCATGGGTCAGGTGGTCGTAGCGGGAGGGCATGCGGCAGAAAACGCATCAAAGCGGGGGATGAATCCGAAGGCAAGGAATTGCGCATAAGGGGAAATGCGGAAGCAGGGCCGGTCGAAGCGACTGTAAGGATCGGGCAGCATGGGGCGCAGGCCGATGATCTGGCGGCGGGGCAGCGGCAGCACATGCCAAGGAATCCCTCTGGAGTTTTCCGGCTGGCGCTCCCAGGAGCGGTGGCTAGGACGCTGGGAATCTGGCCTGATCCCCGGGATTTTGGCGGGATTCCCGGGTTTCGGACTTTTGAACGCGGAGCGCGGTCTGGTTGAGCGAGAGCGCAGTCTGGGTGGCGCGGAGCGCGGTCTGGGCGCTCGGGAGCGCGAACTGGACGGCCGGGAGCGCGGACTGGCCGATTGGAGCAGTGCCTGGCGGCCCGTGAGCGCGGGCTGGATGGATGGGAGCGCGGGCTAGACGAACGGGAGCGAGGAGTGGACGCTTGGAGCGCGGTCTGGCTGGTCGGGAGCGCCGGCGGCGCTCCTGGCGGTTTTCGGGCCGCTTTTGAGGGCCAGCGCTGGCAGCGGGCGCGGTTGGAGCACTGTGCGGTTCACGGCGGCGATCAATGAAAGCAACCACCACAGCAACGCGGCGGCTCCATGTGCGGTTCAGAATGCCGCACATGGCATGTGCGGACCACGTCGGCTACGCCGGTGGGCGGTCCGACTGACTACCGAGCACTGACCACTGCGCTCTCCGTAAGCTTCGCAGTTGCCATGCGCGGGCATCTGCCGACTATCCTCCGCCCCTCTCCTTTCCTCATGTTCTCCGCTCTCTCCGAAAAACTCGAACTCGCTTTCAAAAAACTGCGCGGCCAGGGCCGTATCAGTGAATCCAATGTGGGCGAGGCGATGAAGGACATCCGCATGGCGCTCCTCGAAGCCGATGTGGATTTCCAAGTCACCAAAGATCTCGTCGAAACCGTCACCAAGCAATCGGTGGGTGCCGAAGTGCTGCGCACCGTTTCTCCCGGCCAGCAGATCGTCAAAATCTTCCACGATGAACTGGTCAAACTGCTCGGCAGCGATGCCAGCGCGCTGAATCTCGACCCGCCGCAACGCATTCTGGTGACCGGCCTCAACGGCGCCGGTAAAACGACCACCTCGGCCAAGCTGGCGAGCTGGTTGAAGAAGCAGGGCCGTCGCCCATTGCTACTCGCCCTCGATTTGTATCGCCCGGCGGCCATCAAGCAGCTCCAGGTGCTAGGCCAGCAGCTCAACGTGCCGGTCTTTGCGCCTGCCGAAGGCGAAACGGATCCAGTGAAAGCCGCGAAGGCATCACTCGAATGGCTCAAGGCGCAAGGCAGCGGTATCGCCATCTTCGACACCGCCGGTCGTCAGGATCTCGATGAAGAACTGCTCGCCGAACTCAAACGCGTGCGTGCCGTGGTGCAGCCGAACGAAGTCTTGCTCATCGCCGATGCCGCCACCGGCCAGCAGGCGGTGAACGTCGCGCAGAAGTTCAATGAAGCCGTTGGCATCACCGGTTTGATCATGACCAAGCTCGATGGTGACGCCCGTGGCGGTGCGCTGCTCTCGATGCGCCAGGTCACCGGCTGCGCAGTCAAGTTCCTCGGTGTTGGCGAAAAGATCGATCAGCTCGAAGTCTTCCACCCGGACCGCATGGCGCAGCGCATCCTCGGCATGGGCGACGTCGTCGGCCTGGTGGAGAAAGCGGCGGAAGAAATCGACGAGAAGGAGGCGATGAAGCTCGCCGCCCGCATGCAGTCGAACAAATTCGATTTCACCGACATGCTGCAGCAGATGCGCATGATGAAAAAGCTCAGCTCCGGCGGCATGGGCAGCCTGCTGGGCATGCTCCCCGGCATGGGCAAAATGAAGGACGCCATCGGTCCCGATGCCGACAAGAAACTCAAGCACACCGAGGCGCTGATTCTTTCCATGACGCCCAAAGAACGCCAGCGGCCCGAGATCATCAACGGTCAGCGCCGCAAACGCATCTGCAACGGCGCCGGTCGTCCCGTGATGGAAATGAACCAGCTCCTCAAGCAGTTCGAGATGATGAAGAAGCTCATGAGCAACCAAGGCATGATGGCCCAGATGATGGGCATGATGGGCGGCGGCGGCGCAGGTGGTGGCGGTATGGGCGGCCTCGGCAGCATGCTCGGCGGTCTTGGCGGCGGCGGCAAAATGCCCAAGCTTCCGCCCGGCATGAAGTTCCCCGGCAAATTCTAACTTTCTTCAACACCGCTTCACGAAATCATGAGTTCCCCTTTCCGCATTGGAGTCGCCGGAGTTGGCGCGATTGGCAAAAATCACGCCCGTATCATGGCGGAGATCGCTGCGAAGAGCGACGGCGCGATCACCTTCGCCGCCGTGTATGACGCTGATCCCACACGCGCCGCAGAATTCGCCGCACAATACGGTACGCAGGCCGCTAGCGACCTCGAAGACTTCGCGCAACGCATCGATGCCGCCACCGTGGCCGTCCCGACGATCTACCATCGCAAAGTCGCCGAACCGCTCATGCAGCATGGCATTCATGTGCTGGTGGAAAAACCGATCAGCGAGTCCTACGCCGAAGCGCAGGCATTGATCGAACTCGCCAAGGCCAAAAGCGTCATTCTGCAGGTCGGCCACATCGAGCGCTTCAATCCGGTGCTGCGTCAACTTGAAGAGCGCATGGATAATCCGCGTTTCATTGAAGCGCATCGTCTTTCGCCGTTTCCGAACCGCAGCATGGACATCGGTGTCGTGCTCGACGTGATGATTCACGACATCGAAATCGTGCTGCACCTCGTGAAGTCCGAACTCATCCAGATTGATGCCGTCGGCATCCCGGTGCTGACGAAACGCGAAGACATCGCCAACGCTCGGCTCAAATTCGCCAACGGCTGCATCGCCAACATCACCGCCAGCCGCATCAGCCCCGAAAAGATGCGCAAAATCCGCGTCTTCCAGAGCGAGAGCTATCTCAGCCTCGATTACCAGGAGCAGAGCGGCTGGATCTACCGCAAGGATGGCATGCAGATCGTGCGTGAAGCCGTCGAAGTCGAAAAAGACGAACCACTGAAGCTCGAAATCGCCGCCTTCGTCGAATGCGCCCGCCACGGTCGACGCCCCGTCGTCACGGGACAGGAAGGTGCCGAGGCCGTGCGCATCGCTCTCGAAATCACCGATCAAATCGAACGCAACGCCGCTCTGGCAACGCAATGAAGCGCATCTTCATCATCGCAGGCGA
>JAYVIO010000309.1:0-3329 GCA_043770175.1 Verrucomicrobiales bacterium | reverse complement strand
GGCGAGAACACCAGCCGCAATACCGCGCCCTCATGCGCAAACCGCGTGTCGAGAATGGGGTTGCTGCCTTCCGCAGCCTTCGCACTCACGCTCCACATGCGGATGCGGCTGTCGGCGCCGCCCGCGACGAGCGTCCTGCCATCAGCCGAGAACGCGACGGCAAACTGCTCCTTCACCGGCTGCGACAGCGTGTCGAGCCGCGCGCCCGTCATCGGATCCCAAAGCTTGATCGTGCGGTCGGCGCTGGCGCTGGCGAGCACCTTGCCATCGGGGCGGAACGAGAGGCCGTTCACCGCGCCGTTGTGACCTTTGAGCAGCGCCACTTCCTTTCCCGTCACCGTGTCCCAGAGGCGGATTTTTTGATCGTAGGCTCCCGTGGCGATCAGTTTGCCATCGGGCGACACAGCGAGCGCATACGCGGCATCGAGATGACCTTCAAACGACTGCTGCAAGGTTCCGTCACTCGTCTTCCAGCGCTTCACCTCGCCCACGATGCCCGCCTCGCCACCTGCGGCATACACGGCGTCGCCATCCGGCGAAAACGCGACCGCGTTGGCCTTGCCCTTGATGCCGGTGAGCTTGCGAATCACCGCCCGCGTGACCGGATTGAGCAGTTCCACCTCGCCATAACGTCCCACCGCGATGAACTGCACCTTTGGCGAAAAAGCCACGGCCTGGATCGACCGTTTCGGCGGCAGGGTCGGTATGATCTTCGGCGTGATGACCTCCTTCGGCATCGGTTTGCCTTCCGCGATGATAGGTCCTTTCGCTCCTGCATCGATCCACGCTTTGATGAGCGCAATCTCCTCTGGCTTGAGCTTATCGCGCTTGCCCGGCGGCATGAATTCGTTCTTCCCACCGCGACCCGAGCGGCCTTCGAGAAATTTGACCAGCATGCTCTCGCTGCCCTTGCCCGCGGCGATGGCGGCACCTTCCTTTCCGCCCTTCATCAGCGCCGCGAAGGTGTCCAAGACGAATTCGCCATCCGCATCATCGGCGCTGTGGCAGTCGATGCAGTAGGTGTCAAAGAGCGGGGCGATCTGCTTTGTGTAGTCCACGGTTTGGGCGTGGGCGGTGGCAATGAAAACCAGTGAGAGGAGAAGAAGTCGTTTCATAAGGTCAGGAATGGACATGGAGCGTAAAAAGGCGCGGCAGCGTCCTGGAGTGCGCCGGCCACCGGCGCTTTCGAGCGCCAACTGGCCTGCGAAAAGCTCCAGAGGACTGGAGCACTCCAGGACGCTGTCGCGCGGTGCGGAGATGATTAGCGATTCAAGGATGGACGAAACCGCATGGGGTTGATCCGAATCTCGGGCTTGAATTCCAAAGGCCGGGCTAGATAATCCAACCATGACGCCAAACGACCTCCGCAAACTCCAAGCGCTTCCCGTCAGCGAGAAGCTGCTGCTGGTGGAAGTGCTCTGGCAATCCATTGGCGAATCGAACGATGAGCCAGAAGTCAGTGAGGCAGAAAAGCGGGAACTCGACTCTCGTTGGGCGCGATTTGAACGTGACCCTTCGCGAGCACTGACGCTGGAACAATTTGATGCCTTGGTGAAAGCTAAACGCGGATGAAACAGCTTCGCATCCTCCCGGAAGCTTGGGAAGACGCTGATGAAGCGGCGGCGTGGTATGACAAGAAAGGCGGGCGCGAACTTGGCGACCGATTTTTGGCAGCGTTCCGCGCTCAACTGCCGGAGATTGTCCGTTTTGCCGGAACTCACCGCAAGGTTTACAAGGAGTTCAGTCGCGTCTTCGCCAAGCCCTTCCCGTATGCGATCTACTTTCGCATTCATCAGGACTGGGTGGTTGTGACGTTGCTGTGGCATACGGCGAGGAATCCCGAGGATTTGAGGACCACGCTAACGGAGCGTGATCCAGGCGATCAGTGATTAAACAAAAACTCCTTCGATCCCATCAGGCTCCAGAAGATGTCTTCCAGAGTGGTGCGACGGTCTTCGGGCTTGGCGGTGGCGAGGAGTTCGGTGGCTTTCGTTATTTCGCGTTCGGTGGGTTCGCGAGTCAGCGTCACAAGATAGGCTTCCTCGATGATCTTGGCGTCGGGCTGCTTGCTGGCGAGCAATGCATCGAGGCGGTTGTCTTTCTGCGAGAGTTTCAGGTTCAGGGTCTCGCCATTCGCGATGTGGAGGGCCTGGGCCATGCTGGGTTCGTTGGTGCGCTCGCATTCGCAGGTGGCGACGCGGTCGGCGCGGCCGAAGCTCTTGAGGAAGTAGCTGGCGATGTTGCTGTCGGGCAATTGCAGGGCGCGGAAGCCCATGGGGTAACTTTCGCTGGTGCCTTTGTTGGCGTTGCGTTTGTCGATCTTGAACGTCGTGGGGGCGGCGGTGACCTGCGAGATGGTGTCGAGCAGGATTTCGGCCTTGAGACGACGTGGGACGTAGTGCGAGCCGTAGCGCAGATCGGTGATGTTTTCGGGCAACGTGATGCTGCTGCGCTGGTAGGTCTCGCTTTGCAAAATGGTGCGCATGAGGGCCTTCAAATCGAATTTGTGCTTCACCAGATGCTCGCAGGCCGTGGCGAACAGTTCTTCGTTGCTGGCAGCGTTGGTGACGCGGAGGTCATCGACGGCTTCGACGAGGCCGGCGCCGAAGAAATTGGCCCAGACGCGGTTCACAATGGCGCGTTGGAAAAGTTTGTTGTCGGCACCGGTGAGCCAATTGGCGAGCACGATGCGGCGATCCTCGGTGGAGGTCATCGAGACTGACGTGGTGACATCGAGCGGACGCGGCGGCGGCACTTTTCCAGTGAGCGGGACGACGAGATCGCCCTGTGTGTCGGAGAAGAGCACGCGCTCGTCGGCCTGAGTGCCGTTCTTGGTGCGAACGCGGGCGAACAGATTAGCGAAGCCGTAATACTGCTCGTTGGTCCACTTCTCCATTGGGTGGTTGTGGCATTTCGCGCAGCCGATGGAAGTGCCGAGGAAGGCGATGCTGACGGTCTCGGCGCACTTGGTGGGTTCGTCGTTGAGGACGAAAAAATTCACGCCACCGTGCTCCAGCGTACTGCCGGTGGCGGTGAGGAGATCGCGCACCATGGCGTCCCACGGCGTGTTGGCGGCGACGTGGCGGCGGATCCAGTTGTAATACGACCACATCGCCTCCGGCATGAGTTTGTCGCCATTCACGAGCAGCAGATCGCTCCAGCGATGCGACCAGTAATCGACGAACTCGGGCCGCTGGAGCAGTGCGTCGATGAGGCGGTCGCGTTTGTCGGCGGCATTATCCGCGAGGAAGGCGCGCGTTTCATCGAGGGCGGGCAAGACACCGATCGTGTCGAGAAAGGCGCGGCGCAGGAACTCCGCGTCGCTGGCC
>JAYVIO010000308.1:0-9325 GCA_043770175.1 Verrucomicrobiales bacterium | reverse complement strand
ATCTGCGGCGGGTAGCCCTGCGGCATCGGGTACCCCTGGGGATAACCTGGCATCTGCGGCGGGTAGCCCGGTGGTGGTGCATATCCTGGCGGCAATGGTTGGGTGGAACCCGGATGCGGGGGTTGCTGCGGATTTTGAGGCTGGCCGGGCTGTTGCGGATTCATGGCTATGAAAGGTTTATTATCCGCAGACTACACGTTGGCTGGTGTCTTCGACAAGATGAATTTTAGGGTGGTGCAAAAACGTGGTGGAGCCAGAGAAATGCTACCGAACCATCTGAAACTCCGGCAGCATGCAGAGAGCCCACAGCAGGTCTTCCAGCGATTGCTGCGTGGGGACGGCACCAGTCAGTTCCTTGGCCGTGGCAAGTTCGGCCGGGGAAGGGTCGCGACAAAGTGCGTGGCGGTAAAGCGGTGTGATGAAATCGCCTTTCGCGGACTCCAGCAGCCGCTTGGCACCTTTGGCGATGCTATCGGCCAGGATCTTCCCATTGGCGAGATCGATGGCCTCCAGCGTGGTGAGATCATTCGGACGCATGGAGACGATTTGATCGCGGTTCGGGCGACCCAGGGTGCGCATCAGGAAATCGGCCTTCATCAAGGAGGCGCGGATCATCTTGCCACTGGCGGCGCTTCCTTGCGCGAGCAATGCGGGAGCTTGCGCGTCGATGGTCTGTTGCCAAACGGGCAGTGTATTGACGACGGTCACAGCTTTCCAGTCCTTTGCCTCAAAGGCGCCGAGTCTGCCTTCTTTGCCACTAGGGGTCTGGGCAGTCCATTCCCACGACGCATCGGCGATAATCGAGGTTTCCTTGCCTGCGGCATCGCGAATGCGTGCGTCGAAGAAGAATCCGGCGGCGTTGGGGCCGTTGCCGGCATTGGTGGCGATGGCGATGATCGAGTTCGCGCCTTTCTTGAGCGCGGTTTGCAGCGGCACGGCAGCGAGTTGGCTCCATTCACTCCCGGCGCTGATTTTTTTGTTGTTCACAAACAAGGTGTAGCCGTTGTCGCAGGTGACCACAGCACTGGCGCTGGCCGGATCGGCGTCGAGCTTGAAGGTCTTGCGCAGCGTGATGCTTTCGCCCGATGGCGGCGTGCTGCCGGGCTTGGCGCTGTCGCCCCAGATCCATTGGCCCTTCACGGTGATCAGTTTGGGGAGCGCAGGATCGACTTTGCCCCGCAGCACGCTGGCGTGCATCTTCGTCGGCGCGGCACCGGTGAGCTGCCAGATGGCATCGACAAACTGCTCCGCCGTGAGTCGTTTGGCACGCGGTCCGGCATAGGTGTAACCGTGATCGTCGGTTTCCTTCGTCACGATCTGCGCGTGCGACTGATACGCCTGCGAATTGGCGATGTGGGCCAGCGTCTTCTTCAAATCGTAACCGTTCTCCACGATGTAGGTGGCCAGGTAATCGAGCAAATCAGCATTCCAAGGCTCCGTCTGCATCGAATCCACCGGATGCACGATCCCACGGCCCATCAGGCGCTGCCAGAGGCGGTTCACGATCGTGCGCGGCGTGCGGCCGTTCTGCGGATGCGTCATCAGCGCGGCGAGCTGCTTCAAGCGCTCCGGCTGCGCGGCCTTGGCGTCGATTTGGCCGATCTCCGGGAACAACCACGCCGCTGCGGCCTGTTCACCGATGGGTTTGTCACAGCGATGAATCTCGAGCGGGCGATTCGAATAGATCGCCGCCAGTCCATACGCCTCGCTCAGTTTCCAGCGATCAATGAAGCTGTCGTGGCAAGAAGCGCACTTCATGTTGATGCCGAGAAAGCTCTGCGAGACGCTCTGCGCGAACTGAATCTCCACCGTCTGCCCGGCGCTGACATCGCCACGCCACTTGATGCCGTCGATGTAGCCTCGGCTCTCGTCGTTCGGCGGGGCGATGAGTTCGCGCACAAACTGGTCGAAAGGCAGGTTCGTGATCAGCGCATGATACAGCCAGTTGCTGATCTGTTTGCGCCCGCCTGTGATGAAGCCCGTGCCGCCGTAATCGTTGCGCAGCAGATCGTTCCAGAAGGTGAGCCAGTGCTCCGTGTAGTCGATGTCGCGCTTGAGCAACGCCTCAACGAGACGCGCACGCTTTTCAGCGGTCTTGTCCTTGTCAAACTCCGCCACTTCCTCCGGCGTCGGCAGCAGGCCGATGAGATCGAGCGAAGCCCGGCGCAGGAACGTGTGATCGTCGATGGCCGCCGGACGCGGGAGCTTTTTCGCCGCGAGATGCGCATCCAGGAGGCGATCAATCGGATGCGTGCGCCCATCCACCGCAGCGGGCAGGGCAGGGGAGCGCGGCTTCAGCGGCGGCTCATACGCCGCCTTCTTGAAGGCGAATCCTTCCTCCCACGCGATGCCCGAGTCGATCCACGCCTTCAGCAGCGCGATCTGATCGGCAGGAACGCGTTTTCCTTTAGGCGGCATCTGCTCATCTGGATCGGTGGAGAGCAGCAACTCGATCATCCGGCTCGCGCTGCTCTTGCCAGCAACGACCACGGGGCCGTTTTCACTGCCTTCGATCAATGCGGCACGGTCATTGAAAGAGAAGCCGCCTTTCTTCTTGTCCCCCGCGTGGCATTCCGCGCAGTGCTCGCGCAGGATCGGCACGATTTGATGGGAGAAATCAACCGCCGCACGGGCGGAGAGGAGGGAGGAGAGAAACAAGAGAATCGAGAGACGCATTCAGAGAGCACGAACGTGGCGTGAAGGTGGAATCTCGCTCGTCGGCTGAGAAGAATGGAGCGCCCCCCCCAGCGGTTGCTTGCTGTTCATGGTTCGCAGCGTGTTTGGCGGTGATTCATATTCATGGTGGGATGGACTACCGCAATGTCAACGACTCGGCTATGGATGAGTAAAACATCATCATGAACTCATCAGATTGCTGACTCTCATCAAACTGATACTCCTCATGCTCGAAGTCGTAAAGCCCTGCCAGCAAACTACGATCTGGAGCCAATAGATACCCAGTATAATCGCCGGAACTCCAGTCTATGAACGGGAAGAACCGAGCAGCTAAATCGGGGTGGGTTTTCTGAAACCAATCTCGGGCATTAGAGATAAGCTCTGGAATCTCGGAGAGGGGGACAAACGACCAATATATTTTATCTGGGTCGTGCGTATGGCTCACCCCGACGCCGTTGTGACAGCGGTAGAGTTCGCGAAACTCAGAGGGAAACTGAAATCCAATTGCCTGAGCGAGATCGTTCAATTCGGCTTCAGAGGCTCCGTTTCTCAAAACGAGTTTGTACCCATCGTTGGGATGTGCCCACGAATGGTGATCTTTTATGATTTTGGTCCACGATCTCATGGCTTGGACAAACGATTGGGTCGATTTACACGCCTATGTTGGAATCAGGCAACAAAAACGTCGATTTCTCCCGCCATAGGAGCGCAAATTTAATGTGGAAATATCCCAGGTCGCCATGAGCGGAGGTCTGGCTTGCCAGAAGGAGCTGTGTCCGCGCATGCCTGCAAGATGTCACGCTTCGCCCTCGTTCGGATTCGACCCATGAAGTTTCTCACCGCCGCTGCTCTTTCGTTGTGTCTCGTCAGTCTCGCCCAATCAGCCCCGCAGGATGATCAGTATGTCCTCGGACCCGATTTGCAGATCAAGAAGGACGTGCCGCAAGGGAAGGTGACGCAGATGCCGGCGTGGGCGAACTCGAAGATCTATCCCGGCACGACGCGTGACTGGTGGATCTACGTTCCCGCTCAATACAAACCCGAACAACCGGCGAACGTGATGGTGTTCTGCGACGGCGGCGGCTTTGTGAAGGCGGACGGGCAGTTCCGCGTGCCGGTGGTGTTCGACAATCTCATCGCCAAGGGCGAGATGCCGGTGACCATCGCCATCTTCATCAATCCCGGCGTGTTTCCCACCAGCAACCCGAAGGACAAGCCGCGCAGCAACCGCAGCTTTGAATACGACTCCCTCGGCGACCTGCATGCGCGTTTCCTGATTGAAGAAATCCTCCCCGAAGTGGCCAAGAGCTACAAGCTGACCGACGATCCCGAAGGCCGTGGCATCTGCGGCAACAGCAGCGGCGGCATCTGCGCCTTCACCGTGGCCTGGGAGCGTCCCGACGCCTTCCGCAAGGTGATCAGCCACATCGGCAGTTTCACCAACATCCGTGGCGGTCATGTCTATCCCGCGCTGATCCGCAAGACCGACAAGAAGCCGCTCAAAGTCTTCCTTCAGGACGGCAAGAACGATCTCGACAACCAGTTCGGCAACTGGCCGCTCGCCAACCAGGACATGGCCGCGTCGCTGAAGTTCGCCGGTTACGATTATCAGTTCGTCCTCGGCGAAGGCACCCACAACGGCAAACACGGCGGTGCATTGCTGCCGGACACGCTGCGCTGGCTGTGGAAGAAGTGAGCCGTTGAGCGTTCACAAGATTCGATTATCTTCCGCCGCATGAGCACCATCCTTGAAATCGAACAGGCCATCGAATCGCTGCCGCCCAAGCAGTTCTTTGAACTCGTGGACTGGATGGAGCAGAAACGCGAGGAGGCGGAAGACGCCTATGACAATGCTCGTGCTGACGCGGCTCTGGCCGAGGGTGGGCCGAACATTCCATGGGAAGAAGTGCAGCGAAAATGCGGCCTGCTGCCATGACTTATCGCGTTGAGTTCACCAAGGCCGCTGATCGCGCTTTCTGTAAACTGACGAAGTCGGTGCAGTTTCAATTGCAGGCGGACATCCGACAACTGGCTGTCACACCGAGGCCTTCTGGTTGCAAGAAACTAAAAGGGACCGCCAATCGCTGGCGCATCCGCTCTGGAGACTACCGTGTGGTTTACGAAATCCATGATGGCGTTCTGCTCGTGTTGATCGTGGACGTCGGCCACCGGAGTGACATTTACAACTGACCCAAACATGAAACACCTCATCCTTTTCCTCAGCCTCCTTTCCACCCCACTCCTCGCGCAAGACACTTCGCTGCACGACTACCTCATCGACGGCGAGCTGTGGAAGGAAGCTGCCAGCGGCTTTGTCTTCACCGATGGTTTGTGCTGCGATGCGGCGGGGAATCTGTTCTTCACGGATGTGAAAGCCGGGAAGGGGATTTACAAGATTGATGTCGCCACGGGCAAGTCAGACTTGTTTCTCGACAACCTGCCGGGCATCAGCGGACTGCAGATCGGTCCCGATGGCCGCTTCTATGCCTGCCACAACAAGGAGCAGCGCATCATCGCCATCACGATGAAGGGCGAAGTCGAAGTGCTGCTCACCGGCGTGAAGTGCAATGACCTAGTCGTCAGTAAGACGGGGAATCTCTATTTCACCGAAACGCCGACGCAGATCATTCATCTTATCACGAAGGACAAGAAGCACATCGTCGCCGATGCGGGGCATGTGCAGAAGCCGAACGGCATCACCATCTCCCCCGACGAGCGTACGCTCGTTGCCTCCGAATACGGTGGCAAGCACGTCTGGGCCTGGCGCATCGAGGATGACGGAACTTTGACCGGTGGAGCGCCTTACATGACGATGTGGCTGCCCGTCGGCAAAGAAATCGCCTCCGGTGACGGTGCGACGACGGAAGCCAACGGCCGCTACTTCGTCACCACCGAACTCGGTGTGCAGGTCTTCGACACGGCGGGTCGTCTAGCCGGTATCATCGCCAAACCCGATCCGCTGGGCAAGGTCGTCAGCGTCGAGTTCGCCGGCAAAGATCACGACATTCTCTACATCGCCGCCGGGGACAAGATTTTCGGTCGCAAGCTCAAAGTGAAGGGGTATTTCTGATCTTTGACGTGAATCGTTGCCTCAAGTTCATCCTCTGCTGTCTGTGCAGCGTCTCCGCTTTGGCACTGCTGCCGGGCTGTGCCGCGATGGATGCGGCATGGGAGACCATTGACCCATTCGGGCACCGTAGCGAACATCAGGCACGCAATTTCGTTCGTGGGAAAAGCACCGGCATCAAACTGCCGGGAGATGCTGGTTTGTGACTGCACCAGTGCAGATGGCAGTTTTCTGGATGCTCTAGCCCGTCGATCCAGGACTTAAAAGCACCGACAGACAGGAGTGTCTGTCGTACTACTTCACCACCTTGCCACCGAGGCTGAGGATGCGGGCCTTGCCTTTGGCGTCTTCGGCTTCGGCGATCTGCTTGTTGGCGACGTACATCTGTGAGAGCGCGGTCCAGGCGAGCAGATCGTTGGGTTGCAACGTGGTGGCCATCATGCCGGCTCCGATGGCTTCTTTGATCTCGCCATTGCGCAGCAGGGCCATGCCGAGGGCGTGCCAGCTTTCGAAGTGGTCGGACTGCAAGGCGACGCAGCGGCGGTAAAGCGCGATAGCCTCCGGCAGTTCGCCGAGGGCGACATGGCCGCTGGCCTCATCATACAAATCTTCGACGGTGGCTGGCGATTCGCTCATGCGCGTCGAGGAAGATGAGGCATGGCGGCGATCAGGAGACGCCGAGCTTGGAGACGATTTTGGCTTCGTCGTGCTTCTTTTTGAACCAGGCTTGGAACAGGCTCATGCGCTCCTGCTGGGACAGTGAGTCGGCCTGGGACTTGCGCAGGTCGGCACCATCGGGGCGTTTGCGGAGTTCCTTGGCGCTGACATAGATGAGCAGTGTGCCTTTGTCGTAGTCCACGGCGTTGGAGATGCTGCCGGGGGCGGTTTTGGCGGCGGTCTGGGCGATGAGGAAGGCGTTGGGCACATCCTGCGGCGGATTGGCAATGTCGAGATCGGGCAGAGCGGTGAGGGTGAGTTTCAGTTCCTTCACGAGGTCGTCGATTTTCTTGCCAGCCTTCAAACCTGCGTTCAGAGCAGTGCGGGCGTCGTTGACGGCTTTGGTGCGCGCTTCAGCGGCCTTCTGATCGAGGAGCTTGTCCTTGATCTTGTCCTTCACTTCGGCCAGTTCCTGTTGCTTGGGCTCTTCGATCTTGATGACATCAAAGACGAACCAGCCGTTGGTGCCTTCGAGCGCTTCAGGCGCGGTTTTGGCGTCTTTGCTGCGGGCGAAGATCATCTCGAGCAGGTTGCTTTCGGCTTTGAGTGCCGCAGGTGGTTCGCTTCTGGCGAAGGCGGGCACGGTTTCGACCTTCTCCTTGGTCTGCTGCGCGGCTTCGACAAAGGTCTTCTTGTCGGTGGTGGTGAGCTTGTTGAAGGCGTTCACACGCTCCATCTGCTGGTTCTGCGACTTCTGGCGTTCTTCGAGCGGCTTCTTGTCGAGATCCTGCGGGTTCTCGAACAGGACATAGTTCACAGCGCGTTTTTCCTCGGTCTTGTAGCTCTCCTTGTTCTCCTCGTAGGATTTCTTGATCTCGTCGTCGGTGACTTTGGCGGCCAGTTTGAAGGTCTCGCTCTCAAAGGCGATCCTGGCGCCTTTGATGGTGTGGTGGCTGCTGGCGTACTCTTTTTCAGCAGCGAGTGGCGAGGTGACGTAGTTCTTGCTCACCAGCTCCTGGAGCTTCTGCAGGCCGATCGTGTCCTTCATGATGTTGAGCAGGTCGGCGGACTCAAATCCTTGAGAATTGGCGATCTCCTCAAGCCTCTGGGCACGGGTGATGTCGAACTTGCCGTTGTTTTGCAGGGACGGCAGTTTTTCCAAGGCCGCACGGGCCTCCGCATCGCTGGGCCGCACGCCGAGCTGCTCCATGAGCTGACGTGCCACGAAGAGATTGGTGAGCGTGTTCAAGCCGCCACCGCTAAAGTTGCCATCAGTGGAAAGCGTCATCAGCATCGAGGGCAGCTCATAGGCCTGCATGTAATACTGGGCGATCTGGAGGGAGGTCTGCGCGCGCTGCACATCACCCATGGTGTAGTCCTTGCCGAAGACGGTGACGGCAACATCGGTGATCTGCGCCTGCTGCTCGTTGGTTCCGGCGGTTTGCGACACGCCGTAATAAAACATGGAGAGGCCGATGAGAATGGTCAGGGTCTTGAGGAAGGCACCACGGTGGTGGCGGAAGAATTCGAGCATGAGAGTGCGGGGCGGTTGAAGGGCGCGCAATAAGGCGCTGCGGCACGCAGCGGCAACCAGAAAGTGGACGTTCAGTGCCGGAGAGGGGCCAACGGAAACAATCTTTGTCGTTCCTTGACAATGGAGGCACCCGGCACACTTCATGCGCTCCATTTTTTTCAGAAGTCCGCAACACCCCCCATGCCCAAGGCCCCCACCAAACGCTACTGGACCGTCCGTTCCTCATCCATCCACAACCGCGGCATCTTCGCCCGCTGCGACATCCCGAACGATGTTCCCATCATCGAATACATCGGTGAAAAAATCACCAAGGCGGAATCCACCCGGCGTGCGGAAGCGCTGGTGGACAAAGCCAAGAAAACCGGCGGCGCGGCGGTGTATGTCTTCACGCTGAACCAGCGCCACGACGTTGACGGCGCCAAGGGTCGCAATCCGGCACGTTACATCAACCATTCCTGCGCCCCGAACTGCGAGGCGTATGTCATTCGCGGCCGCATCTGGATCTACTCAATCCGTGAAATCAAGGCCGGTGAAGAACTGACCTACAACTACGGCTTCGATGTGGACACCTGGGATGATCATCCCTGCTGTTGCGGTGCGGGGCGCTGTGTTGGCTTCATCGTTGAAGAAAAGCAGTGGCCCAAGCTGCTGCGCAAGATGGAGAAACTCGAACGCGATGTCAAAAGCGGCAAATTCAAGGTCAACGGCACCAACGGTCACACCACGCCGCTGGTGAACGGCACGAAAAAGAAGCAGAAGATCTCGTAACCTGCCTCACACCCGCCGTGCTTCACGTTCGGTGACGCGGGCGGCAGCGCTGTTTTGAAAATGCGTGATGGCGGTGGCGAGGGCATCGGCGGCATCGGCCTCAGGCGTCTCGCGCAGGTGTAGCTGGGCGCGGATCATGAAGGCGACCTGGTCCTTCTGCGCCGCACCACGGCCTACGGCAGCCTGCTTGATCTCACGTGGGGCGTATTCATAGATCGGCAGGCCATGCTCGGCGGCGGCGATCAAACACGCGCCGCGTGCGGTGCCGAGCACGATGGCGGTCTTGTAGCTCTGCACGAAGATCGTGGCTTCGATGGCGCACACCGTCGGCGCATGCTGCTTGATCACATCATTCAAGCCTTCACGGATGGCGACCAGGCAGCCGGACGGCAGCAAGGCGGGCTTGTTGTGGATGACTCCCCACGCAATCGCCTTCAAATCATTGCCGCTGCGTTCCACAACCGCCCAGCCGGTCTTGCGCAATGCGGGATCAATGGCGAGGACGCGCTCCACGGCTTTCGGTAGGGCGGCTGGTCCTCCAGCCGTCGCGGCTTTCGGTAGGGCGGCTGGTCCTCCAGCCGCCGCGGCTTTCGGTAGGGCGGCTGGTCCTCCAGCCGCCGCGG
>JAYVIO010000307.1:0-3342 GCA_043770175.1 Verrucomicrobiales bacterium | reverse complement strand
GCCGTCCACCCGACCACGAACGCGCGGCAGGATACGGGGCCGTTTTGGCATTGATGCCGACAAGCTGTTCTTCCAGCGGAACCGCTTGGTTTTCAGAGGATTTTGAGGTGCTCATGGTCGGGATCATGGGCAAAATGAAGCAAAATACAAGCACAGTATGCCTGGCATCTTTTTCGGCGAAGACTGAGCGGGTGGCTGTGCCTCCTGGGCGGCGCTTTGCACCTGTCGGCACCGCTTTGCCCTGCCTGCCCCGGTTTGCCAAAGACGACGATGCACGACGCCGCTGGCAAGCCGCTCACCATCACCGATCCGCTGGGCCGGGTGACGCGGAACACGTATGACAGCCTCGGGCAGCTCGTGAAGGTCACGGAGCCGGACACCACGGCGGACCTGACGGACAATCCGATGGTGCAGACGCTTTACACACACCATGGGAAGCCGTGGCAGGTCATTGACCAGATGGGGAACGTCACGACGACCACGTATGATGCAGCGGGAAGAGCGATCCAGGTCACGGCTCCCGCCGTCAACGGCGAGCAGGCGATCACGACGATGGCGTACGATGCGGCGGGGAACACCATCGCCGTGACCGATGCCTTGGGGCGTGTGACGGAGACGGATTACGACGCACGCAACCGCCCGGTGGCGGTGTACGCGCCGCCGGTGTGGGATGCGGGCACGGCGCAGTTCGTGCGGCCCGCGACGCAGACGAGTTACGACGCGCTGGGGCAGGTGCTCACCGTCACCGATCCGCAGGGGCATGTGACGACGAAGCGCTACGACAACGCTGGGCGGAATTGGAAAGTGATCGCGCCCGTGCCGGAGGCGGGCGTGGCTGCACCGACGACGGTGACCAGCTTTGACGCCGGTGGCCTGCCCTTGACGGTGACCAACCCGCTCAATCAAACCGTGACCAACAGCTATGACACGCTGGGCCGGTTGATCACCACCGTGGACGCGGCGGGGATCAGCAACAGCTTCAGCTACGACGCGGCGGGGAACCGCACGAGCGTGACGGACGGCAAGGGGCAGACGACGGCGTTTGTGTATGATGGGCTGAACCGCTTGGTGGAGCAGACCTTTGCCAATGGCGACACGACCACGTTTGGTTACAATGAGGTGCAGAAGATCGCGCAGACTAGCCCGCGCGGCATCACCACCAGCTACGGCTACGACGCCCGTGACCGGCTGCTGACGGTCGGCGAGTCCACCGTAGCGGCGGGCGTGAGCACGCCGATTCCCGCCGCCGCCGTGAGCTACACCTACGATGCTATGGGCCGCGTGACGGCGGAATCCTCACGCGGCATCGTGCATCAGTATGGCTACGACCTCGCGGGCAATCGCGTGCGTGCGGATTACGGCACGGGCCGCAGCGTGCAGACGAGCTACGACGCGCTGAACCGCCCTGAAAGCATCGTCGAAGGCGGCCGGGCGACACGCTATGGCTATGACTTGGGCGGGCGTGCCGTGGTGCTCGTCGCGGGCAACGGGCAGACTTCGCAGAACAGCTACGACGCGCTGGGACGCTTGAAAGACCGGACCTTGTTCAAGACGCCTGCCATGAGCGAGGTGCTGGCGGAGTTTGAATGGCAGCATGATGCGCTGGGCAACGTGACCGCACAGCACGAGACCTGGCCGGGCGAGGCCACGCGCAGCACGGGCATCCGCAGCACGGCGATGAGCTACGACGCCGACAACCGGCTCGCCAGCGAGACGATGTAGACGCGCAGCAACGGCGGCGCGCCAGCGGTGGATCAAAGCGAGACGGGGAAACGGGGTCAGGCTACAACGGGCTGACAAAATGAAATCACGAAGAACGCAAGCAGCCGGGTTTCACATTGAGGGTTGGCCGAATGACCTGAGTCGTCGAGAACGAGAACGAGAATGAGAATGAGTAGGAGTAGGATCGCCTGCGGTGGGCAGGAACTGGATGCTCGATGCTTCTGGACTGCCTTGACCTGCGCCTGCCCGCCTCAATCGCCGCGCCACCAGGAGCGCCAGGTGGTGCTGGCGCGTGGTTCGCGCGGTGATGGCAGCGGGGCGTGGGCAAGGGCTGGATCTTCGTTGTCGGCCGGTGCTGCGGCGGTCGCAGCGGCTTTGGCGAAGCGTGATGAGACGGGCCTGGTTTTGGCGACCACGGCGACCTGCGTCGGTGCGCGCGGGCGGAGCACGATTTCTGCTTCGATCACGGGGCTGAGATGAGGTGTCTGCGGTGGTGAGGCTTCGACCGGGGGCGTCCAGGGATTATTGGGCACGCTGGCAAGCGGCGGATCAAAGAAAGCTTCGCCGGGTGCGGCGATTTGAACGAGAATTTCCGGCGTTTCGATGGCGGGAGCCGCTTCCTGCACCGGTGCTGGTTCTGGCAGCACCACCGACTTTTGCCGGAACAGCGGCGTCAGATGTGTCACGGGTTCTGCTGGAGGTGTGACTTCAATTTCATCCGGCAGTGCACCGCCTTCAAACACAGGGGCGGAAAAAACCGCGGGTGGTGCGAAGTTTGCCATCTGCATGGGTTCGGAGGAGAACATGCTGCTGACCAAAGAGGGTGGTGTGACGGATTCGTTCAGGCTGGGCAGTGGTTCGACGCCAAGAATCCACGCTGCATCTGAGGTGGGGCATGATTCGGTGGCTTCGAGCGCCTGAAGCACCGGGAAAGCGGGTTCGAACTCAAAGCGTGGCTCCGGGGCTTTGAGCGTACGAATTGCCGGTTCGGAGAGAGACGCGAACGCGTCGCGTGGCGGCGGAGTGCCGGTGAATTCAGCCGTGTCGTCGGACAGCAAGGACTGCGGGATGTAGTCGTCCTCGGGTTCGGTCTCGGCTGCTGGCGGAGGCAGTGCGATGATGGGGGTGGTTTCTTCGCGATGGATCTGTTGAAAGAGCCATTGTTCGACCTGGCTCTGTTGCATGGTCGGCGGCGGTGCCTGAACCGGTTCTGGCGCGCGGGTTGGAGCGATCTGCGGCGTGTTGGCTTTTTTTCTATTCAACAAGGCCAGTGCGGCGGCGCCAACGGCGAGGACGAGCGGCGTTTTGTTCATGCGCGAGATGATGACACCGCCAAGGGCGGTGGCAGCCAGTATGGCCAGCGCTCCGGGTGATTGACCGGCGCGTGTTGCATGATCTGTCGGGATACCCTCTGAAGCCGTGCTCATCCGTAGTGTGCGCTGAGGCAAATTCATCGCGTCTGCGGCGGCAAGATGCATCTGGCCCGCAGGGTCACTTGTTGGTGTCGCCACCACTGGCGACGGCGAGACCGGCGTCTTCGGGCGGGAGGAAGGCTTTGAAGCGGTTTTTGTCGATGGCCTTCATGTAGGCCTCCATCGGCGTGACGTAACCGTCGCGCAG
>JAYVIO010000306.1:0-9350 GCA_043770175.1 Verrucomicrobiales bacterium | reverse complement strand
ATCGCACCGGGGCCATCCTCGCCATGCAAGGTGGGCGCGACTTCACCACCAGCCCCTTCAATCGTGCGCTTGAGGGCATTCGGCCTCCGGGCACCGCCTTTTTGCCGCTCGTCTATGCCACCGCGCTCACCTTGCAGCCGGACGTCACCGATGCCCCCATGATCGACGGCCCCCTCGACAACAAGCAGGCCATGATCGGCGGCCTCATTGGCACCCTTGGCGAGTGGGGTGCCGATGGCGAGCCGGTCGCCTACACCGGTGGCACCATCACACCCATGCAGGCTCTCCTTGAGAGCCGCACCGCCGCCACCGTCCGCCTCGGTTATCAAGTCGGCCTCGATCCCCTCCGTGCTGCCCTCAGCCGCTGCGGTTTCACCACTCCTTTGCGCACCGAGGCTGCCTTCACCCTCGGCCTGAGCCATGCGCGTCTCATTGAACTGGCCTGTGCCTTCACTGCCATCGCCAATGACGGCCGCCCGTGCGCACAGCCCCACCTCCTTCTCTCATCCTCGTCGGCTCGCAGTAACGAAGTCTTCGCTCCTGCCGCCGCCGCTCATGTTCGCAATACCATGATCTCCGGCATGACACGGCCGGAATACCGCCAGCCCCTCGTCGAACGCAAGCTCGCGCAAAAAAGCATCGCCGGCTTCGGTGGCATCACCTACGACCGCACCGATGCGTGGTTCATCGGCTCTGACCGCGCACTCACCTGCCTCGTTTGGATCGGCCACGACAAGGACATCCCCATTGGTGCCAAGGCGACTGCTGCCACCGCCGCGCTGCCTCTCTGGGCCGCCGTCTTTGAGATGGTCACCGCCGGCCAGCCCAAGGGCTGGGATGCCAAAGGAGGCCTCCCAAAACTGTTGGCCGTTCCGCTTCGTGCCCTGCCCGTGGAGGAAGAAATCCGCGTTCCTTCCATCCCGCCCGCCTCCACAGTCGTGATCGGCCCAGACCCCTACCAGAGCGCGGCTCCCGGCACGGTCCCAACTGCTCCATAGGCTGAAAAAATGCGCGGTGGGATCCTTACAGCCCCATCACCTGCTTCAGATACCCAATGCTCTGCCGCGCAATCGTCGGCGCATCCGGCGTGTAATCAAACACCTCCACGGAGAGGTAGCCGTCATACTTCGTCTCGCGCAGCGCGGCGATGATCGGCTCGTACTTTACCTCGCCCTGACCGGGGCCGCGCAGATTCGGATCGTTCGTGTGGAAATGCACCGTCCACTCCTTGCTGTCGCGAATGATGTTCGGGATCGGCTTCGATTCATCGCTCATCGCTTTCACATCCAGATGCAGCTTGCAAGACGGATGATCCACCAGCTTGCACAAGCGGATCGTTTCCTCCGCCGTGTTCAAAAAGTTCGTTTCCTTGCGGCCCAGCGGCTCCATGGCGATCACCACGCCGTATTTGCCGCATTCTTCAGCCACTTCGCGCACGCAGTCGGCGGCACGCTTGAAAGCATCGTCATAATTCCACTCCGGCAGCACATTCCGCGCCTTCGGGCTGCCCCAGACCATGATGCGGCCGCCGGTGGCACCGCAGAACTGCGCCAGATGCCTGCCGAACTTCACTGTTTCTTTGCGCTGGAGCACATCTGGCGTCGTGATGTGAAACCACGTTGGTTTCGTCAGCAGCCAGTGCAGTCCCAGAATTTCCAGCCCGAATGATTTCGCTTTCGCGCATAACGTCAGCGCCTCATCCACCGTCAGCTCCCGTGGATCTTCCTTCAGCGTGAAGGGCGCCAGCTCGATGGCTTGATAGCCCGCCGCAGCCGCATCCTCGCACATTTTTTCAAAGGTCCAGTTCTGGTAGGTCTCGTTGCAGATCGCGAAGCGCATAGGAGCGGAAATTGGGCGCTCATGGCGCTGGCGTCAACTTGGGAGGTGTTCCCGTCAGGTGATGAATATCTGCTCGCATATCCGACGGATATGCGTCAGATTTGCGCCATGAGCATGACCACGCTGACACCCACAAGCGCCCGTATGAATCTTTCCAGCCTGCTGCGGCGGGCTTTGAAAGGCGATGACATCGGCATCGTGCTGGATGGCAGGATCATCGCGCTTCGTCCTGTGACGGTGGAGTCCACCGATTACGCGATGCGCGAGTATGGCGTGACCGCCGATGAGCTGGCCGGTTTTGAAAAGAAAGTTCATGGCAAAATCGAAAAAGAACGGAAAGCAGGAAAGCTCCGCGAGTTCACCGGCGACCTCGAAGCCCTCGTTGCGGGCAAGAGTCACCGTTGATCTGCTGGATCAAATTCGCCAGCGCTCCAAGGCCGACCGTAAGGTGATCGGCGAGACGATGAATGCCGTGCTTGCCGCTTGGGGCCAGCCGCATCTGCATTCCGGCATCAGCATCCGTCGCCTGACCAAAACCATCTTCGAGTGCCGTGTCGGATTGGATGAGCGCCTGGCTTTCGTTTTTATCGCCACACCACCTGAGCTGCTGTTCTTCTTCATCGGTGATCACGATGAGGTTCAGGCACTCATCCGTTCGATGAGATAGCGTTGTCAGCATCTTGTGTTAAATTCCCCCATGCCAGTCACCCGCCTCATCCTCCTTGTGCTCGCCAGCAGCGCCATGGTCCATGCCGAACTCACGCTTGACGTGTCCGCGATCGAATTAAAACCCAAACCTGAAGACGAGGAGGTCGAGACCACGTTCAAGTTCCGCAACAAGAGCGGCAAAACGGTGAAGATCCTCGGCCTCGAAAGTGCCTGCTCCTGCCTGAGTGCAGAACTCGACAAGGGCGAATACAAACCCGGCGAAGTGGGCACCGGCCATGCCTCATTCAAGGTTTCCACCTTCGTCGGCCGTCACGAAAAATATGTCACCGTCACTACGGATGATCCCAAACAGCCCGAGTGGCAGATCAACTTCATTCTCGACGTTCCTGCGGTCGTGGACATCAAACCCAAGCAGCTTCAGTGGTTCATCGGCGACGCGCCCGCATCCAAGGCCTGCCTGGTGCAATTCACGGCCGAGCAGCCGATGAAGATCGTCAACATCACGCCCACTCGTGAAAACGTCACTTTTGAGTGGAAGGAGATCAAGGAAGGCCGCGAGTATCTCATCACCATGACGCCGAAATCCACGCAGGACGTCACGATGGGTGCGCTCAAGATTGAAACCAACAGCCCGATTCCCAAATACCGGAACCAGCTCGCCTTTTTCTCAATCAGCAAGAGGCCGGAGCCACTGCCCGCCGCCAATAAGTAACCCGGCTGCTTATGCTCTCCGCGATCCGACAGGCCGGCTTTCTCGTTTTTCTCACCGCCGCCGCCGCCTTGGCCACCCATGCCTGGCACCCGCGTGCGCCGGCGTTGTATCTGATCCAGGAGCCGTTACGTGATGACGAAGTCAGCATGCAGGTCATTCAAGAACGCTGGAAAGGGGATGTCCTGTGGATCGACGCCCGTATCCAGGAGCAGTTCGACGCCGAACACATCCCTGGGGCGCTGTTGCTCAATGAGCAGGGCTTCGATCAGCAGTTGTTCAATTACCTCGACACGCTGCAAGCCAACACCAAGCCCATCATTGTGTATTGCAGCGCTGCCAAATGCGACGCCAGCCGCCATGTCCTTGAGCGCCTCAAGCAGACGCTGCCCATTGAGCACGCCTTTGTGCTCAAAGGCGGGTGGCAGGCATGGCAGCAGGCTGCCAAGAAATCACATTGACGACAGGCGGCTGAATCTCGTAGCATGGCGGCCTTATGTCACTCCAAGCCATCCTCATCTGGTCCGTTCTAGGTTTTGTCGCCGGCGTCATTGCCAAGCTCATCATGCCGGGCAAACAGGGCATCAATCCCATCACCACGGTGCTCCTGGGCATCATCGGCAGCGTCATCGGTGGCAAGTTGGGCAGTCTCATTGGCTGGGGCGTTGCAGGTGAGTTCAGCTTCAAGGGCATCATCACCGCCGTAGGTGGGGCGCTGCTGCTGATGCTTGTCTGGGGCCTGATCTTCAAAAAGAAAGCGTGAATCCACGCTGGTTGCGTGGCGGCGTTCACTCTCGTAGTCTGAGCCATGCACCTGCTCCGCCACCTTTTGCTTGTCACACTGGCCGTTTTCAATGTCAGCGCCGCTGAACCTGCGCTGACGGGCAAGATGGCCCGTGTGGGCATCACCGATTCTGATGTCGAGGACATGCGCCGCTGGCGCGAACTGCGGCTGTGGATGGATGCGGCCGTGAAGCAGGGCGCATCGGGGCTGATTCTCGACCTTCACATCACCCAGAGCCATGCGCAAGCCGTGCTGCCGCTGGCGGAGGAGATTGCCCGGCTCAAGGTCAAAACGCGGGCGTTTGTGAACACGTCCGCCATCGGCGGTGGTGCGCTGCTGGCGCTGGCCTGTGATGAGATCTGGATGGCCCCCGGCTCACGCATCGGTGCGGCACCGCCAAAGGTGCAGGCAGATGATACGCTCTCGCCCAAAGCACAGGATACGCTGCTGGCAGAATCACTCGCAGTGCTGAAGGCCGGGGCGCGTAGTCTGTGCAAACTCAAAGGCCATCGCCCGGAGATTGCGGATGCATTCGTGGATCGAGAAAAAGGTCTGACGCTCGGCACGACCGCACTGGCGGAAAAAGGCGAGTTGTTGCTGCTGGATGCCGACACCGCCGTGCAGTCCGTCGATGGCAAGCCGTTGCTCGCCCGCGCCATCATCGCCGATGTCGAGGCGCTGGCCAAATCCGCCACACCGGCAGGCACGCTGGTGAACTTGAATGCTGCCTGGCTTGAGAAACTCAACGAAACAGTGGCCGAAACAACGCCAACTGCCAAATCGGAGGCCAAAACCGAACTCAAATCCGAGGGTAAAACACCGGTGATCGCCCGTGATCAAAGTTACAAGGACAAGGTGATCGTCATTCCCGTCGGCGAGGACGATTTGATCATCCCCGCACGCTTTGAGTTCATGAAGCGCACGCTGAATCTGTGCAATCAACAGGGCGCGGAGGCGGTGATCTTTGAACTCGACACGCCCGGCGGTCTGGCTTGGGACACAATCAGCCTGATGATGAAGGACCTGCAAAATCTCAAGACACGCAGCTATGCCTTCGTCAATACACGGGCCATTTCTGCCGGAGCGATGATCGCGATGGCCACAGATGTGATCTACATGGCTCCTGCCAGCGCCATCGGTGCTTCAACGCCGGTTTCAGGCGATGGCACGCCGCTGGCCCAGGCCGAACGGGCGAAGAACAACTCCGCCTTCATGGGCATGGCTCGCACCGTGGTGCGAGAAAAGGGCCACGATGTGCGCATCATCGAAGGCATGATCGACATGGACCGCGGTCTCACCATCAACGGCCAGATTATCATCGCGAAAGGCGAGATCGTGACGCTCGATTCCGAGCAGGCGACCATGCTGATCAATGGCAAGCCGCTGCTGGCCAAGGGCATCGTCAAAAGCATCGACGAGATCAAGCAGCGCGAGTCCTTGAAAGGCGAAGTGATCACCGCTGAGCCGACTGGCTTTGAAATGATCGCCATCTGGGTCACACGCTACGCCTCGATCCTGATTCTCATCGGTCTGGCGGGCGGTTATCTCGAAATGCAGACGCCGGGCTTCGGTCTGCCGGGTTTCGTTGCGATTGGAGCCTTCGCGCTGTTTTTCTTCGGCCACTATGTCGCCGGCAGTCTGGCAGGGCAGGAGACCATGGTCGTGGCGGCCATTTTCATTCTCGGCATCGTGTTGATCGGTGTGGAACTGCTCGCTGCTCCAGGAACCATTGTTCCAGGCGTGCTGGGTTTTATCTGTGTGATGGTGGCGCTGGTGTATGCGATGTCCGGTTGGGAGGTCGCTCCACCCAGCGGTGAAGCGCCTGCCAACGGCGGCATCAGCTTTGATATCGCCACCTATGCCGTCGGCATCCGCAACTTCACCCTCGGCGTCAGTGGTGCGGCCATCATCATCACCCTGCTCGTGCTGTGGATGCCCGAACTGCGGCCCTTCCGCGCCTTGGTTCTGGAAACCTCCGCTGGGGGCACATTGGAGGACACGCCGTCGATGCAGGCCGCCGCTAAGGCCAGATCCGGCGACAGCGGCACTGCCCGCAGCGCTCTGCGGCCCTATGGCACCATCGAAATCGACGGCCGGCTGGTGGAGGCGACCGCCGAGAGCGGTTACATCCAAAGCGGGGCCGCAGTTCGAGTCCGCGAGGTGCGGGGCGAAAAGATCATTGTGGAGGCGGTATAATCGCAATTTTTGCGAGTGCATTCGCAAGGTTTAATCGTTAATCTTTGCCAACAACCGCATGTCCAAAAACCTTAGTGCCCTCTCCTTCCGCAAAGGCGTCGAAAAAAACGTCTTCGAACGCATGGTCGATGCCGCCGACAAGGCCGGCACCGCCGAAAAGAACGACGTCGTTCATCAGATGGGCCAGGATCACCTCTTTGGCGATGCGATCACGCTCGGTGCGGTGTCCTTCTACGACTTCCTCAAAAAGGAAAACGAGGGCAAAAAAGTCTTCGTCTGCAACGGCAGCGCCTGTCTGTGTGCCGGCACGCAGGACAAGCTACACCACACCCTCGAAGGCCATTTCAAGAAGGAAGAGATCGGCCACATCTGCTGCCTTGGTCGTTGCCATGAGGGCGCTGCGCTGCAATACCAGGGCAAAAATTACTCCGGCCAATCCGACGCCGCTTTGAGCGACCTTTTCAAAACCGGCAACGGCGACTCCGATGACCGCTACGCCGTCGTCTCGCATCTCCAGCCCGCCATTTTGACCGCTGAGTTCAAAGGCGTCGAAGACTACTACGCGCCCTTCAAGAAACTCATCACCGAAGGCACCCGCGATGCTCTTGCGGCTGAATTGAAGGACAGCGGCCTGCGAGGTCGTGGCGGTGCAGGTTTCCCGCTCTCCATCAAATGGGCTGGCTGCCGCGCTGCCGAAGGCGCGGTGAAATACGTCGTCTGCAATGCCGACGAAGGCGATCCGGGTGCCTACATCGACAAATACCTCATGGAGAAGCAGCCGCACAGCGTCCTGCTCGGCATGATGGTCGCCGGTTGGTATGCCGGAGCGGAAACGGGCGTGCTCTACATCCGCGCCGAGTATCCCGACAGCGTCACCATCGTTAATCAAGCCATCGCCGATCTGCATGCGGTCGGATTGCTCGGCCCGAACATCCTCGGCACCGGCTTCAACTTCGTGCTGAAGACCATCAAAGGCGCCGGAGCCTACATCTGCGGTGAGGAAACCGCGCTGCTCGCCAGCATCGAAGGCCTGCGCCCCGAGGTGCGCACGCGTCCGCCCTTCCCAGTGAACGAAGGCCTCTACCGCAAGCCCACCATCGTCAACAACGTCGAGACTTTCGCCAACCTCCGCGCCATCCTCACGCTCGGCGGCAAAGGCTACGCGCAGATCGGCACCCCGCAGTCCAGCGGGCCGAAATTGCTCTCCCTCGACTCTCATTTCGTGAAGCCCGGCATCTACGAAGTCGCCATGGGCCCGCCGCTGCAAACCGTCATCGATCTCGCCGGCGGCTTCAAAACCAAGATCAAAGCTATCCAGATCGGCGGCCCGCTCGGCGGCCTCATCCCCATGAGCCACATCGCCCAGCTCACCGTCGATTTTGAGAGCTTCAAAAAAGCCGGCTTCCTCCTCGGCCATGCCGGCGTCGTCAGCATCCCCGAGACGTTGCCGATGATCGAATACATCCAGCACCTCTTCCAGTTCACCGCCGACGAGAGCTGTGGCAAATGCTTCCCCTGCCGCCTCGGCAGCACTCGCGGCAAAGAACTCATCGCCAAAGCCCGTGGCGACAGCAGTTACAAGATCGACCGCGAACTCATCACCGACCTGCTCGATACCATGGAGCAGACTTCCTTGTGTGCCCTCGGCGGTGGTGTGCCGCTGCCGATCAAGAATGCGCTGGAGCATTTCGATGGGGAATTGAAGGATTACTTCAAGGCTTGATGCATGAGCGCCACCCCTTTGCTGCGAGCGGTTCTGCAAGCCATGCAAAAGCACGGACTTGAGGCCATTCTCATCGGCAATGCGGGCGCGGCCATCCACGGTGCTCCGGTGACCACCATCGACTTTGATTTCATGTTTCGCGACACGCCGCTCAACATGCGCAAGCTCAAAGCCGTGGCAAAGGAACTCAAAGCGGTGATCCTGCGTCCCTACTACCCCGTTTCGAAGTTGTATCGCATGGTGGATGACGACCTGGGACTCCAGGTCGATTTCATGCCGGTGGTGGATGGCGTGAAGTCCTTCAACAGCCTGCGTTCCCGCGCCGCGCGCATGACACTCGAAAACGCCCCGTTGCTGGTTGCCTCTTTGGCGGATATTGTGGCTAGCAAACAAGCCGCCGCCCGTCCGCGTGACCTCGCCGTGATGGAAGTCCTCCAACGCACCCTGCATGAGCAAGCAAAGTCCCAGTCGTCCACGAAGTCGCCGTCCGACGCGGCAGGAAGTTCTCGCCGCTCTCAAAGTCGAAAGCGACCAACACCTCACTGACCTCATTCGCCGCCGCCTCGCCATGCCTATTGAGAAACGCATGAATTTTCTGCGCAAACGCCTCCCTGGAGGCGGATCGTGCCTTTAAACTGAATTTAATCATGGTCACCACCTCTGACAGCTCTGTCACTGCGAACTCGCTGCGCGAGAAGGCGCAGCCTGTCATCGCGGAGGCGACACGTCGGCTGGTGGCGGAGTTTCAGCCTGAGCAGGTGTGGCTCTTCGGCTCCTATGCCTGGGGTGAGCCGACGGAGGACAGTGACTTGGATTTGGTCGTCGTGGTTCCATCGAGCCAAGAGCGTAGCCTCGAGCGAGTGCGCAGGGCGAATCGCACCTTGCGAGGGCTTGGCATGCCAAAGGATGTGCTAGTACACACTCGATCTGAGTTCGAGACATACCAAGACGTGGTGTCATCCCTGACCTATAAGATCATGCACGAGGGGAGGCTGCTCTATGGATGAAGCAAAGCGCAAATGGGTCAGCGCTTGGATGCGCAAGGCGTTGAGCGACCTCCAGACGGCTGAAATTCTCGCCAGGCCTGAGTCGGAGCACCCAGACACGGGAGTCTATCACTGCCAACAAGCTGCCGAAAAAGCATTGAAGGCGTTTCTGGCTTTCGAGGATCTTGCCATCAAAAAAACACATGAAGTCGATGAGCTTGTCGCACTTGCTCTCACCAAGGAACCAGCATTTCATTCTATCCGCGATGATGCTGACGTGGTTAGCCCGTTTGCCACTCGGTTTCGCTATCCATCCATTGCAGACAGCGACCTTGAGCCGACTGAGTCTGATTTCGTCGAGGCCCTTGCCGCCGCCCGCCGCATCTACGATTTCGTGCTCTCCGTCCTTCCGCCAGAAACACACCCCGCTTAACGTTCACTCAC
>JAYVIO010000305.1:0-3349 GCA_043770175.1 Verrucomicrobiales bacterium | reverse complement strand
ATCTTGGCGGCGTAATCTTTTTCGATGGCGGCAGGCGCGGCTTGTTTCTCGGCGAGAGCTTTGCCCTGCGCTTCGATTTCCTTCGCGATGCTGTCGCGTTGGCCGCGAATCGGCGCGGCGACCTTCTCTGCGCTGGCGAATTCGTTCTTGGCGGCGGCCTGCTGCTGCTCGGTCTGCTTGGCGGTGTTGGTGGCCTTGGTCACGAGGCTGGCGGCGGTGCCATTGGCGTTCTTGGCAGCTTCAAAAGTCTGCGAGATGGTCGCTTTGGCAGCTTTTTTGGCTTCAACGTCCTTCTGCGCATTGGTCTGTGCCGCAGTGACATCGGCGACCGCTTTTTCAGCAGCGGCAAGCTTGGTCTTCGCATCGTTCAAAGCAGGTTCAGCAGGTGCGGTTGGCTGGTTCTTGGCTTTGAGGTCGGCAATCTGCTTGTCGGCTGCGGCAACGGCGTTTTTGGCCGGTTGCACGGCTTGATTGGCCTGATTCAGTTTCGCACGAGCATCGGCGAGTGCTTTCTCAGCGGCCTGTGTGGCTGCGGTGGCAGGCGCGACGGCGGCTTCGGCGGTTTTGAAGGCGGCGGCCTTGGCTGCGGCATCTGCGGTGGCATCAGCGAGGGCTTTCTTTGCAGCAGCGTAGGCGGCGTCTTTTTGCGCGAGGGCGTCTTGCTTCGCTTTCACGGCTTTTTCAGGCGCGTCGAGCTTGGCGGCGACTTCGTTGAGCTTTTTCTTCAACGGTTCGATGGCTTTGGCGATGTCCTCGGCGGATTTCTTCGCGGCGGCGATGCCTTCGTCCTTCGCTTTGGTAGCGGCGGCGAGTTCGGCTTCCTTGGTGGCGAGGATGGTTTTCTGCTCGGCCACTTTCTTCGCAGCTTCACCGTCAGCGGCACGGGTGGGTGCGATGGAGGTTTCGAGCGCGGCGAGTTCGCTCTGAAGTTTCTTCATCGTGGCTTCGTGGCCTGGTAGGGCGGCGATGGATTCGGCGATGGCCTTCTTGGAGGCCTCGATGCGTTCTGCGGCGGAAATCTTGGCGGCCTCTGCGTCCTTTTTGGCTTCGGTGAAGTCGTTGAAGTCTTCTTCGAGCTTGGCGAGCTTTTCCTTCTCGGTGAGCACGCCGGTGTTGAACTGCGCGGCTTTGAGCGCGGTGGGAACTTTTTGCAGGATGCCAATTTCGTCGCTGGTGGCTTTGGCGGTGGCTTGGGCGGCTGCGAGGGCGGTTTTGCCTGCGGCGGCATTGCCTTCGGCTCCTTTGATGCGATCCGGCCCGGCTTTGACGAGCGCGGGCAGCTTGGGCAACTCGGCTTTCTTTGCGGCGATGCCATCGGCGGTGGCTTTGATCTTGGCGTTGGTATCGGTGATCAATTTGTCGAGATCAGCCACGGGTGCAGGCGCGGCACCGAGTTCAGCTTTGGCTTTGGTGATGGCGGCGGTGAGTTGATCAGCCTTGGCCTTGTTGGGGGCGATTTTTTGCTGTTCGGCCTTCGCAGCGGCGAGTTTGGTCTCAGCATCTTTTACTTTGGCCGTGAGAGCGGCGTCACCGGCTTTGGCGGCGAGTTCTTTCTTCGCGGCTTCGAGTGCCGCGTTGGTGTCTGCGACGGTTTTATCGGCGGCAGGCAGTTTGGCGGCCTCGGCAGCGACGGGAGCGAGTTCCTTTTCCTGGGCGGCGATTTTGGCGGAGCGTTCGGTGAACTGCTTGATGGCGGCGGTGCGTGCTTCCTTGTCCTTGGCGGCTTTGGCGACGGCGGCTTTCAAATCGTTGAGCGCTTTCTCATCGGCGGCGATTTCACCGGGCAGAGATTTGCTGCGGGCTTCGGTGGCGGCGACTTCGGCACGCACTTTGGCGAGCGCTTCATCGCGCGCTTTGGCGTCGGCTTCGGCGGTCTTGATGGCGGCTTGAGTCGTGGGCAGTTTGGCGGTGAGTTCGGCGATGCGCTGCTCGGTCTGCACGATGCGCTGGGCGATGAGCGGCGGATTGCTGACGTAGCGACCGGTTTCGGTGAGGGCGGTGGCGCCGAAGTTCCACTGGATGATGTCGCCGCGCCAGTTGGCGGAGATGGCGGACTTGGAATCGTAACCGGCGACGACTTTGGTGACAAGATCGCCCTGGCTGGGGGCTTCGCCAAGTTTGTTGCCGTTGATGTCCCAGGTGCGGACGAGGCCGTCGTTGCCAGAGGAGACGAGTTTGCCATCGGGGGTGAAGTAAACGGACTGCACGCCGCCGCCATGAGCGGCCCAGGTTTTGACCTGCTTGCCTTCGTTCATCTCCCAAATCATGATGGTGCCGTCCATGGCGCAGGAAGCGAGGATGTTGGAGTCGGAGCGCCAAGCGAGATCGACGCAGGAGCCTTTGTGCTGGCCGAGAATGTAGAATTCGCCGCCGCTGTCGGCTTCCCAGACCATGACGTTGCCGTTGCGGTCGCTGGTGGCGAGCAGGACGCCATCGGGGCTGAAAGCGGTGCCCATGACCCACTCGGTGTGCTTGGCGATGACGTATTCTTCCTCGCCGGTGGCGGTGTTGTAGCATTTCACTTTCTTCGACGGGCTGCCGATGACGATGCGCTTGTGATCGGGGCTGATGTCGGCGGACATGACCTGGTCGAACTCTTTGCCGACTTCGGTGATGCGTTTGCCGGTTTTGACATCCCAGACGATGGCGTGACCGTTTTTACCGGCACGACCCCCGCCCATGATGAGCAGTGAGCCGTTGCGGCTGAAGCGCAGGCTGCGGGCGTAGCCTTCGGTGTAAGGGAAGATGCCGGCGAGCTGCTTGGTGTCGGTGTCGTAAAGCAGGATCTGCTTCGGTGCGGCGAGCGCCATGAGCGGTGCCCACGGACTGGCGGCCATGGCAGTGATGGCCGTGGTGCGCGGGGTGACGACCACGGGTTCGAGCAGGACGTGCTCAGGCTTGGCGATCGGGCCTGCGGGTTTGCCGCTGCTGATGGCGACGGCCATATCGACCTTCGGCTTCGCGGACTTTTTGGCGAGGCTGCTCTTGGTGTCGAGGATGCCGCCTTTGATCCAGGCGGCGAGGAGATCGAGATCCTTGGTGCTCAGCGGCGTGCCTTCCGGCGGCATGAAGGGCTCTTCTTTTTTCGCGCAGGTGCTCCAGATGCGGCTGCTATCGACATTGCCGGGATCAACGATGGAACCACCGCCGCCGCCGGTCATCATGGCACCGAAGCTGGTGAGATCGAGATCACCCTTCTTTTTATCGGGGTTGTGGCAGGAGAAGCATTTGTTCTCCAGCAGCGGACGAATATGATCCTGATAGGTGATTTTTTCGGCAGCATCCTGGGCATGCAGGGACACTGCGGCAAGAGCCGCGCAAGTCAGCGAGAGGGTGGTTTTGGACATCA
>JAYVIO010000304.1:0-27400 GCA_043770175.1 Verrucomicrobiales bacterium | reverse complement strand
GAAAAGTGGCAGAAGCGGTCGGATGTTCATGCGGGTGACGTGAGGCCACAAACATACGCGCCCCAGTGCTTCTAACACAAGTTTGCTGATGAAATAATCACGGCGATCACTTCTTCCCGGCCTTTGTCTTTGCCTCATTGAGCTTTTTCAGGTCTGCGGCACGCTTTGCCGCCAGCGCCTCGGTGCTGTTGGGATTCGCCGGATCGGTGATCATCGGGAAGTCATCGGTGCGGAACGGCGTCACCGGCAGTCCTTCGGCGGAATAGACATTGCACACAGGATTGTCGGACCAGGCGTAGCGCACGGCGACAGGCTTCGGCACGGCGGGGCTGCTGACTTCGATCTGGTTCGTGCCCTTTTTCGATCCGCCGATGATACTGGCTTTCGCCCAGACCCACTTTTTGTCTTCGCCGCAAATCGCAAAGCCCTGTGGCTCGTCGATATCGACGGTGCGCAGGCCAGTGGGCGCGAAATCGAAAGCGAGCAGCGCTTTGCCGCCATCAAACTTCGCGTCCTTCAGCTCTGGGCTGCGATAGGGCAGCTTCTGGCCGTAATCGTTCGCCAGAGCCCAGCGGGCGAGACGCTCGGCCACGTCGCGCTTGTTCTTGGGATGAATGTCATTCGCTTCGCCGAGGTCGGTGATAACGCACTGGCCGGTTTGCGGCAGCTTTTTCATCGTGAGCGTCTGTGCCTCACGCAGTTCGGCCCAATCGCTGTCGCCGGGCTCGGTCTGGTAGGGTTTAAAATCGGCCAGTTGCACCCAGTAGAAGGGGAAATCGCCCTGCTGCCATTCTTTGCGCCAATGCTCGATCATGAAGGGAAACAGCTCGCCATACTCCTTCGCGCGGCTGGCGTTGGACTCGCCCTGATACCAAATCGCGCCCTTGATGCCGTAGCCGATCGTCGGATGCAGCACACCTGCATACAGATTGCCGGGACGGTGCTGCCCGGTCAGCGGATTCTGCGGCGCACGTGGAGCGGGCACCGGGAACGGTTTTTTGGCCTTGATGGCCTCCGCACGAGCCTTGGTCCAATCCGCCAGTTTAGCTTTGTGATCTGCCACCTGCTTATCGAACGCCTCCTGCGTGAAGGTCGCCTCGGTCTGCTTCCACTTTGCGATGATGGCGGCAAAGCGCGGGTCTTTTTCCAGCACATCACGCTTCACCCAGGCTTCGCAGGCGCTGCCGCCCCAGGCGTTGTCGATGAGACCGACCGGAACACCGAGCAGTTCATGCAGCACGCGGCCGAAATGATACCCCACGGCAGTGAACTGGCCTGCATTCGCCGGGCTGCACTCCTCCCACTGGCCTTTGAAGTCATCTTGAATCTCCTGCGTGCCGACCTGCGGCACCGAAATGAGGCGAATCAGCGGAAACTTGGCCTGTGCGATGTCCAAATCCGCATCCCAGGTGCCGCCGAGAGTGAAGCCCATGTTCGACTGGCCGGAGCAGACCCACACCTCGCCCACGAGCACGTTATTGAGTTCCTTGGTGCTGCTGCCCTTGATCGTGATCGTCGCTGGTTTCGCGTTCGCGGGCACCGCATCGAGTTTCACCGTCCATTTGCCTTTCGCATCGGCCTTCGCGGACTTCGTCTGGCCTGCGAACGTCACCGTCACCTCCGTGCCCGGCGCATCCCAGCCCCAGATCGGATTCGCCTGCTTCTGCTGCAGCACCATGTTGTCCCCAATGATGGCTGGGAGTTTCAATTCCGCGTGAGCGGTCAGCGCGAGGCTGGCGAGGAGGAGTGCGAGTCGGGAGATCATGATCGGGCAGCCAAAACGACCGCCGACGCTGCTTCATTGCGTGAAATGTGCCGCGCACTACTCGCTCACATCGACCACAATCGTTTTGAGGGCCTCCGCCTTGGCGAGAGCCGCTTGCCGCAGATCGCAGGTGATGAAGAGTTTCGTTGTTGCTCGGCAGGCTGCGGCCACATGCAGAATGTCGAAAGCACGCGTGCCGAGCCTCAGCGTGTGCGATGAAGAGAAGCCCTCCGCATCTTCAAAGGTGTCGGGCCACTCCGTGTCCGAAGCAATGAACACACGACGTTTCAAATAAGCCTCCAGCCGCGCTTCCCACCGAGCAAGATTTTTGGTGATTTGTGCTCGCTTGGCACTCGGAAGTTTTCCCGCATCCATGAACGCCTTCTGCCGCAGCGCATTGCGAACTTCCAGCGAATGCAGGCGGTTGAACACGAGCTGCGGACGTTGAAGCTGGCGGAACACCCCCACGGCCTCGTCGCTGCCGATCTCATCCACGATCAGCCTCACCAGCAAGCTGGAGTCGGCATACGCGGTCATCGGCGGCTCTCCAGAATGAGGTGGCTGGCGAAAACGCCTGTTTTCGGCTCCTTGAGCATGCGATCCATCTCGGCATCCAGCCATTCATCCCGCGCAGCCTTGTCATCAGAATCCGAATCCTGGACTGACTTCACCGCCTTGAGTAGCCACAACGCTTTGCCCTCCTCTGTGATGGTGATGGTCTGCCCTCGTGCCGTGAGCTTCTTCACCGCCTGCGGGCGGCGCACGAGTTCTGTGAGGGGCAGCATTTTCATGGGTAAATGTTACTGGCAGCACGAAAGAGCGTCAAGATGCAGTCCTTCGGTGATCTTTGTGCTGCGGACCGTGCAAACCGTGTGCTAGTTTTTAACGTGACTCGTTTCGCTCTCACCGCCGCATTTCTTCTCGTCCTCGCTTCCTGCGGGAAATCGCGACCGCGTGCGGATCTTGTGTTCATCAATGGTGCCGAGCCGGAGAGCATTGATCCGGCGATTGTGACCGACCAAGTCGGCATGCGCATCGCCTCGGCGTTGTTTGAAGGGCTGTGTCGCATCGACGAGGCCGGCAAACCGCAGCCCGGCATGGCGGAGCGCTGGGACATGTCGCCTGATCGCAAGACTTACACCTTCCACCTGCGTCCGAACGCCGTGTGGAGTGACGGCGTGCCGGTCACGACGCAGGATTTCCTTTATTCGTGGAAACGCGTGCTCACTCCCGAGTTCGGTGCGGATTACGCCGGGCAGATGTACGTCATCAAAAACGCGCGCACCTTTCACGAAGGGAAGCTGAAGGACTTCGCACAGGTCGGTGTGACCGCGCTCGATGATCGGACGCTGCAGGTTGAACTCGAAAATCCCACGCCCTACTTCATCGACCTCTGCGCCTTCACCGTGTTTAATCCGGTGCCGCAGCGCATCATCGAGCAGCACGGCACCGCGTGGATCAAACCGGGCTCGTTGATCGGCAACGGCTCCTACACGCTCGAAGACTGGCTGCTGGATGACCGCATCGTGCTGCGCCGCAACGAACGCTACTGGGACGCGGCCAACGTGCCGATGAAGAGCATCGACATCCTGCCGATCTCCGAACCGAACACCGCGATCAATTACTTCCTCACCGGTCAGGCCGATCTCATCATGGACAAGGGCATGGTGCCCACCTCGCTCACCGCGAAGCTCAAGCAGCAGCCGTATTTCCACACCGGCCCGTTCCTCGGCAGCTACTTCACGCGCTTCAACGTCAACCGCGCACCGTTCACCGATCCGAAGATCCGCCTCGCCTTCTCGCTGGCGATTGATCGCAAGCGCGTGACCGAAAAAATCACGCAGCTCGGCGAACGCAACGCCTTCAGCCTCACACCGCCCGGTGCGGGACAAAACTATCAGCCACCGCCCGGACCGGAGTTTGATCCCAAACGCGCCCGCGAACTCCTCGCCGCTGCTGGTTATCCCGGCGGCAAAGGCTTCCCGCGCGTCGAATACCTCTACTTTCCGAAACCGGTCGAGCGCAACATCGCCGTCGAGCTGCAAGCCATGTGGCAGGAGCATCTCGGCGTGAGTGTCGATCTCGTGAAGCAGGAGTGGAAGATTTATCTGTCCTCGATGAAGGAGAAAAACTACCACCTCTGCCGCAGCAGTTGGGTGGGCGACTACAACGACCCCGGCACGTTCCTGGAGATGTTCCTCTCCACCAGCGGCAACAACCGCACCGGCTGGGCCAGCGCGACATACGACGAACTCATCGCCGCCGCCGCGCGCGAACCCGATCTCAATCAGCGCAACACGCTCTTCCAGCAGGCCGAGAAACTCCTCGTCACCGACGAAGCCGTCATCCTCCCCATCTACCACTACGTCGGCGTCCAGTTCTACCACGCCGACCGCCTCACCGGCGTGCAGGCGAACATGATCGACGATCATCCATTCCGCTGCATGCGGTGGAAGTGATCACTTCACCATCACATCCGGCAGCAGCTCGCGCACGCGGAGCTGCAAATCACGAATCGTTGTGCATTGCACCTCATCCTCGCCGGAGAACGTCGCATGCTCGGTGTAGTCGCCCTGCCATGGGCGGCGGAAGACATGCAGCTCGCGGGCGTTCACATCCAGCACCCAGTATTCGGCGATCTCGGCTTTCGCATAGGTCTGGCGCTTGGTGTTGAGGTCATACTCCAGCGATGAATCGGAAATCTCGATGATCAGCCGCACGTCGTCAGGGCCGGGATGTGACAGCGTGTAACCATCCTTGCGTTTCTCGACCACGGCGATGTCCGGCTGCGGCTCGTTATGGCGGTTGATGCGGATGGGGTTCTGGCAGCGCACCCGGAGTGCTTTGCCGACTTTCTCCCGAATGACCTCGTGAACTTCATCGGTGAATCCAGAGTGGAAAGGTCCAGGCGGCAGCATATCGACAATCTCCCCGTTGATGAGTTCCATGCGCCGGGTTTCACCAGGATCACGCTCGTCGTAGAGACGGTATAACTCCTCCACCGTCGCCTGATGGCGCATGGGGGACGTGGGTTGCGGCAGTGGAGCGAGGACGGCCATGACATGAGGATATTACCGGCCTGCGCGGCGGAGTGCAAGCACTGCCATCCTCCAGTTGCGGCGCAACGGGACTACTTCGCCACTCCCGCCACGGCGATGCCGATTTCCACGGTCGGCTCCGTCGCATCGTTCATCGGTGGCTCGGTGAAAGCTCCACCGCTCGACTTGAGATCATTGCCAACGGACCAGATCAGGCCGCGTGCGAGGCTGTATTGCAGTGGAGCGCCGGTGTAGGGATCAAGCGGCACATCGAGCAGGAAATTGAAGGTGCGGAGCTGTTCCAGGGTGCCGGGCAGCGTCTTCTTTTCGGCAATGCAGCGGCGCACGGCGAACAAAGTGGTGATCAGGTTCCCACGTGCTCGCGCCAGCCCCAAAAACGCCGGCAGGCGCGTGTACTGCTTGGAGTGTTGAAGGAAATACATCCGTCCGGCGGAATTCGGCTGGTAGGAACCTTCGGCTGCCGGAGTGTTCTTGAGGCGCACATCAGATGTCAGCGCCAGCGGAGCCTTCACCTCATCCTTCAACTGCCGGAAGGCGGCCGCAAAGTGCTGCAACGTTTCATTCGGTTTGAAGAATAACCGGCCTGGACGTTTCAACTGAACTCCTCCGGGCATGGTATCGAGCAGTTCACCGCTCTTGGGGCCGAGAATCAGCTTCTTCTCATGCACATAGAACGCATTCAGCGCACGCTCCAGCATCTCGACACTGGGCTGGCAGACATTGAACTGGCGCTGAAATTGACGCAGCGTCGCTTCGGGCAGTTTCGTTTGCCGCAGCAGATCAGCGAGTGTTTGTGCGGCAAAGGCCTGTGCTTCCAACGAGCGCTCATAGCACGAAGGCCAGGCCCAGACCTGCTCCAGACGCCAGCCGAGTTCAGCGAGATCAATCGCCGCAGTGAACGCCTCCTCCTCCTGCATGCGCCGCGAAAGATAGGCCGCCTCCGCCTGCTTCAAACGCAGCGCCTGATGCCAGCGCGGATCGCTGCACGTGTCAGTGGTATGCCACGCTGCGTGCGTCGCATGCCAGTCGGCGTCTTCGAGTAGATCGCGCAGATTATCGAGCGCGGCCCCATTTGATTGCACAATGCGCGCGAGCGTGGGTGTGTCCCATAGCCACGGCGGCTTGCCATACAGGGTCGTGTTCTCGAAGGGCACGATGGATTCCAGGAACTTCCGCAGCTTCTCCGGCGTCTGAATGGTCAGCGCCTGATCCACGGGTCGCTTCAGCAGCAGATCCTCATCCGCACCCAAGGCCGGATCATCCAGATACTGCCAGACGATGAATACAAACGCGAGCAGCCCCATGCTCAGGATGACCAGCGTGGACCAGGAAGCCTCGCGTTCGACCGGCACACGCGGCCGACGCGGCGTGGTCACCAGCCGTGACGGCGGTGCCACGTTGGGCAGCGGCGCCACATGCTCTTTGATCTCAGCAGGCGGCGTTGGCGCCATGGGTTTTTCCATCGCTGGCGGTTCACGGGGCGGGGGCGTTGACGCCGGCTTATCTTCCTCAATGAAGCGTTTTTTTTTCGCTGCTGGCGCATCCCGCCATTCGTGGTCCAGATCCCAGGGAGATCGCCACACGCCACCGCCTTCACCGCTGTGCGCGGGCTTCTCGGCGGGTGTTTGTGGCGGCGTGTGGGGCCGGATCATGTGGCGCAGTATGAATGCAGACCTGCCTCACGGCAAACCATGTCATGGCTTCGCGTCACGCAGTTCCTTCGCCTTGCCGCCGAAATACGGATAGGTGTCCCACACATTCGTCGCGGGATCGACACGCGGATCATGGGTCTCACGCATCCATGCCTCGACACGGGCCGCGAGCGCCCCTTTGACAGGCTTGAACTGCGGATCAGCCGCCAGATTCACGACTTGCTCAGGATCGCTCTTTAAATCATACAACTCCTCGGCAGGTCGTTTGCCAAAGCTCAGCTCAAACAGTGGCTTCAATGCGGAATCTTGCGCATGTGCCATCATGTAGCCCTTCGTGCGCGAACCATCGATGTCACCATACGGTCCTACGGCAAAGTACAGCTCAGGATCACCCGCAGGCCAGCGTTCCGGCCTCAGATTGCGCAGATACAGATAGTCGGCAGTGCGAATACCACGCACCGGATAGCTCAGATTGCCCTTCCGCACATTGGCATGACGTTCACGCTCGATGAACACATGATCACGCTGCACGGCGGATGTTTTGCCCATCAACACATCCACAAAACTACGCCCTGTCATCTCTGGCCACACCTTGAGTCCGGCAATCTCGAGAAACGTCGGCGCAAAGTCCGTCAGCGAGATGAAATCGGCGCTCACCGCCCCCGCTTTGACCTTTCCCGGCCAGCGCACCGCCAGCGGCACGTGCGTGCCGTCATCATAGCAATGCGCGAGGCCGTGTGGCATCTGCCAGCCGTTGTCGCTGGTGCAAAGAATGACCGTATTCTCCAATTGACCGCTCTTTTCCAGCTCCGCGATGACTTCACCAAACGCCGCATCCATCAACTCCACCTGCGCTAGATAATCGGCGATCTCCTCACGCACCACGGGCACGTCCGGCAGGCACTTGGGCACCCGCACCCGGGCCTGATCAATGCCGCGTGCTTTGCCGGTGCCTGCGCGCCATTGATGCAGCGCCGTGTGCGTCGAGCCGAACCAGAAAAAGAACGGCTGGCCCTGCTTGCGTTCCTTCATGAAGGCGGGGAAGCCTTCGAACTGCGGCCCGGCGGGATTCACTGTGCGGCCAAAGTCCTTGAAGTTGCCTGGCGACCAGCCCTTGCCGGTGAAACCGACGTGATAGCCCGCTTCGCTTAGCGCATCGCCAAAGACGCGAAACTTCGCGGGGAATTTACTCCAAAGACTCGCCGCATCCTCAAGCTGATGCGCCGCCCGCCCCGTGACGATGCATGACCGCGTCGGCGAGCACGACGGCACCGGGCAGAAGGCATGGGTAAACCGCATCCCTTCCCGCGCCACACGATCAAATACCGGCGTGCGCACCACCGGATCACCGTTCGCCCCCGCATGCGCGTAAGACCAGTTGTCCGCGATGAGCAACAGCACATTCGGCGGTGCGGCTGGCAGCGATATTGTGTGAAGGATCTGCGCAAGGCCGGGGGACGCTCGAAAGCGGCAGCTTCGCCCCTTCAGGGCTGCGCAGCCGCACTCCAAAGACTCAGCGCTCCGCCAGGAAGCGATAGCCGCCTAGCGGGTGCGATTGCACGCTCACCCGCCATTCCGCACCGAGGCCGAGCGCAGCATGCAATTCAGCGCCGCGAAAACCCGCACGAATGCTCACCTGCATGTCATGACGCTGCACCTGATTCAATTCGGCAATTTCACAGAACAACCGGCCCATGATGGCGTGAATCCGCCATCGAGCTGGTTCAACGGCCACGAAGAGGCGTGTGGAAGACGAAATACGCCCGCCCAACATTTGCAGTTGCTCCGTCGTGAAGTGATGCAGAAACAAATTCGCGATCACGATCTCGGAATCTGGCAGAGCCTGCGTTAAAACATCGCCGCAGCTCCACTGCGCCTCGTGCGGCCAATGTTTCGGTCTTGGGGCCAGATCCATCGCATGCAGTGCTTCAGCACGGCACAAACCCGCGTGCAGCAGCCGCAGCGACAGCTCACCATCACCCGCGCCGAGTTCCGTGATGCGCCAGCCGGTTTCGCCATGACGGCGGAGCATGCGCTCGATCCAGCGATGATTCCCCATGATGCCGTTCACCAGCAGCATCTCCTCACGCGCACGGATCGCAGCAGGATCGTCCTGTGGCAGTGTGTCGAGCAGCTCGGGCAGAAGAACGCGGTGTTTCATGGTTTGAACCGGTTGAACGGCAGGCTCTGCATCGCAAACCACGGCGGCACATGATCTGAAAGCAGGATGCTGCGCAGGATCAAATCCCGCAGCAGGCTGCGCAGCGTTCCACGCCAGATGCCGAGGCCCATACCCCAGTCAGCGCGGCGGGCCGCCGTGCAGGCGGCTTTTTTTCGGCAGCGCTCATACTCTTGCAGCCAGCGCTCCGCACTCTCGCCACGACGCAGGATCGCATGCAACGCCTCGGCGGCGAATTCAGCATCAGCGAAGCCCGTGTTCATGCCCTGGCCGCCGATGGGACTCATCACATGCGCCGCATCGCCACACAACAACACGCGGCCTTGATGCAGCCGCCTGCAATCGACCCGCAGCGGGGAAAAAATGCTTTCGTTGAGCTGATCCTCCTCAGCGAGCAGCAGTCCTGTCCGCTGCCGCACCTGCGGGATCAAATCCTTCACGTCATCTGCCTGCACGATCCAGCGTCTGCGGCCTTCCGGTAGCGGAAAAGATTCCACCGCCCCTGCCGCCGTGAAAAAAACGTGCGCTTCGTCGCGCATCGCAGTGCGGTCGATGAAGTCCCCCATCACGAAGCAGCAACCGTGCTGGCGACGCCAGGTGCGGATGCCCAGCATCTCCCGCATCGGGCTGCGCCAGCCGTCGCAGGCGACGACGTAAGCCGCTGTGAACTCATCATCGCCGTCCTCCGCCCGGACAGTGACGGTATCCCCCTGCGACACGAGAGTAGAAACCTCCACCCCACGCATCAATCGCACCGTGGGTTGCTGCTGCAGCGCTTCTTCCAGCAGCGTCATGGTCTGCCGTTGCGGCAGAGACAGGATGAAGCGGTGCTCTCCTGCGATTTCTCGAAACGACACGCACCCCAGCCACCCCGTGTGCCCATGCACATGACAGTCGCGGATGCGGACGCCGTTTTGCACGAAACGCCGCGCGAGTCCGACCGTCTCTAAAATCTCCAGCGAGGGTGGCGTGATGCCGATGGCCTGCGACTGCTGCGGCAGCTCCAGCCGTTTCTCCAAAACCAGCACATTCAATCCGCGCCGGCCCAGCAGCAGGGCGAGCAGCAGTCCCACCGGTCCGGCACCGATGATGATGACATCCTGTTTCATCGCAGAAGTTCCAGGAAGGCGGGCATACAACGAATTAAAGGCGGGATGCCCTCACGATCAAGGAAGTGAGAGGATCAGCGCCACATTCGCACCGCCGAATCCGCTGGAGTTGCTCAGCGCCACTCTCGGCGCTGCATCCACGCGCGTGGTGATGATCGAGACACCTTCGCACGCCGGATCGAGCTGCTGAATCTTCGCGGAAGCAGGCATGAAGCCTTCGCGTAATGCCAGACAGCAAATGCCGGCCTCCAAAGCACCGGCGAGACTCAAACCATGCCCCGTGAGCGCCTTCGTGCTGCTTACACGCGGTTTTGCAGTGCCGGTGAAAACCGTTTTGATCGCGTTCAATTCAGCGATGTCGCCCGCACTCGTCGCGGTGGCATGCGCGTTGATGTAATCGACCTCTGAAGCATCGAGACCGGCATCTTGAAGAGCATTCGTCATGGCACGTGCCAGTCCGTCACCAGTGGGATCAGGCGCGACGACATCGTAGCCATCGGAAGCCTGCCCCCAGCCTTTGACCTCGGCATAAACCGTCGCGCCGCGAGCGGCGGCATGTTCCGCCTCTTCGAGCACGAGCACCGCACTGCCGCCAGTGATGACAAAACCATCACGGCTCACATCAAACGGTCGCGGTGCCAGCGCCGGGTCCGTGTGCGAACTCAGCGCCCGCAGTGAGGCAAACGGCAGGATGTTGTACGGATGACAATCCTCCGCGCCGACCACAAACATGATCTTCTGCCGCCCCAGCCGGATCAAATCACACGCACTGCCCAGCGCATGCGCCGAGGACGCACACGCGCTGCTAAACCCGACGGATGCGCCTTTGATCGCAAAGCGTGCAGTCAAATTGAGATGCAACGAGTTTGGCATGCACGTCACCACGGACTGCGCCGAGATGCGTGCGGGCCCGCGAGTGAGCAGCGAATCCATCGTCACATGCGTCAGCCATGCCGAGCCAGCCGAAGCACAGTACAAACCGGTTTGTGGCGTTGAAACGAGTGCAGGATCGAGTTTGGCATCGCAGATGGCTTCTTCCATCGCGGCGATGGCGAAGACAGCGTTGGGAACCATGGTGCGCAGTTGCGCACGGCTGATCTGGACGTTGTCGGGGAAAGTCCAGTCGAGCGGATCGGTGGTGGGAAACGCAAAGCCCTTCACGGTGCCCGCCAGGTTCACGCGATCATTCGCGGCGGCGAGTTCCGGCATGAATTCGATGCCACAGCGGCTCTCGCGAAGGCTTTCCAGCACCGCGGCACGGTTGTTGCCAATGCTGGAGATGAATCCAAGTCCGGTGACGACGACGCGGTTCATGCGGCGAACTTGGTGCGCAAAAAGGCCTTCAACTGACCGAGTGTGCGGATGTCATTCATCTCCTGATTGGCCACGGTGATGCCCAGCACCTCCTCGGCCGTCATCACGACTTCGATCATGCCGAAGGAGTCCATGCCGATGTCTTCAATGAGTCGCGCTTCATCGGTGGCAGCGGCCACACCTTCCGGCTTTGGATTCGCCGCATCACGCGCCAGCACGCCGAGAATGATGGCGGGCAGTTCATCCAGATTCCGCGACTCTTCAAAACGCAACGCGGCATTCAGCGTCTCTGCGCTGCAACGTTTGAGGGACTTGGTGATTTCCTCGGTCCGGGTTTCGCTGATTGGCATGGCGCGATTTAATCAATTCTGCGGTTGAAGCAACCTTGGCGCAGGATCAGGCGCAGAAGGCGGCCGGTTCGGACGCACGGGCTTTCTGGCGGGCGGGAATCGCCGCACCGCAGCGTTCGAACACGGCGGTTTCCACGGTGAGTCCAGGACCGAAGGCGATGGCGCAGGTCATGGCACGATCTGTTTCTGCCTCCTCAAGCAGGCCCTTGAGCACAAACATCACCGTCGGGCTGCTCATGTTGCCGTAATCGCGCAACACACGGCGTGACATCTCCAAGGCATCTCCCGGCAGTTCCAGATGCTGCTCCACCTGCTCCAGAATGGCACGCCCGCCAGGATGCACGGCCCATTCGTCAATGTCTTTGGAAGTAAGACCGCGTTTCAACAATATGCCGCCGAGCATCTCGCGGATGTTGCTACCGATGAGATCGGGCACGTAGGCGGAGAGCACCATGTTGAAGCCGTTGTCACCGATGTCCCAAGCCATGTCTGCTTCACTGGACGGCACCAGGGCGGAATGGAAACCCTGCACGCGATAAAACGGACGATCCTTCACTGGTTCGCGCGCACTGATGAGCGCTGCCGCCGCGCCATCAGCAAAGAGAGAGTTTGCCACGATGCTTTCCGGCTTGTCGCTCACCTGCAAATGCAATGAGCAAAGCTCCAGACACATCACGAGCACGACAGCGTTCGGATTTGCCTCACAAAACTGCGCGGCCATCCGCATGGCTGGAAACGCCGCGTAGCAACCCATGAAGCCGATGGTGTAGCGCTCCACGTTTTCGTTCAGTCCGAGATCGCGAATGATGTGGTAATCCGGCCCCGGATTGGCAAAGCCGGTGCAGGAGGCAAACACGAGGTGAGTGATGTCACTCTTCGAGAACTGCGGACACTCGGCGAGCGTCTTGCGCGCCAGTTTTACTGCGAGTTCGCGCGAGGCTTTGGCATACAACGTATTCCGCTGGCCGGTGGTTGGCGAATTGATCGTCCCGTCGGGCAGCGTGTGAAACAGCGCGCCATCGTTTTTTAAGAAATCATCGCTCGCGCTGTAACGCGTCTCGATGCCGGTGCGGTCGTAGATCATCTCAACGAGGCGCTTCGCACGCGGCTCCGTAACCCAGTTCTTCATGCGTTCGCGCGCGAACTCGTTGCTGTAAAGAAACGGCGGCGTGTCAGTGGCAATGTGATGAATGTAGGCAGGCATGCGGGAGCTTATGTGACTTTTCTGACGTTGCTGCTAAACATTTGGCAATGATGTCCCCCCACCCCTGGAAGTCCGCCGCCTTGCGCCTCTGGCGCGTGGTGCTGCTGGCTGCGGCGGTGTGGGCCATCCGGCGCTCGCATCAGCCAGTAGCGATGGAACTCACCGTGGAGCGGGTGCGCGACTTCTTTCCTGCTGCGGCCGTTTTGATGCCGCAGGGCGGCATGCAAGCGGTGAAGGATGAGTCAGGCATCACGCTCGGGCATGTGATGCAGACTTCGCCGGAGGCGGATGACATCATCGGCTACTCGGGGCCGACGAACACGCTCATCGCGCTGGATGCACGCGGCAAAGTGCTTGGCCTGCGCATCCTGCACAGCAGCGACACGACGGATCATGTGGCCGAGGTGGTGGGCGAGCGGGCGTTCTTCAAGCAGTTCACGAACAAGAAGGCCGCTGAGATGGCAAACCTGCCGGTGGATGCGGTTTCAGGCGCGACTCTGACGAGCAGCGCGATCGCGGAAGGTGTTCTGCGGCGGCTGGGCAAGAGCGCGACGACTTCACTGCGCTTTCCAGATGCGCTCACACTTGATGAAGTGAAGAAACTGGAGCCGCAGGCCGCGAAGCTGCGCGAATCGAAGACGCATCCGGGTTCGCAGGAGGTTCTTGATGCCAAGGATCAAGTGATCGCGCTGGCGGTGCGCACGGCGCCGGCTTCGGATGGTGTGGTCGGCTACAAGGGCCCGAGTGACACGTTCATGCTGATGGATGCGACCGGTTCGACGCTGCGCGGCATCGCGTTGCGCCGCAGCTATGACAACGAAGTCTATGTCGGCTACGTCACGGGTGATGCGGCGTTTTTGCAGACGTTTGATGGCATGGCGACAGAGAAGATCGCGAACATCGACTTCAATGCAGCGGGTATCGAAGGTGTTTCCGGTGCCACGCAGACGAGCTATGGCGTGGCGGAAGGTGTGCATGTGCGCGCGCAGGCATTGTTGCAGGAGAAGGAGGCGCAACGCGGCTGGTGGAGCCTGATTCGCTGGCGCTGGCAGGACATGGGGCATGTGATCATCCTTCTGGCGGCGTTCGTGATGGCGTTCACTTCGCTGCGCGGTCGTGCGTGGTGCCGTAATCTGCATCATGCGTTGCTGGTTATCTACGGCGGCTTCATCGCAGGAGAAATGCTCTCGCAAGGACTGCTGGTCGGCTGGGCGGCGCATGGAACACCGTGGCGGAATGCGCAAGGACTGGTGCTGCTGACGGCGGTGGCGCTGCTGGGGCCGGTTTTCACCAGCAAGCAGCTCTATTGTCATCATATCTGCCCGCATGGTGCCTTGCAGCAGTTGGTGGCGAAACGGCTGCCATTTCAGTGGTCGCCATCGAAGCGGATGGATATGCTTTTGTCAAAGCTGCCCTTCGTGTTGCTCGCCTTCGTGTTGTTCAGCGTGGCGTTTGGCCTGCGGGTCGATTTGAACTCGCTGGAGCCGTTTGATGCGTATCTGTTCCGTGTCGCGGGTTGGGCGAGCATCGTACTCGCGGTGGTGGGTTTGGGCTGGTCGTTGGTCACGCCACTGGCATACTGCCGCTATGGCTGCCCGACGGGTGCTTTGTTCAAGCTGCTGCGTTTCACGGGTGATGCGGACCGGCTTGGCATGCGCGACTGGCTGGCGGCAGCGTGTGTTGTTGGTGTTCTTCTCTTTACTCACGCCTGAAAACTGAATACGGAAGACCATTCATGTCCCTCATCCCCGGTTTAGAGTCCAAGTTCGGTCGTTTCGCCATCCCCGGCCTCGTGCAGGTCATTGCGATGTTTCAGTTGCTGGTGCTGATCATGGTGATGTTCATGTCGCCGGAAGGTGCGGCGGCGTATTTGTTCTTTCTGGACCTGAATCCAACACGCGTGATGCATGGCGAGGTCTGGCGGCTGGTCACACATGTGTTCATCCCGGGAAACTTCTCGCTCATCTGGGCGCTGATCGGCACGCTGTTCATGATGTGGATCGGCCGCAGCCTGGATGAGGCCTGGGGGGCGTTCCGAGTGAATCTGTATATTTTCGGCTGGATGTTCGTGGTCACGCTCGGTGCGCTGGTGTTTGGCTGGCCGGCACCGGGCATGTTTCTCTACCAATCGCTGCTGTTCGCCTTTGCCACGTTGTTTCCGAACGAGGAAATCTACTTGTACATGATCCTGCCGATCAAAATGAAGTGGGTGGCCTTTCTTGCCGCAGGCATGACGGCTTTCCTGGTGATGCGCGACCCTTCGATGCTGCTGCCGGTGCTGGTGGGGCATCTCAATTATCTCGTCGCATTCGGACCGGGATTCGTTAGCGAACGGGCCAAGCAGGCGCGCGTGCTGTCACGCCGCAGCCGCTTTGAGTCGGCGCAACTACCACAGGGCACGTTTTTCCATCAGTGCTCAGTCTGCAAAAAGACGGAGCTGGATGATTCGCATCTAGAGTTCCGCGTGCTGGACTCCGGCGATGAAATTTGCAGCGTGTGTCGGGCAAAACAGACCGGAGGTTGAACGCCATGGCTGACAAGCTCGCCGACGAATTCCTGGAGTTCATGGAGGTGGAGCGCCGTTCGTCGGAGCGCACGTTGGCGAACTATGAGCTGGCGCTGCGGCAGTGCCGTGAGTGGCGCACGCCGTTCAAAGGCTGGAGTGAACTCACCGCCGATGACTTTCGCGCCTATTTGTTCGACCTCATGAAGAAAGAACGCGGTCGTGCGACGATCCGGCTGCAATTCGCAGCCATGCGCAGTTTTCTCAAATGGCTGACACGGCGGCGTGGTTGGAAGGCGAATCCGCTGCTGGAGGTGCAACTGCCCAAGCGTGAAAAAAAACTGCCCGTGGTGCTCACGGTGACGCAAATCGAGGCAATGCTGACTTTGCCGCTGACGCAGGAAAAAACCAAACGCGACGCGGTGTGGGCTCCGGAACGTGACGCGGCGATCCTGGAGCTGTTTTACAGCACCGGCATGCGCTTGAGCGAGCTGACGGCGCTGAATGTGGATGACATCGACACCTACACCGAAACGGTGCGCGTGTTTGGCAAAGGGAAGAAGGAGCGGCTCTGTCCCGTGGGCAGCAAGGCGCTGGAGGCGGTGCAGCGTTATCGTGCGAAGGCCGGCGTGCATGACGGCGCGTTGTTTCTCAGCAAACTGCGCAAACGCATCAGCATTCAGGGCGTGGATGATGTGGTGAACAAATACTGGCGCGCTTCCGGGCTGCCGGTGCATCTCACGCCGCACAAGTTCCGCCACAGCTTCGCCACGCATCTGCTGAACAACGGCGCCGATCTGCGCAGCGTGCAGGAGCTGCTGGGCCACGCGAGCCTTTCGACCACGCAGATCTACACGCACGTCTCGACGCAGCGGATGAAGGAGGTCTATGAGGCCTCGCATCCACGGGCGTGAAGATCACTTCGTCTTCACCCACGTCGCGATCGGCGTCGCCGTATGCGCAGGCGCTTCATCGAGCGCAAAGGTGATGCAGAGGCTCTGCGGGCCTTTGGCTTCGGCGAGTGCGACTTTGAGGATGTTTACTTTTTCCTTCACCAGATCACGCGCTTGTTCACTGGCCGCCTCGGGAGGCTGGCCAGTGCTGAAGATGGCTCCAGCAGGTGCAACGATCGTGGCCACGAGCGTTTTGCCACCTTGGGCGAGCTTGGCCGTGGCACCCTCGGTGGTGATCTCCGCCTTGGTCTGCATGCTCCAGGTCAGCGTCTTGCTGTTCTTCACCTGCAAATCATCCTGAATGACCAGATAGGGCTTGGCACCACGCACCACCATCACGCCGCGATGCACGTCTTTGGCATACTTGGAATAAGCCTTCGTCATGTCCACCACGACCTCGCCGTGCTCAGGTGTGGAGGCGTTGATGAGCACGCCGGCCTTGGCTTCGAGGTCCTGGTTGTCATCAAACATCAGGGTGCTCTGTCCTGCGGTTCCAGCGAGATACAGCGCGAAACGCTTGGTGCGGTCCGCCCCGGGTTTCACTTCATAGCCCGCCACACGATCTGCCTCCGGTCCAAGCTCCAGGCCCCAGCGCTGGCCGCCGGCGTCCAGCACGAAACTGCCGATGTCGAGCTGGGCTTTGTAGTCGTTGTTGTCACCACCTTTGACGCCCACAAACAGATCCGTTTTTTCCCAACCAGAGCGCACCGTGGCCACGATGCCGCCTGGCATCGCGTATTCCAGACTGTCGGCCTTGCCATCCCCGGCGGCATGCGGGTTGTAGTAGATGTAGTTGCCGACACCGCCGAAATACGAGGACGAAACCGCCATCTTCGCGCCAGCAGTCACGGCGGGAATGCCGGGATTGCCATGCACGCTGCACAGCCACGTCGCCACCCAGGGCCGAGTGCCCCCAGTCGATGCATTGTCACCGAAGTTGAACGGCTGACCCGTGGGGCCGTAAAGATGCATGCGCGCCACGCCGAACTGTGGAATGCCCTCCAGCATGCTCAGGCCCAGGTCCTTGCCCGTCGCACTGCGCAGCGATTGAATCACCATTGCCGCGTAGTCCATCACAGCATCCCCGACCACCAGGCCTTCGGGCCACACCCCCGCAGGAGCAAAGCGCTGGATGCCTTCGCCAAAGACTTTGGCACCGGCAGCGGCGGACTTCTTCGCGATTTCGACATCTTCATCGGCGAAACAAATCGAAGCCAGCAGCAGCGCGGATGCCGCCGCCATCTTTTCGCCGCCGGGCGGCACTTCCTCTGTCTTGGCAGGCGGTCCCTTGGCCTTGCTCTTGGCGGGCGCCTTCTTTGTTTCGGTCTGCCCACCCGAGGTGCCTTTGGTGCTTTCAGGCACGGGTTCATCATTCAGATGCGCCACCAGCGCATCGATCCCCTTTTCGTGGAGGAAAGTACGAACCACCGTCGCCTGTTCCTGATTGAAACCATCGCGGAACCAGTCGTAGCCCAGGCAGACGGCGATCACCATGTCCGCCACCGCCTGACACTCATCCGGGTGCCAGTCTCGGAAATTACCCTTGTCGCAAAGCAGAATCACCTCGCGCACGGCACGCTCTTTCCACTTCAAATCGCCATCGCCGTAATGCAGCGCACCCAGCAGGCCCATGCGGTAGATCGCGCGTGAGCCCTCGCTCACGGTGCCGCGAATTTCGCCGTTGATGCGGTTTAATTCGGGGTCCTTCAGCAGATCTTCGCCGGAAGCCTTCAGATTCGTCATCAGCTTCGCCAGCACCGGGTCTGCCGCCAGTTGCCCTTTGATCGCCGCCCAGCCGGCCGCATTTTGCAGCAACCGTGGGCGGACCTTCGCGATGCCGCCGAGGTAATCATTCGCTGCGGGAGCTTTGTACTTCGCCACCGGAATCACCGTGATCGCGGGCCGTGGCGGCGCTGGCTTGCTGACGACCTTTGCCCCAGCTGCGGGTGCGACGGCGGGGGTTGCGGGTGCTGCCGGCGCGCCGGGAATCGCGGGTGTGGCAGGCATGGCCACGGCGGGTGTTGCCGGAGCAGGCGCGGCCTGCATCGCGGCGTAGCGGGCCTTCGCATATTCAAAGTCGGCAGGACTGAGGGTGGCGATCGGCACATCGAACTCCTTGCCGTCCTTCATCTTGATCTTCAGCGTCTTTGCCACGGCATCGACAGACACCAGCGTGGCTTCAATCTGCTTGCCCGCCGTGTTCGTCCACATGCGGAATTCTTCTGCGAGCTGAGCTTGAACTGCGGTGGCGGCGAGCAAACCGGTGGCGACGAAGGTGAGGAAGCGCTTGGCGGATTTCATGGCGGGTGGTGGTTGTCTCTAAAGCAGCGAGTTAGCAGGGAGTGGTCAAGCATAAACGCAGGCCAGATGCCCGGGCTTGGCAGAATCATGCGGCCCCCCAAGAATCACGCCCCTGTCGCGTGCTGCCCCTGTTCTTTACCGGGCCTTTACACATCCGCGCTCGTCAGACGCCAGTGTTCCTGATAAAAATTTCGCGAAATCCAATCCAACTGCCAAAACCATGCGTGCGCTCCTGTCTCTGCTCTTCGTCTCCTGTTTGACCTCTGCCGTCGCCCAGCAGCCGGTGCCGCCGCCCGCTCCAGTTACGGCTCCGGCCCCGCCAGCGGCCCCAGCACCACCACCGAACGACAAACTGCCGGTGCGCGAGCGTGAACGCCGCGTCTATGTGCCGTTCGACGAACTCGAAAAGGTCTTCAAGGATGGCGGCAAGGGCGTGTTTCTGCCGTATCGCGAATTCCTCGACCTTTGGAGCGAATTGACCATCAAACGTGCGGAGGACGACAAACCGCCGCCCGCCGAGGCCGTTCTCGCCAAAGCCGAATACACCGGCCACATCGAGGGCGACAGCGTGGTGCTCGAAGCCAAGATCACCGCCGAATCCTTCAAAAAAGGCTGGGTGCTGCTGCCGTTGACCGACAAAGCCGCCCCCGGCATCGGCGAAGCGACCACCGGCAAGGCCGTGCTGCGTTCGCGGGCGGATGGCAGCGACCTCATCCTGCCGGAAAAAGGCGTCTATGACATCACCCTCAAGATTTACGCGCCGATCATCCGCAGCGCGGGCAAATCACGCGTCACGCTGAATCTGCCGCGTGCCGCCGTCTCACGCCTCAACATCACCGTGCCCGGCGAAGGTCTCGAGTTTGAACTCAGTCCCGCTGCTGCCTTCACCGCGCTGCCGGCGGCCGGTCAGACGCAGTTTGCGTGTTTCTTTGGCGCTGGCTCGCAGCAAACCATCGCCTGGAACACCGCACAGGCCGTCACGCAGATGAGCCCGCTGGTGCTCGCGCAGACGAAACTCAGCACGCAGATCGGCACCGGCTCCGTGGCGACGACGGCGGACATCGCGCTGCGCATTTTGCGTGCGCCGATTGCGGAGTTGAAGATCGCCCTGCCTGCCGATCAGGAAATCCTCGGCGTCACCGGTGCAGGCATCAAGGAGTGGAAGATCGAACCTGCCGCCGCTGGCCGCAAAACGCTGCTCATTCTGCCCGAAAAGCCGCTGCGCGATGATTACGCGCTCAAACTCCAGCTCGAAGGCCCGGTGGCGAAACTTCCTGCCGAAGTGAACGTGCCCGACCTCGAAATCATCGGTGCCGCGCAGGCCAATGGCGAAGCGGTGGTCAACGCCGAGTCGCAGCTCGATGTCACGCCCAAGACGTTGACCTCCACCGCCCGCACGCAAGCCGGTGGCAACGCCGGTGTCGGCACCTTCCGCATCCTGCGCCAGCCCTACAAACTCACGCTCGATGTGGCCGAGGCCAAGCCGCAGGTCGAGGTGAACAGCCTCACGCGTTTGAATGTGAAACGCGATGTCGCCACGCTCAGCGCGGAGCTGAATTACCAAGTGCGCCGCGTCGGCATCTTTGAAACACGTCTCACGCCACCCGCAGGCTGGACCGTGACCGATGTGAAGGGCCCGATCGACTCCTGGAACCTCGAAGGCGCCGATCTCGTCATCAAACTGCCGAAACAAACCGCCGGCGACTTCAAAGTGAACCTCACCGCGCGGCAAACCCGCGCCCAGGCCACGGCGGACGTGGTTCTGCCAGTTTTCGCACCGCAAAACGTCACGCGGCATGAAGCGCTCGTCGGCGTCACGATTCATTCGAGTTTGGAGCCAAACACGAAGGAACTCGGCGATTTCCAGCAGGAAGACGTGAGCGCTCTCGGCGCTGCGCAGCAGCAGGAGGCGAATGCGACCGAGCTGGCCTTCCGCTATCGCGATGCAGCCAAACCGGCCACCTTGAGCCTGAAGAGCCGCAGTTCGCAGGTCAGTGTAGAAGTGCTGACGCTGGTCGAGGTGAAGGAGCAATCGACGCGCCACACCTGGACACTTGCGTTTGATGTCGCCTATGCCGCCACGGATCGTTTCGTGCTCGCCGTGCCGAAGGATGTCGCCGGTGAAGTCCGCTTCGTCGATCCGCAGGTGAAGGAGATCAACAAGGAGTACAAGCCCGCGCAGCCGATCACACTGCCTGATGCGGCCAATTACGTGTTGTGGGAGGTTGTGCTGCGCAGCGAGCGACAGGGCGCGTTTTCTCTGAGCTTGAATCTCGAGCGTCCCGTAGCTCTCGAAGCCGGAAAAACCGCCAAGATGGATCTGCTGCATGTGCATGTGCCCGGCGCGTTTCAAGAAACCGGCCAGGTGGCCGTGGTGAAGGCCGATAGCCTCGAAATCCGCAAATCGGAACCTGAAACGCTCGAAGAAATTGATGCGCGCGAGCTGCGCGGCGAATTGCAGCGGCCCGGCGTCTTCCTGGCCTACAAATACCGTTCGCTGCCGATCAAGCTCGGCGTCGAACTTGCGAAGAACAGCTTCATCGCCGTGCCGCAGGCTGTCATCACGCATGCGGACCTCATCACCGCCGTCGCCACCGACAAAGCGCAGACCACGGAGGTGATTTACTGGGTGAAGAACAACGATTTGCAGTTCCTCGTGGTGAGTCTGCCGAAGGGATCGCGCTTGCAGTCGGATGTGTTCGTCAATCGCGATGCCCAGCAGCCAATGCGCCGCGAAGGCAGCGAGGACATGCTCGTGCGTCTGCCGAGTGGCGATGCCGCACGCGTCGCCTTCCCGGTGCGCTTCGTGTTTGAATCGCCCAGCGCGAATCCGGGCGAAAAACTCGGCTGGTGGGGCAGCATCGCCGTCAATGCACCGCAGGTGGCCGATGTCGGCATCATGGAGACGCGGCACACCGTGTTTCTGCCCGGCGAGGAATGGCACTACACCGGCTTCAGCGGCCCGCTTTCGCCCGAATCGAAGGACCGCTCTTGGCGCACGATGCGCAGCATCATGAGCGAAGTGCTGCCCGCCTTCGGTCCGCAGCTCGACACGCTGGATCAATCGCAGTGGAGCCAGATTCCCGCTGTCGCGGGTGAAGTGCGCACGCTCTACGGTTTCCAAGTGCAGCCGCAGGGACATCGCGAGGTGCTGCATCGCCTCGGACCGCCCGCCGAGATCGGCGTGAGCTTCCGTGGCAAGCGCATCACGTTCTTTTATCAGGCGTTGGCGTTCTTGCTCTCGCTTCTGGCCGGCGTGCGTTGCTGGAACGGCACGCAGGCTGAAAAACTACGCTACCTCGCCATCTTCGGCCTCGGGGCGATGCTTCTCACCGGCCTGGTCAGCGCTGCCAACGTCCCCGTCCTCCTCGCCGCAATGCTGGCGGCGATGATCGTGATGTTCACCTGGATTGGCCGCAGCGCGCTGGGGATGGGACTGCAGGTGTGGCAGTTCGTGTTCGCGTGGTGGACGAAACGACACACGAAGCCGCCAGCCCCCAATCCGCCGCCCGTTCCTCCTCCCGCGAATCCAACCCCAGCCGCGAAGTGAGATGAACTTATTACTTCACTTGATCCCGCAGGGATCACAGAGGGTAGCCAGGGGCAAGCTCGCGCAGCGAGTGCCGCCCCTGGAAACAAAGCGCGCACATCACGAATCAAGGACGCATCCCGAGGGGATGCTAGCGCCGTGCGAGGTCTCCACGTCAACGCTGGGTCAAACAACCGTGCTAGCATCCCTCCGGGATGCATCCTTTGGAGAATCGCGTCTGCATTCGTCTTCCAGGGGTCATTCGACCCCTGGCTACCTTCGGCGATCCCTTCGGGATCAAATCGCATGGGCCTGCGGTCTGGCATTCGTCATTGCTTCGCTTCGCTCACTCCTGCGGAGCAGCACACGCTTCGCGGTGCTGGCTGTCTCGCTTTGCTCGGCTGTCATTGCCGCGCATTCGGCGGAGCCGACTCGTCAGGAGCTCTGGGTTCCCACGCCGCAGCTCGACACGGTGCTCAAGGCGCATCCGAATGCGGTCATGCTCTCGCCAGAGCAGTATGAGGCGTTGATTCGTGACGCGGGCAAAATCAAACCCGAGGACGATCCGGCCACAGTAGGGCCGAAGCTCATCGCCATCGAAGGCTTGCGGCTGAATGGCAAGGTAGAGCCGAATGCCGCGAGCGTGAAGCTCCAAGGCGAACTCACGCTGCAACTGCCGTCCAAGGAATGGCTCAGCACCAAGATCGCCTGGCCGTTTGCGATGAGCAGCGTGACTTCCGAAGGCAACGTGCTGGCCTACGTCGAGAAAGACGCCAAGGAACGCGAGTTGATCGTCTTCGCCAAAGGTCCGGGCGTGGCGAAGCTGCGCTTTGAGGCCGAGGTTCCCGTGCATCTGCGGCTGCGGGCGGGCGAACACACGCTTGAGGTTCCCGATGTGCCGTTTGGCGGTGTGTTGAATCTTGAGCTGCCACCCAATGTGCGGTTGCTCGCGGGTTCGGCGAATGAACGCCTAGGCGACACGATCAAGGCGGCCTTCGATCATCGCGGCTACGATGACAGCGAGTCGAGCATCAAACGCGGCGTGCCGCGTGCTTTTCGAGTGCGCTGGATTGAGTCGCCACCGGAAGTGGCTCCGCAATCCCTGCGTTTTTCCGAAACGGCGCAAGTGCTGTTCACGGTGACGGAATCGAACGTGGAGTCGGTCATCACCTTCGGGCTGCGATTGCAGGCGGATGAGGCTGACCATTCGGTGATCTTTCAACCCACGGGCAAGGACACGCAGGTCACGGATGTCACGGGCCCGGCGGTGCGAAGCTGGGAGCAGCAGAATGGGTTGATCTTGGTCGAAATCGAACGCGATGGCGGGATGCAGGACATCACCGTGGGCTTGCGCCGTGCGATCAACTCGGCGGCGGAAGCCGGTGAGCTGCCGGTGCTGGCGCTGAATCCACCGGTGCGTGCCGTGGCGAAGCTTAATCTGGCCCCTGACGTCGATTTTCTCGATCTCGCCGGGGCCAAGCAGACGCAGCGGGATGCGTTCGAGTTTCAGCTCGGCGTGGATCTGCCGCGTCTTGTGCTGCGCACGTCGAAACCACGTCTGGAGTCGGATGTGGATGTCGTGGTGAAGCTGGACAAGGACAGTGTGCAGATCGAGCGCAAAGTCATGCTGCGCAGCGACCGGCCGGTGAACGAGATCAAGATCACGCTGCCCGCCGGGGAGGAGTTCAACGCGATTTTGTCGAAACCGGTCGGTTCGGACATTCCGATCTCCCTCTCGAATGCCGGGACCATCACACCTAACAACATCAACCAGCCTGTCTTCAATACATCGCAGCAAGTCGTCACACCCGGCAACGGCAACGCGGTGCCGAGCGGTTCGCCGTTTCGCATGACGTGGCGGCGGGTGGGGCAGACGATTGCCATTCTGCCGGCGCAGCCGGTGTCGCCGTCGAATGCGCTGGAGTTCAGCGTCACATCGCGGTTGAAGCTGGCGAATGCCTGGAAAGGACCTCGCATCCCGGAGACGGTGACCGTTTCACATCTGGAAATCCCGGACGCGGTGAAGGTGGCGGGTTACACGGCGCTGGATTTCGATGATGCATGGCGCGTGGCCTTGAAGGAGGCGAAAGGGCTGGAAGATCGCGATGCGCGGCTCACGCCGGTGAAGGGCCGTATGGCGTGGTTCGGCCTGCGGGAGCATGCGCTGACGTTTGAAGTGGAGCGTGCGGAGGCGGTGTTCTCCACCGAGGTCACGGCCTATGCGCTGCCGCGTGCGCGCACGATTGAGATCGAAGGGCAGTTCGCGCTCGACATCAGCGGAGCGCCGCTGCGCAGTTTTCAGGTGAAGCTGCCAGTGGTGAATGCGAAATTGCTGCGCGTGACCTCGCCACTCGTCGGCGAGCAGCAGCTCGATGAAGCAACCGGTGTGTGGACCTTCACGCTGCGGCAGGAATCGAAGGGACGGCAGAATGTGCGCTGGCGGATGAGTCTGCCCAGTGATGCGGACACTCTTGTCCGCTCTGATCCAGAACAGACAGGAGTGTCTGTATCACGAATTACAGCCACGCTGCCGCATCTCGAACTGCCGCAGTCGCGGCGTTTCGCGGGAACGTGGATCATTGAGGCGAACACGGACACGCAGCTTTCGACGCAGATGCAGAACATGCAGCCGCTCGATGTGCTGCGTGTGCCGGCGGTGGCCGAATATCAGCCGCGGCATCGCATCACCAGCGCGTTCACGTATGGTGCGGGCGAAAACGCGCTGACCATCACGGCGCAACGCCATGCGCACTCGGAACTGGCCGCGCTGGTGGTGAATCGCATGAGTTTGATCTCCGTGCTCGGCACGGATGGACACAGCCTGCATGAAGCGACGCTCGATCTAAGTCATTCCGGCGAGCAGTTCGTGAGTTTGCATCTGCCGAAGGATGCGGAACTGCTTAGCACCTCGAGCGGCGGTCAGGCGGTGAAACCGGTGCGCGGTGTGGAGGACGCTCTCGCGATTCCGCTGCCCGTCGGCTCGGCCAATGCACCGCACACCGAGGTGCGCGTGCAGTTTCGTCAAAACGGCACGCCATGGAACCGCAGCGGCACGCAGCAGCTCGAACCCGTGCGCATCGTTGGCAACGTGCCGGTTTTGAGCACGGACTGGGCCGTGCATGCACCGGCGGCGTTTGGGTATGCGAAGGTGGACACGACGCTGGAGCAGGAGGGGCAGATCAAGACGCCGTCGCTGACGGAAGTCGGCACTTACTGGCGGATCATCGGTCTGCTCAACTCGGCGCTGTTCAGTGGTGCTGCTGATTCAGCGATCTCACCGCGAACTGCAATGATTGAGCTGGAAAAACTCGGAGTGGACCTTCCCGAAGCTCGCATGGACAGTTCCAAACCTGCCAGCGGCCCAAATGGCCTGATGATCGCGGATGCAAGCGGCCAAATCGGCAACTACGACACCGCCATCAGGCAGTATCAGAACGTGCTGCGCACTGATCCTTACAATGCAGCGGCGAGACGTGGCCTGGAGAGCGCAGAACGGAAACGCATGGAGTATTTCAAGAGCGCCTACGATCACCAGCGCTCGAAGATGCTGGCGCAGGTGGATGAGAAGTGGGAGGAGAAGACGGTGGTGACGGCTGAGGCCATGCCTGCGGCTCCAGCCGATCCTTTCGCTGCAGGCGGCGCAGAACGCGATGGCAGCGCGATGCTGGCGGCACCCAAATCAGTCGCACAGATGCAGAAGATGGATCGCATCATCCTGCCGCGCGTGCAGTTCCAAGAAGCTACGATCGAGGAGGCCATCGAGTTTCTGCGGGTGAAATCGCGCGATCTCGACACCTCCAGTCCAGGCGGCGGCGGGGTGAACATGATCCTGCGAAACGGCGATGCTCCTTCGAGCGCCAAAATCAGCCTCGATCTCAAAAATGTGCCGCTGAGCGAGGCGCTGCGTTATGTCACCGAGTTGGCGCAGATGAAATACAAGGTGGAGTCGAATGCGGTGCTGATCGTTCCACTCTCCGAAAACGCCAGTCAGCTTCACACGCGCACCTTCCGCGTGCCGCCGGATTTCCTGGTGGCCGGCGGCGGTGACTTCGGCGCAGTGGCGGCTCCGGCAGATCCATTTGCGGCTGGTGCTCCTGCGGCTGGTTCCGGCCTGATTGCACGAAAGACCGCGAAACAGATTCTTGAAGCACAGGGCATCACGTTTCCCGAAGGTGCGAGCGCGTCTTTCAATCCAGCCACCGGACAGATCGTGGTGCGCAACACGCAGCCCAACCTCGATCTGGTCGAGGCCACGGTCGAGCCGCTGGCAAAATCTAAGCCGGATGATTTAGGTTTGAGCATCAATGTGGGTTACGACAACTCATACATCTTCAAATCCGGCCTGATCCCGCTGGATGTGGTGCTGCCGGAGACGGGGCGGCTGCTGAGGTTTCATGGGGCGCAGCCGCCGGAGGTGCTGGCGCTGCATTACACATCGTGGTCGCAGCAGATGGTGCGTGCGGTGCTGGCGATGGCATTGGGCATGGCGTTGTTCTGGCGGTTTGGCAGGCGGCGACCTTGGTTCATGACGCTGCTGGTCGTGGTGCTGGCGGCGTGGGGTGCGCCGCTGATGTTTGAGGGAACGTGGCTGGCGTTGACGAACGCGGTGGCGTTTGGCTGGTTGTGCGCGCTGGCGCTGCATGTGCTGGGGTGGTTGTTTGCGTTCATCCGGCCGGTGGCGGTGGGTTCAACTTCAACGCAGCGGGAGGTGATGGCATGAAGACGATGAATTTTTTCAACCAGGAATGTTCACGAATGAGCACGGATGGGAGGATAGGCCTCCGGCCTGTCGGCGGATCGGGGCGTCCCGCCTTGATCGGCGGGGAAAGGCTGGAAGCCTCGGTCCGTTGTCAGGCTGGAAGCCTGACCTCCGTGAGCGTGCTGCTCGTCTTTCTCTTAGCCCTTAGCCCTTCGCTCTTTGCGCAGGCTCCGCCTGCCGATCCGGCAGCGCATACGGTGATCATTCCGTATGATGTGACGAAGCCGCTGGCGGAGCAGAAGGCGGAGCGGTTTTACCTGGGATATGAGGAGTTTCAGCGGCTGTGGAAGACGGCGAAGGAGAATCGCCGGGCGCTGGCGGTGGAGGCGGATGCGACACAGCATGCGGTGATTCACAGCGCGCTGTATCAAGGCCGCATCGAGGAGCGCGGGATCGTTTTGGAGGCACGCATCACGGCGACGACACGCGGACAGTGGACGAAGCTGTTGCTGCCGTTTGCGCAGGTCGTGGGTGGCAAAGAGACGATGAAGGCGTTGGTGGGCGAGGTGCGAGTGGATGGGAAGGCGGCGGCGTTGAACGACAACTGGCTGACGCTGGAGAATCCGGGCACGCATGCCATTGAACTGACGGCGACGCTGCCGCTGGCGCGAGATTGGAATGATCTGACGCTGCGTTTGCCGCCGGCGCTCTCCGGGATGCTGGCGCTGCTCACGCCGAAGTCGGATGGCTGGTTGCGGGTGAATGAAACGGCGGCGAGCACGG
>JAYVIO010000303.1:0-27442 GCA_043770175.1 Verrucomicrobiales bacterium | reverse complement strand
GCCGCGATCTTCCAGCGGCGCAACACACTTGCTTCCTTCTTCGCTGAGGGACGCAAAGTCACCTGCTGCATCGGCACCGTCTCCAACATCGTGTCCATTTGCTTCGCCCGCAGGTAAGCACGGCGGGCCTCCGCATCGCTGGCCAGCAGCGCGCGCAGTTTCGCCACCTCATCAGGAGTCGCCTCGCCTTCGCGCAGCTTGATGAGCATGCGCTCCAGCCAATCACGAGGGTTTTCATCGGGAGTCGTGTTCATAGAGAATCGGTAGTTATAGATTGGCCTTCGATGCAGTCCTGCAACAAACGCCGCAGCCGGAAGAGCGCCTGCTTCACCGCCTCGGCACCCATTTTCAAATCGTCGCCTACCTGCTTCACGCTGCGACCGCACTCATAATAAAGTTCCACCAAGCGGCGACCACGCTCCGGCAACTGTTCCCGGCACTTCTGCAAAGCCACGAGCCGACCATCAAACTCCGCCGTCTCCACAGCCGCCTCCGCCGCCATCAACTCGCATAGCTCCGGCGTCATCACATCCAGCGGCTCGCGCTTCCGATCCCGCAGCCAGGCCAGCACCTGGAACCGCGCCACCGTGAAGGCCCACGCATCAAAGTTAGTGCCCGGCCGAAACTCCGCCTGCTTCTTCCACAGCACCACATTCGTCTCCTGCAGCACGTCCCAAGCCGACGCCGAGTTATCCAGCAGCGAGCGTATGTACGCATACAACCGCTGCTGGCTGGAGGTGATGTGGCTGGCGAAATCGAGAGTCATTCAATAGATCATACCACAAAGCCAAATTGGTTACGCTCTCCGACGGAGAAATGTTCATACGGGCCGACTTGAGCCGCAAACACAGTAGAACAAATCGAGGAACCTCTCTCTACACCTTCAACAAGCCCCGCTCAAATGCCCGCGCCACGGCTTCTGTGCGATCGGCGGCGCCGAGTTTTTCGAGGATGGCGGCGACGTGAGCTTTGGCGGTGCGGGGAGTGATGCCGAGGAGGCGGCCGATGTCGGGATTGGTCATCCCTTTGCGCAACAGGTGGAGGACCTCGATCTCGCGGGCGGTGAGCGTGGTGCTAGAGGCATGCTCGGCGATCCGGCTCTCGATGGCGGCGCTGACGACGCGTTTGCCGGCGTGCGCATCGACGATGGCCGTGGTGAGTTCGGCAGGACGGGCTGATTTCGAAACGTAGCCGCAAGCACCGGCTTCGAGGGCTTGCACGATGTCTTCCTCCGCATCAGACGAACTGAGCATGAGCACGCGTGCGGTTGGAAACTCGGCCCGCAGCGCCCGCAGGCACTCGATGCCGCCCATGCCAGGCATGGAGACATCCAGCAAGGTCACGTCGGGTTTGTGCTGGCGATAGAGGGCGAGTCCTCTCACCGCATCATCGGCTCCGGCGACGACTTTGAAGTCGCGATTCGCATTCAGCATGTTCGCGAGGCCCGCACGCATCACAGCGTGATCATCAATGAGCAGAAGTCGGATCGGCGTGGGCATGAGATTCAAACGAGGTCGTGATCGAAAGAACGTAGCGGCACTTCGACGCGCAAGGTGGTGCCGCTGCCGGGCGTGCTGTTCAACTCCAGCGTGCCGCCGAGTCGCTCCACGCGCTCTCGCATGCCTTCGAGGCCGAAATGGCCTGAACTGGCACCGGGCTGCGAGCCCATGACAAAACCGCTGCCGTCATCCTGCACGACGATGACAAAACTCGCGTCATCCGGCGATGAACTCAGCGTGATGCGAATCTGCGTGGGCTTGGCGTGTTTCAGTGCATTGTGAACGGCCTCCTGCACGATGAGCAACAAATTGCCAGCGATGAAGTCCGCGATCTGCGGCAACTCATTGATGGGCTCGACAAGGATTTCCACGTCATGTCCGGCGCTGACTTGTTTCGCCACACTGCGCACGGCTTCTGCCAGAGTACGCTCCTTGACAGGCAGCGCGCGCAGCGCCCACACGGCATTGCGCAGGTCCTCCTGGCCACGCTGCACCATGCGGCGTGCGGTTTCGAGATGATTGGCCCTGCGCTGTGACTCTGGCAGTGATTCCGCTTCGCAGGCTTCGATCTGATAGGCGAGTCCGGTCATGGTTTGCAGCACCGTGTCGTGAAGATTGGCCGCCAGACGGGTCCGCTCACGCAGCGCCGCCTGAAACTCCACCGCTGCATCCCGACGACCGCGCATTTCCTGCGCCAGAAGCCGCGTCTGTTTCGCTACCGTGCGCCGCAGCACCGCCGCCCATGCCAGCGCTGCGAGCGCGATCAAGAGCACGGCGCACAATGCAATGAGCGTGCGCTTCAGCGTCCACCAGGATGGCGCATTCAGCACGGTGATGTCGTTGCGATCACGCAGCAGCAAATCAAGCCGCGTCGGCTCCGCAAAATTCGCTGTCTGGCCGGCAGGCGCATATTGCACGCTGGCGATGCCCGTGGCGCGGAGCTGCGTTCCCGGTAACAATTCATCCACCCCACCGCGAGCAAAGAGTGTCGTCACGCCGTCGCCACAGTCGAGTTCCAGACGCTGCACGCCATCAGATGAAGCGCCGGGCACATTGAGCAGACGGCCTTCGACACGGATGAGCAAGCCATCGCAACCCGGCAGCCGCCCCTTTTGACCTTTCTTCATCAAGGTGAAGTCCGACTCGATGTCCGACATCGTCACAGCCACGGGCGCAGGCAATGCATCGGTGCTCAGTTTGCGTATGAGCGCTCCAGCAAGCCCGGCCACGTTCCGACTCGTGTCAATGAACCCGGTTGCCTCGACGCGATCACCCAAGGCTGGCGGTTGTAAATCCACCATCTCCACACGCACGGCATAGAGACCCGACTGCATGAACAGAAATCCACCGGGATCGGTGTAAGTCACCACACCTTCAATTCTGCGACGATGCAACGGTCTTCCCTGTGGAGCAAAGGCATCCAACTCTTCCAGCGGGACCTTTTGCGCCGCGAAGGGATCATCAGGAGCTGGCTTCATGATCACCACATCCTCCTCGCGACTGATTACGAGTCGCGGGCACACAAACTCCGAGCGCCAGTTCCGCGACACCGCCGCCACACCCGTCATCTGCACCTCCGCGTCCAGCATCCGAGCAGGCGCAAAGGCTTCCGTCTTCGGCAGGCGAGCCAGGAAATGCCCGAGGCCAGTCTCCACCTTCAGCAACCAGCGCCTCCCTGCTTCATCCGCGATGCTCTGCACCACACCCGACACCCGCACGCGCTGCACATCCGCCGCTCCGCTCATGAGCTGCGCCAGCGGCACCTCGCGCGCTGGAGACAGAGTTTTCTCACCCAGCAATCGAAGCACCCGCGGCACGATAACCGGAGCGAATGCCCCCTCATCCAAGACGCCATCGATCTCGATCTTCGTGCCTTCTTTGAGGGCGAAAAGCTGGTCTTTCGAACCTTGCCAAACTTTGTCCCGTATCGCCTGCGACACCGACACCCAGATGCCGCCGCTCTCATCTTCGATGCAAAACGACGACAGCACCTGCTCCTTCTTCTTCTCCGCACCCGCCAGTCCTTCACCAATGAGTGAAACGACCCCGCGAACTCGCACTGGAGCTCGCTTCGCTGCCTCAGACCGAGGCATGGCCATGAGTGTATTGATGCGCGAAAGTGAAATGTCCTGCGCCGTCAGCATCAACGCAAGATGCCACGCGCAGAGCGTGAAGATGCGTGGGAAGGTTTGCATTCAGAGAGATGACGTAGAGCCGTGCACAGCTCTGTTCAAGGCACAACGATAGAGACACTGCTAAAGGTCAGCGCGGCGATCCCATTGGCACCGCTGAGCAAGTTTGCCTGACTCCAGCAAGCGCTGTCGAGATAGCTGGTGGTTTTCGCGGATGCTGGAGCAGTCAGTTTCAGCGTGAGGACATTGCCAGAAGCGATCTGGCCTTTTTCCCCATCGAGGTAAAACTCGCTGATGAGTGCGTTGTCCCACTGCAGAGGCTGATCGAACTCCAGGGTGATTTGGTCCTTCTTTTCGTTCGAAAAGGTAGCGCGGAGGAGATTTGGCGGCGTGATGGGCTTATCGAACTTCACGCCATAGTGCTCACGCTCGATGATCCGCTGCGATATTCGGGCGATCTCGCTGTAACCGGCGGGTGGAAAATGGCAACCGCCGGGAGGTTCGATGCCGAGCGTGGACATGATGGTCATGTTCGAGAAGGCCGTGGGCAGCGAGCGCTGCACTACACGCAGGCGGTTGTCGGAGCCGTCGATGCCCATGGCACAAGCCTTGGGCCAGATTTGGAAGATGTGGTAGTGCTGGATGTTCGGGTAGTCTTCCTTCCAGGCTGAGGCGAGGTCGATGAAGAGCTGGCGATACTTCTCCCAGCCGTAGCCACCGGTGGGACTATCTGCACCTTGATCGTTCTCGCCTTGATGCCAGAGCACGCCGCGAATGCCATGCGTGAGCCGTGCCTCACGCACGCGCCAGAGCAGGCGACCGTAGATGGAGGTCATGTCGGTAGAATCGTCAGGCGTGCGCAGATGCTGATCGATGCGTGTGCCGCCGATGGCACCGTTAATGATGCAAATGGGCATCTTCAGGCTCTCAACGAGTCGTTTCGGCAGCTCCATGGCCCAGTAGCTGATCTGCAATCGTCCGTCGCGAGCGCGATACGTCGCCTCGCCCCAGAGATGCTCGCCTTTGGGGTTGCCGTTGCTGTGACCAAAGGTGCGAATCCACTCGCTGTGAAACGTCGGCGGCTCATCTTTGCCCCAATCCGTCGCCACGGTGTTGGATTGGCCATTGAGGAGAAAGGAATCGCCACAAACGATGTCCTTGGCGCTGTGTACGACTTTGCCAACCGCCATTATTAACCCGGCAAATAAATACAAGATTTAGGCGGCGTAACGGATGTGCCTGGCGTTGAAGTAGGAACGGACGCCGTTTGGGTTTCTGGCGATGTGTTTGAGATGGCGCTCGACATTGACGCGCAGTTCTTCTTTGGTTCGTGGCATTGAGCGGCGATGCACGTTGGCTTTCACATCATTGTTGAGATACTCGTCTGGATTGAGTTCCGGGCTGTAGGCCGGCAGGTATTCAAGCTCGATCACTGACTCCTTGCCCTCCAGCCATTCACTCACTGCCTTGCTGTGATGCACGCGCAAGTTGTCCACGATCATGATGATTTTGCGCCCGCTTGCCGCCTTGACGCTCTGCTTGAGGAACTTGATGAATGTCTCCGCCGTGAATGTTCCCTCATAGATCAGGAAGCGCATCTTGCCCTGATTGGTCACGCTGCTGATGTGGTTGATCCGTGATGGCCGCGCCACCCGCTTGAGCACCGGCGTCCTGCCTTTGAGCGAATAGCCGCGTGCTCCTGCCGCGCTGCTGGTGCTCACTCCGGCTTCGTCTGCCCATTGGATTTCGGCTCCCTGTTGCTTGGCCCGCTGCACGATGGCTGGATACTGTTCTTTGAGCCACTGCTTCACGGCTTTGGGCTGCTGCTCGTAGAACGCTGTGGCCGGGCGCTGGCAACTCAATCCCCAACGCAGCAGATACTCGCCCACCGTGCGCAACGGCAGTTCGATGCCAAACTTCCTTGCCACCAGCTCCTGCACGGCCCGCCGTTCCCACAGCATGAAGGGCAGCTTCAACTGCTCCGGTGTGCTGTCGATGATCATGCGCCGCAGTCTGACCTCCTGCTGCGCGTCGAGGCGGCGCTGCGTGCCGTGTTTGCGTCCGCGCTGGCGCGAAACCAGCGCCCTGCTGCCGGCCTGCTTGTGGGCCTTCTGCCACCGGTGCGCTGGATCATAACTCACCCCAAAGGCTCGCGCCGCATCGGCGATGCTCCTGCCTTTGCGTATCGCCGCCACACATCGGCGACGGATCAGCTCCTGGGCTTCTTGATAGCCATGCCCAACCTATATGTGCTGAACCAAGGTGTTTTATATTTTATTTAATTGCCGAGTTAATAGAAGCCTGACAAAGCCGAGGAAACGCGGTCAGGCTGCAACTAGCTGACAAACTGAATCGTGAAGTACACAAGCAGCCAGGTTCAGCATTGAAGGTGTAACTGAGTGACCTGAGATCAAGCGCAGCGGCAACCCGGTCACACCGTGCTGATGGCTCAGCGCTTTGCGGAGGGGAGTCCTCATTGCTTCTTCCGCGTCAGCGTATGCCATGCCACATGCGCCAGAAACACCGGTGCCTCCACGAGATAGCGCTTCCACAGCCGCCTGGGCTCGCGTGACATGCGGTAGAGCCACTCGATCTTCATCTGCTGCATCCACCGCGGCGCACGCGGGAACACCCCTGCCGAAAAATCGAGGAACGCGCCGACACCGACGCCGAGCCGCGCGCCCGTCTGCGCCTGATGCCGCGCCAGCCACTGCTCCTGCACCGGATTGCCCATGCCCACGATGAGCACGTCCGTGCGTGCGTCACGAATCTGCTGAATCACGCCCTCAAGCTCCCCGGCGTTGAAGAAACCTGAGTGCGTTCCCGCTATTTCGAGACCGGGTGTCGTCGCAAGAAACTTCGCCGCCGCCTTTTCCGCCACGCCGGGTGCGGCTCCCAGCAGAAACACCCGCCAGCCCCGCTCTGCGGCCAGTTGCAAAATCAGCGGCGTCAGATCGGTGCCGTTCAGATTCGCCGGAAACGACTCTTTCCCCACGATCTTCGCCGCCATGGACACGCCAATGCCGTCGTTCAGCACGATGGCGGCCTCCTGCACGATCTTGCGATACTCAGGATCCCGCGCCGTCAGTTCCAGCGTGTGGGCGTTCACATAAATGACCAGCGCCGGCTCCGGCTGCTCCGCCAGATGCCGGATTTCCGCCATCGCCTCCGCCTCCGTCGCGCGCACGATGGGAATGTCGAGAATCGAGATGGTGGGCAGCCGGTGTTTCATGATTTTTTCTTCCCTCCTGGAACCAACGGCACCAGCAGCACGGCGGCGAGGGTGACGCCGGTCATCACCGGTTCATAAAGAAACATGCGCATCGAGGTTTTCATGGCCTGCCACATGTACTTCCGGCAGTCGGCGCCCTGGCGCATGGAGAAGGCGCGGCGGGCGTAATTGCGGAGCTGGAACGCCTCCGCCAGCTTGGCGTACTTCTGCGCGATGTCAGGCGCGTATTGGTACGACTTCTGCCAGGTGTGAACGCAGGCGTCGTAGTGCGAGTCGAGCTTGTCGGACAGGCTGCCGGGGGTGACGCGATAGAAGGTGAGCGCCTCGTTGATGCCCTCCAGCTTCCATTTCCTGGGCGGGGTGAAGCAGATGCGCAGCCAGCAGTCCACGTCGTTGTTGCGCGGCTTGTTCTCGTCGAAACTGTGCTGGTCGAAGATCTCACGGCGGAACACGGGCGTGGAGCCGTTGGTGATGGGATTGCGGCAGTAGAGGTAGTAGTCGCTGAGATTGTGCGTCTTGGGAAAGCGGCAGTGCAGCAGCTTGCCATCGCGATCGACAAACTGCGTGGCGGAGTAGCTGACACCGATGTCCGGCTTCGCTTCCAGGTGCGCGACGTGCTTTTCGATCTTCGTGGGCGCCCACCAGTCATCACCATCGGTCAGGGCGACGTATTTCCCGCTCGCATGGTCGAGGCCGAGGTTGCGCGCGGCGGAGGCGCCTTTGTTCGTCTGCTCCAGCACTTTCACGCGCGGATCACGTGCGACGAACTCGTTGGCGACGCGCACGGTGCCGTCCTTGGAGCCGTCATCGACGACGATGATCTCCAGGTTTTTATAGGTCTGGTTGATCACCGACTCCAGCGTCTGCGCCAGATATGGCTCCATGTTGTAGCAAGGGATGACGACGGTGACGAGCGGGGTGTCCATGACAGGCATTATTTTCAATTCCCGCTGAGGATGACCAGAATGCCAGACGCCGTCAAGATGGGAGACAGCAGCGGGGGGTTCGACCGGCTGTGCGGCACGGCGCGTGTTTTTTATTGCGCAATTTGTGGCCGCCACATAGGCTGAAAACAGATGGCAGGCGGAATCTGGCACATCTCCATCAAGCTTAAACATGCAGTGTGAGCAGACAGCCCCCTCGAAATCACCGGCCTTGCCAGGCTGGCTGCTGGTGGTCTTCACGTTCAGCTATGTTTATTTCTTTGGCATCATGCAGACGTCGAATCCGATCAGTTCGTCCACGGTCTGGTTCATCAAAAACGTCGTTCCCTTCTTCTGTATGGTGCCCGTGGTGGCGGTGCTGGTGTTTTGTGATTTCACCGGTTTCAAACAGGTGCTCAGTGATAGCAAGGTGATGGTGGCTCTCTGCGGGCTGGCGCTGCTCTCATGCCTGTGGAGTTCAGCGCCAACGAACACCCTGATGGAATCCATCAACCTGACCGTGGCCGCCGCCTGCGCCTTTGCCGCCGCCGCGCAACTCGATGTGGAGCAGAAGATGACCGTGATCACCAACGCACTGCTCGTCATCGCCGCCGGCAGCCTGCTGATATGCGTGGCGGTACCAAGCATTGGCGTGATGACGGTGGAGTTTCCCGGTGCGTGGCGCGGACTGTTCATTCACAAGAACGTGCTGGGCCGCATGATGTCCTTTGCCACCATCTGCGGTGTCATCGGCGTGCTGCATGGGCGCACGCGGCTGCGCAGCGCGGCGCTGGTGGCGATGAGTCTTGTCCTGGTGCTGATGTCACGGTCCAAAAGTGCGCTGGTGCTGGTGATCGTGCTGCTGTCGGCACTGCCCTACCTGTGGCTGCTGCAAAAAAAACCGGTGGCCTGGCGCAGACTCACGGCGCTGCTGCTGCTGCTCGTTGGCCTGGGCGTGGGCTGGGAGTCCACGCAGGGCACCCTGCTGCCGTTCATCACGGACACGGCCAATGCCGCGGCGCATTCCGTGGGCAAAAACCTGTCCATCACCGGCCGTGACTTTATCTGGCGCATCTGCCTGGAGGCCATCGCCGAAAAACCCATGCTGGGACATGGCTACGGCGCCTTCTGGGTCTATCCCGGGCCGGTCGGCTGGATCTGGCAGGCCACCAACTGGCGCACACCGCATGCGCACAACGGCTACATCGAGCTGATGCTGGGTCTCGGCATCTCCGGCATGGTGCTCTACGGCGGCGTGCTGCTCACGGCGATCAAGCGGACCCTCCAGCATGTGACCAACGTCACCAACTGGGCGGCGACCTGGCCGCTGGTATCGACCGCCTTCATCCTGATTTCCGCCTGCAACGAATCCCTGTTGACCAACGCCGTGGAGCGAATTTGGGTGATGCAGTTGATTTGGTGCAGCAACCTCGTGATCCCCCGGAACTCTGACCTGTGAAAACATCGCCTGAATTAACCTCACCGGCTGCGTCCGGCCCAATGCCCGCGATTGCGTGGGGAAAAATGGTGCTGCCCATCGTGGCACTGACACTGCTCGGTGCCGGAGCCGCCGCTGGCTGCTGGGTCATGCTGCCAGTGAAGTATCGCTCAACCGCACTTGTAGAGGTAACCTCCAGGGAGTTTCAAACTCAGGGAGTGGCCGAGACGCAGGAAAACGCGGCGTCGATGCCCTACCGGTCAGTCGCCGCTGTCTCCAGCTTCAAGAGCGGCCTCCTTGCCGCCCGCACCGCAGAGCAGCTCGGAGCGCCATTCACCGCTGAGGGTGTCCGCAAGAGCATCGCGGCCAAGGCCGCCGACGTGGCACTGATCACCGTCACGGCAGATTCAGACAAACCGGAACAGGCGCAACGGCTGCTGCAAACCGTGCTGGCAAAGCGCATCGAGCAGGAAAACGAAAAATTTCAGATGGTGATGAAGCCGCTGATTCAAGGGATTGATCGCCAGTTGGAGGAGCTGCAAAAAAACATCAAGAGCCTCTACGAGCAGACGGCCGCAAACGCCGTCGGCAAGTCGGATGTGACGGACAAGAATATCTCTGGCAGCGGCCAGGTGACCATCGAAGGCAACATCGCCCAGCTCGTCGCCGCAACCGAGGCCGCGCGCATCCGCCTGGACAAGCTCCACAGCGCCGTCGCCGAAATCGAAAGCGGCAAAGGCAACGCCGAGCGGTTTCAAGATTTTGGCGAGGCCAGCAACACCTTTTCAGATCTCAAACGACAGTTGGCATCCAAGATGGAGGAGCTGGCCTCGTTGAGCAGCCGCTATGGCGCCACCAACGCAAAAGTGGTGGAGGCGACGGCGGCCGTGAGCGAAACGAAACGCCAGTTGGTGCAAGGTCTGCGTGAACTGGCCCATCAGGCGGAAACCAACTTTTCGGGCCTGAAAGCATCTCGCGAATTGCTGGAAAAAAATCGGCAGACGCTCAAAACCCAGACCGCCACTGTGCTGGACCGCGATCCGGTGAACAACGCGCTGGTGTTTGCCAACAACTCGCTCCAGGCTGTTTATCAGCAGCTTCTCAGCCGCAAAAACCAGCTTGCCATCACGATTCAGATGCAGCCGCAGACGCTGCGTGTGCTCGATCCGCCCGATCTGCCCCAGGGGCCTTACCTGACGACCAAACTGATCGCGGTGGCCGGTGCGCTGGCGGCCTTTGGCATGCTTGGTGTCGTCATCGGTGTCCTGCGTTCGGGAATGCTGGCCTACTTCCTCCACTCTCGTGACTAAAAGCGACCTTAAGCGCGGATTATACTGTGGCCTGGCGGCGACGCTGGTCCTGCTCACGGCGAATGGCGCGATGCTCCTTTGGTCAAAGCCCATCTATGCCTCCCAAGCCACGGTCAGGCTGGCCGGCTATGACGCACATCCTGAGGGCGTGGTAGAGAGCGCCACTGAGCAGGACACCTCCTCCATCATCTTCAAAATGGTGGAAGACTTTGCCAACAGCTTTGCCTCCAATATCGTGGTGACCGCTGCATGCGAAAAGCTCGGCCTGCCACCGACGCAGCACGAAGATCTCCGCCGCAGAGTGCGTGCCGCCCCCGTCGTGGGTTCCACCTTTGTGAAGATCACCGCACGGCATGAAGATCCCAAGATGGCACAGCGCATGGTCACTGCATTTTTGGAGGCCCGTGCGGCGATCTATTCGAAGCAGATCGAAAACAAAACCGCAGGGAGCCGGGCAACAACGGACCGTCTCGCCGTCAGCATCGAGCGCCAGCTTCAGGATGTCACCGACCGCCTGAGCACCAGCGTCCAGACCGTGGATTATGCCGCCAACATCAATGCGATCGAAAAAGCGCTCGTGGACATCATCGTTGAACGGGCACGGTTGCAAGGCACCATCGCTTCGCTGGATGCCATGTCGAAAGCCGGTCAGTTAGGCGACCTGAAGGAAGATCCGACGGTAGGTGCTTTTTTTCAGGAAACTGAAACCCTCCGCAAGTTTGGCGTCATCGAACTGCGCCGCAATCTGGCCGCCAGCCGTTCTGAACTGGCGGAAACCCTGATCGGCTCCGGTGAGAACAGTCCGAGAACCTTGGTTGCCAAAGCGCGTGTCGCTGCGGTTGAAAAGGAGCTGAAATCCTTCCTGGCAACGCAGATCGAGAAGGAACGCTCCTCGCTCGTGGCACTGGATCAAAGCGTGAAAGAACTGACCGAAAAACGGGCAGACTACGAAAAGGCCATGATGGAGGAACGGCAGCGGGAATTTGCCGAAGGCCCCCAGCGTGCGTTGAAAGCCGGGCTGGAAGCCTCGCTGGCCGAGATCGTGAAGACCCGCCAGTTGATTGATCTGGGGATGGTCTCTTTGATCTCCTTGTTCGTCATTGAAGATCCACCCTCGTTGCCCGCTCATACCGAACGCCCCGTCCCGCAGGTCGCGCTGCTTTCCTGCCCGCTGGTGGGCGTCTTGATCGGCCTGCTTTGCACCGGCACAAGGAGACGCGGGACATGAAACGCTTCGTCATCTTCCAGGCGCTCGCTCTTCTGGCACTAGGCCTTTACTGGAGTGTGGGGCCCAAAAAATATGTGGCTGCTGCGGAGCTGACCGCCGTGACCAATGCGCCCTCGGAGAACAGCATCGGCAACTATGCGGCGGCGGAAGACTCCCAGATCACCGGCAGCATCGGCCGTGGTTTTCATGACCGGCGTGTCGCCAACGCCATCGTGAAACGGCATCCGGGGCTGGGCATGGACGCTGCGGCCATCCTCCAAGCCACCACGGTCAGCATCAACTCATTCAGCCGCACGATCGGCATCGACGTCGCCGCTTCATCACCCAGGCTCGCCAGCACCATCGCCGCCGCATTGCTGGAGGAACGACGCGCCTTGGACTCGCAGCTCTGGCACGAGGAGAAAACGGCATCTCTAAAGCGGGCGGAGGAAAACATCGCATCGCTCGAATCACAATTGCAGCAGCATCGTGCTGCCCTGCAGGCGCTCGGTGATGCGGTGGGCGATCCGCTCGAACGCGAAGCCCGCCTGCGTGAGCAGCGACGCAAGGCCACCGGCATCGAAAACCTCAAGGCGGACATGACGGTCCGCGCCAGACAGTTTCAAAACATGCTAACGCTGCTGGAGACAGCGATCAAAGACCTCCGCGCCGGACGGGATGTGCCGCCCTCTTCCGGCTTTGAACTGGCCGAAACCAACGACACCAAGGATGACGGCAAGGCGGCGAATACCGTCCAGCTCATTTCCAAACGCAGCTCCGGCATCTCGGAAGCCTGGTCGGAACTACTGAAAAACACCACCGAACTTGCCGCGCTTAACGCCGCCTATGGCAGCCAGCATCCGCAGGTCATCGCCGCCGCTGCCATGCAGACGGGAAGCAGAAATCGTCTGCTCACGGAACTGTTGGCTCAACAAGAAGCCATCAAGGGTGCCAGTGAATCCATGAAAGCCTCCACCGCCTGGCTTGAACAGGAAATGGCGGCCATCCATGACGAAATTCGCACCTTGAGCGCCTCCCGCTTTAATCCTGACTATGTGAAGTTGCGGCAGACCATCAACGGCCTGGAGGGTGCATTGCGCCGGGCCTTCGGTCAGCGCCAGATGCTCGCATCAGCCACTCTCACAAATCCGCCGCAGTTTTATGTAAACGAACCGCCGGTTGAAACGGATCTGGAAGTTCAGCCAACATTCACGGCCTGCTGCGTGGCATCACAAGTGGCCGTAATGCTCATGCTCTGGCTGACTTCGCCGTGGGCAGGCCCACGGCGAAGGTTTGCAACAGCTTGATGACCTCGTGGGTCACTTCTTCGCGTCCGCCTCGGCGAGAATCTTCTTTGCTTCCTCAGCGCCGATTTCGCGCACCTGCAGATTGCGCCAGCGGATTTCACCACCGTGGGTTTGCAGCATGATCGGACCTTTCGCAGGCAGCGACTGCGTCTTGTCGGGATAGTTTTCCAGCGGTGCGCCATCGACGACGAGTTGGTCGTTCAGCCACACCCAGGTGCGGGCGCCGATCTGGCGGATGCGGAAGCTGTTCCACTCGCCGAAGGGCTTGTCGGCTACCATCAGTGGATCGCGGCCCGGTGTGTCCGGCGTGTTGTTGAACAGACCACCCGAGCCGAGATGCGGCCTGCGCGTCGGCTTGGCGGGATCAAAGACCTGGTTCTTGTCCCAGATCTGCACCTGCGGCGTGGCACGCATGTAGATGCCGCTGTCGGCACCTGCCACGGTCTTGTATTCAATGAGGAACTCGATGTCGCCAAACTCCTCCTCCGTCGTTGCATACGGACCGGTGCCAATGTTGACGAGTTCGCCGTTTTCGACCTTCCAGTGCTGCGCAAACTCCTCGCGCATCTTCTTGAGGGCTTCGTCCTTCTTCGCGCCTTCGAGCTTCATCACAGAATGCGGATTCAGGCCAAACCAGCCGGTGAGATCTTTGCCATTGAAGATCGGACGGAAGGCGGAAGCTGGCGCAGATGGAGCCGCTGCAGCAGGCGTGGACGACGTTGCGGGTTTGCCTGCTTTGTCGCAGGAGGCGAGGCAAACAGCGAGCGCAAGACTGCTGACAATGTGTGTGCTGAGTTTCATGATCATGATGGGTGGATGATTAGCCGTTTCACTTCACTTCCTTGAGCTTCGCGATGAGATACTCGTTGATCGTCTTGAACTTCACGTCCGGCGCACCGGGATAAACAAGATCAGCCGCGACGCCGTTCGTCTTGCAGTGCTCCTGCAGCTTCACGCCGAAGTTGGCGGTGTGAGTCGGGTCCCGCTCGTCTTTGCCGAGCGCCGGCGGGCCGCCGTAGTTGAGATAAACCGGCGGATCGTCGGACGAAACGAGCGCGTAGGGCGAGTACTCGGCGATCCATGGCAGGATGCGCTCTCTTGCCGCCACGAAGTCATCAAAGTTCTTGAACTCACCGCTCTTGCTGAAAGCATGACCGCCGTACTTGCTGTTCGGCGTCCACTCACGCATCTGCTTGGGATCTAGCGTCGTCTGCGCGCCGTTCACTGCAGCGGTCCAAAGACGCGTCGATTCACGGGCAATGGGATCACTGCTCTTCGGGTCGGCCATGTCGGGATGAAACGCCAGCCACAGGCTGCTGCACGCGCCCGCCGAGCCGCCGCTGGCACCGATGCGCTGCTTGTCGATGTTCCACTCGCCCGCCTTGCTGCGCACCGTTTGCAAAGCCAGCGCCGCATCATGCAGCGGCGCCTTCACCGGCGGCACCACGTCCTGCGCCTGCGAGATGTAGCGGTAGTTGATCGACACCACGGAGATGCCCTCCTTCAAAAACGGTTCCACGGCGATTCCCGCCTTGTCCCCACCCATCCAGCCGCCGCCATGGATGAAAAACAGCAGCGGCGTCGGCTTGTCCGACTTCGCCTGCCAGAAATCGAGCACATTCCGCTGCGCTGGCCCATACTTCAGATTCGCGACCGTGGGCGGCGGGTTCTTCGGAAGGACTTTCTTGGCCGGAGCTTTGGGTGCTTCAGCCTTCTTCGCCGGTGTGTCGGCGGCGAAGGCAATGCTGGTGAGCAGGAGGAGGGAGAGTGCGAGTTTCATGGTGGACCGATCAAACGTCGGCACGACCGGTCATCTCACAGGTTGATGCCAAACATCACTCCGTGCGATACCACTGCCGATGCTGCCGGATGCTCTGCTTGGCTTCAGTCGCAAGAGCCAAGGAGTAATTCATACACTTTCCGTCGTCTCGTCGTCCTCGCGGTAAAGGCTGTCGAAAAACTCACGCGCAGGCGTGCCACGCTCGCCTTGGGCATACGCATCGACCGCCGACTTCAGCCGCTGGTCCATCTGGTGCTCATGGGCCTCCCATGCCATCTTTTCATACGCCTCCACCGGCATCAGCACTGCCGCCGCTTCGCCATCCTGGGTCAATACCGTCGCCCGGCCCCGCTGTTTGAGTCACGCTGAATGCACACGCGTGTCCAAGGCGAACTCCGCCATGCTGAGGACATCGGTGTTGAGGACCCTGTTCATGGGCGAAGGCTATCACAGCGCCTCTATTTCTTCAATGTCGCGATCAAAAACTCAGCGATGCTCTTGTGCTTCACGTTGGGAGCGTTGGGATAGACAAGTTCGCATTCGGTGCCGAGGGCCTGGCAGTGCGCCTGGAGTTTGACACCGTAGTTGGAGGTGTGGGTGGGGTCTTTTTGCTCCTGGCCGATGGCGGGAACGGAAGTGTAGAAGAGATAGACGGGCGGGTCGTCCTTGGAGACGAGTTCGTAGGGCGAGTACAGCTTGATCCACTTCAGCACGGACTCGCGTTTCTCGAGGAACTCGGCGAAGCGCGTGTCACGGGTTTTGCGATCATTCGGGTCCATGAAACCAAAGGCGTGACCGCCGTAGCGGCTGTTTGGGGTCCATTCCTTGAGCTGTTTCGGGTCGAGCGAGGTCTGCGCGCCGCTCACCGCCGCGCACCAAAGGCGGGTGGATTCGCGGGCGATGGGATCGCTGCTCTTCGGATCGGCCATGTCGTCGTGGAAGGCGAGGTAAAGGCTGCTGCACGCTCCGGCGCTGCCGCCGCTCGCGCCGATGCGCTGTTTGTCGATGTTCCACTCGGGAGCGCGGCTGCGCACGAATTGCAACGCACGTGCCGCGTCCTCCAGCGGCCACTGCACGGGTGGCATGACGCCCGCGAGCTGCGCCTGCCAGGAGTAGCGGTAGTTGATGGAGACGACCGAGATACCGGCTTTGAGGCAGGCTTCGAGTTCGCCAACGCCGGATTTATCGCCCGCCACCCAGCCGCCACCATGGATGAAAAAGAGCAGCGGCGTCGGCTTGCTGGACTCCGCCTGATAAAAGTCGAGCACCTGCCGCTCATGCGTGCCGTAGGCCACATTGGCCTGCGTCGGCGCACGTTTGGGGGCGGGAGCCGGTTTGGGAGCTGGACCCGGCGTTTGCGCCTGCAATGAGGCGGTAAACAGAAGAAGCGTGAGGGCGAATTTCATGGTTGAGAACGAGTGAACGTGAACTCATGGGCATTTGTTCCAGATGGAGTGAAGGAGTGTGCTCATCCGCGTTCTGGCGAACGCGGCCACGGGCGTAGCTACGCTCGCCAGAGCGTGGATGACGGGTGATTTTCATGCCGCAGGTCCAATCTCTGGCGAGATTGGCTACAAGCCGCTGCGCGAAGCAACGAGACGCCAGTAGCGCTGCCAGAAGTCGGGCTGCCACAGCTTGAGTTCAGGATAGCCGGGGAGGATGGCACCGGTGTAGGGCCACTTCGATGCCTCCTTAACCAAACCGGCGCGCACCGGGTTGTGCGTGATGTAATGCACGAGGGTTTCGAACGCATAACGGTCGCTTTCTTCAGGACGCAGCACGTGGTCATAGGCCTGGGCCTGCCAGCGATGCTGGGTGTCAGCGAGAAGTTCATTCGTGTGCTTGCGCAGGAACTTGATGAAGCGCCGCTGATCCGCCGCCCGCGTCCAGCCAACGATGAGCAGATGAACGTGGTCCGGCATGAGACAATGCACGGGACACGCAACCTCATAACGGGCGCACCCATGCAGCAGCAGCCAGCGGAAACGCGTGCAGAAGGCGGCGTCCAGCCAGCCTTTGGCCCGCTGATCCGCCGTGAAGCTCCAATGAATGATGGCGCGTCCGAGATAAGCGCCGTCTGACAAACGCGGCAGGTGGTCATGTTCCTCGTGCGCTGCGGGATTCATGGCGCTGAGTTTGTGGCGAAACACCTGATTTTGACAAGAGTGAATCCTGTGGCACGCGCTCATCCGCGTTCTGGCGAACGCGGCTACAGGACGTGGCCACGCTCGCCAGAGCGTGGAAGGCGGGTGTTCGCGGACGAAGTATCCCATCTCTGGCGAGATGGACTACGGCGTGGCCACGCTCCCCAGAGCGTGGGGGAGCATCCCATCTCTGGCGAGATTGGCTACGGGGTCACATCCGGCAGATGAGCAGTTCGCGCTCATAGATCAGCTCTTTCGGCAGGTGGGTCTTCAAATCGAGGAAGAGTTCTTCATGCGACAAAATTTCGGCACGCCAGGCAACGCGGTCGAAGCGCTGGAGCTCTTCGAATTTCTCTTTCGGGAAGTCGAGGCCTTTCCAGTCGATGTCGGAGTAGTTCGGCACCCAGCCAATGGGCGTCTCCTTCGATTTGCCGTGGCCGTTGGAGCGATCGACGATCCATTTGAGCACGCGCATGTTCTCGCTGAAGCCGGGCCAGAGGAACTTGCCGTCGGCGTCTTTGCGGAACCAGTTCACATTGAAGACACGCGGTGTTTCGCTCAGCGTGCGCTGCATGCTGATCCAGTGGCGGAAGTAGTCGCCCATGTTGTAGCCGCAGAAGGGCAGCATGGCCATCGGGTCGCGACGCACCTTGCCGATGGTGCCGGCGGCGGCGGCGGTCATCTCGCTGCCCATCGTGGCACCAGTGTACACGCCGCAACTCCAGTTGAAGGCCTGATAGACAAGCGGCATTGTCGTGGCACGGCGGCCGCCAAAAATAATGGCGCTGATCGGCACACCTTCCGGTTTTTCCCAATCGGGATCAATCGTGGGGCACTGCGAGGCGGGTGCGGTGAAGCGTGAGTTCGCGTGCGCGGCCTTGACGCCTTTCTCTTTGGCGATTTCAGGTGTCCACAGGTTGCCCTGCCAGTCGGTGCATTTGGCGGGTGGCGTGTCGGTCATGCCTTCCCACCACACGCCACCATCTGGGGTGAGCGCCACGTTGGTGAAGATGGTGTTCTTCCGCAGCGAGGCCATCGCGTTGGGATTCGTCTTGTCGCTGGTGCCGGGTGCGACACCGAAGAAGCCAGCCTCAGGATTGATCGCATGGAGCCGTCCGTCAGCGCCGGGTTTGATCCACGCAATGTCATCGCCCACGGTCCAGATCTTCCAGCCTTTCTCGATGAAGTACTGCGGCGGAATGAGCATGGCGAAGTTGGTCTTGCCGCAGGCGCTCGGGAATGCAGCAGCGACATACGTTTTCTTCCCCTTCGGATCTTCGACGCCGAGGATGAGCATGTGCTCGGCCATCCAGCCTTCATCGCGGGCCATCGCGGAGGCGATGCGCAGCGCGAAGCACTTCTTGCCGAGCAAGGCGTTGCCACCGTAGCCGGAACCGTAGCTCCAGATCTCACGCGATTCCGGGAAGTGGACGATGTATTTCTCCTTGTTGCAGGGCCAGGCCACGTCCTTCTGGCCTTTTTTTAGCGGTGCACCAACGGTATGCATGCACGGCACCACACGCTTCTTCGACTTGTCGATCTTCTCGAACACTTTTTTGCCGATGCGCGCCATGATGCGCATGTTCACCACAACGTAGGGTGAATCAGTGAGCTGCACGCCGATCTGTGACATCGGCGAATCAATCGGCCCCATGCTGAAGGCCAGCACATACATCGTGCGGCCCTTCATGCAGCCGTTGAAGAGCTTGCGCAGCTTGTCCTTCATCTCAAACGGGTCCATCCAGTTGTTCGTCGGGCCAGCACCACCCTTGGAGTTGCTACAGATGAACGTGCGCTCTTCCACGCGTGCCACATCACTCGGGTCTGACTTCGCGTAGAAGCATCCAGGCCACGTTTTCTGATTCAGGCGGGTGAAGGTGCCGGCATCGACCATTTCATTGCACAAGCGGTCATATTCAGCCTTGGAGCCATCCACCCAGTGAATTTGATCCGGCTTGCAGAGTGCCGCCATTTTGCCGACCCAGCGCTGAAGGTGAATGTTTTTACTGAGCGGCTTCGAGGAGGTGATCTTGGGCATTGGGCGTGGGTATGAATGGCCTTACCATGCTGGAATCATGCCAATTGTCACCCGGCATCGTGCTGCCAATCTTGTCCATGCTGGTGTCAATAATCTGTTACTTCAGCGCCTCGTCCTGCCCTGCGGCCCAGAGAATGCTACGCGGAATGAGATGCTCCAAGCCAGGTGTGTTTTCGGGATGCGGACTGGAGATAAAGACCCGCCCTTTGCCAAAGGTGCCCACCGCCTGCGCGGGCGAGTTCACCATGACGCCGACTGGCGAGCCATTCTCCGCGATCTCACTGCGAAACAGCGCCAGCGGCCGATACGGTGGAATATCGGCGCGATCTCCGGGCTTGATGATGGGGCCGTTGGCATAGCGCACCTTGAAGACACCGCTTACCTCACCCAGCACCGGCTTGCCATCCGCCGTGATCTCCATGTCCATGAATCCCCGTCCACGCGCCCATTTCGACGACACGGTGCTGGCATTCAGAATGCCGAGGCCCCAGGAAAAATTCGAGCATGCGAGATACGCACCCGCGCAGATGCCGCAGTAGCCACCGCCGCCGCGTACAAACTCGCGCACGTTCTTCAATCCGGCCTCGCCGATGCTTTTCGACTGCTGCGAGCCGCTGCCACCGGAAAAGACGACCACATCGAACTGCTTCAAGTCGATGCTGCCCATCTGCTCTCCGGGTATGCGTGTCACCTGCGCCTGCGGCAATGTTTTGAGCACGTTGATCACATTGTTGATGCCCTCACCGGGCGCGCCCTTGCCATCAAAGATGCCCACCTTGAGCGGCTTCGCCGCCCCTGGCGGCTGCACGATGGTTTTAAGGCCGTTGATGTCCGGTGGGATGACGAAGGTCGTGGCTTTGGGTGAAAGTACGGCTGCAATCGACTTCGCGACCTGCTGACCCATGAGTTCATAACCTTTGGCATTGAAGTGCACGTCATGCGGATTGGCGATGCCTTCGAGTTGAGGCGCGAGGAAGGCGTGCAGATCATCAACGGCGACGCCGTTCCTCTTCATCACGCGGAGGGCGATTTCGTTCTTCTCAGCGATCTGCGTGACGATTTCTGGGCCATCCTTCGTGTCGGGCGGCACCGGCGTCGTGGTGGCGAAGATGAGCTTCGCGCCGGTTTGCTGCATGCGGGTGATGAGAGCTTCGAGACGCTGCTCGTAATCCGCAGCGGGCGTTTTGCGGTCGTGGATGCCGAAATTGAAGTGAATCACGTCCCATTTGCCGTCGCCGAGCCAGATCGCGATCTTTTTGACGCCATTGGCCGTGGGGCCGCAGTTTTCGGGCGCACGATGCACGTTCGCTTTGCCTGCCATGGCCTTGCGAACGTCGAGCGTGTAGCCGCGTGAGATGGAATCGCCGATCAAGAGCACTCGCGGCAGTTTGGGATCGTCTTGGACGAAATCCCAGGCGTTGGATTTGCCGGCGACTTTTTCGCTCTTGTGAATGGGCAGATAAAAACTGCCGAGATTCTGCTCCAGCACGGTTTCCCAAGCCTGCTGGTCAGCGGGCAGCTTCGCCTTCCATGCTTGATAGCGTCCATCAATGATCTTGTCCGCCGCCGCCTTCTTTGCGGCGGCTTCGGCGGCATTGGTCGGCTCGTTCTGGGATTTGACCTGGGCGTTGAGCAACGCGACGGACGCGAAAAGAATGAACAGCGGCTTCATGTTCACTTCTTGGGCAGATTTTCAGTGATCACAGCAGCGACCTTTTCAGCGAGATAATGATAACCCTCCGGCGAGTAATGCACATTCGCCGGCAACAGCACCTCCTTGAGCTTCGCGTTCGCATGCGCGCAGAGATCGTCGGTGGGAATGCCGGCTGCTTTCATCACGCGAGCAGCGGCCTCGTTGTATTTCACTTCATCACCTTCAATGCGGCCATCAGAACCGGCGGGCACAGGCGTGGTGCTGCACCAAATGAGCTTTGCACCAGTGGCCTGCATCGTTTTGACGAGTTCGGCGAGGTTCTTCTCATAATCAGCCAGCGGCACCTGCAAATGCGAACCGGGCGCCTTCGGATCAGCACGCTTCGAGGGATCTTCGGCGATGTATTTCAGATCGTGCAGGCCCCAGTTAAAATGAATTACGTCCCATTTCGAATTTCCGAGCCATGCCTGGATATTTTTCAGCCCGTTCGTCGTCGGGCCGCCGTTGGTGGGGATGCGGTGAACGTTGGCCTTGCCCTTGAGCATCTCGCGCACATCAAGCGTGTAGCCCATGGAGATCGAATCGCCGATCAACAAAATGCGCGGCAGACCGGCGACGTCCTCGACCTTCACGAGCGAGGGATGCGGTTTGCGTTCGCGTTTAACGGGTGCTTTCGGAGCATCGGCGGCAAAGACGGTGGTGGCAAAGAGGACGGAGAGAAGGATGAATTTCATGCTCGTTCATCAACGCGGCCAAACACCGCACATTTCGGCGAAGAAAAGCTGTGCTTGACCTTGCTGGCGCGATTTCGCTAGCCTTGCCGTCATGTTGAAATCAAATCGGGGTACATGGTGGCGCTGGCTGCTGCTGACAGGCACAGTGATGCCGCTGCTGCTCATGGCACAGACGAAGACACCGTCCTGGAAGACCAAGCTGACGGATCCCGCCAGCCGCACACGCCTGGAACCGGCGGACGGGGCGGGTCAGATGCTGCAGGAACTCGCTCTGCCGGCCGCCGAGCAGCCCGCACTGTATGAATGGCTGCGTGAGCAGGTCAACCCACCGCAGCAGCACATCATTGAGTGCCTGCTGCTGGCACATCTCGCCCGGGAACTGAAACGACCGGCGGATGAAATCAGCGCGGCGGACGATTTGGTGCTGCAGGCGGCGCCAAATCTCCCGCAAGGCTGGTTTGGCCGTGCTGAGCAGTATGCAGCGGCCACGCAGAAAGAATCCGTCGTTTGGGCGGCAGAAGCGAGCGTGCAGGGCATGCGCCGCGTGAATCTTGCCACACCGCAATGGCCGCTGCAGTTGCACGGCTATCGCGGAGTGGACTGGCTGGCGCAGGCAGTGAAGGCGAATCATCTCACCGAATGGGTGAAGGCTGTCGCTTATGCACTGGAAGAAGCGCCACATGGATCGGCACGACCGGATGCTTGCCGTCTCGTGCTGGCGATCCTGCGCCACGATGTCGTGCGCAAAGAGCCGCTGCTCTGCCAGATTTTGCTGGAGGCCGTGCAGACCGCGCAACCTCAGCTCGTGCTCGGCGATCCGGCGAATTTCGCCGTAACCATGCGTGATCTGCAAAACGCCGGCCAGCCTGCACAGGCGCAGCGCCTCGCAAGGCTGCTTGTGTTTGCGCCGGTGCCGGAAGCCATCGCAGCGGCGGATGTGGCGCTGCGCAGCGGGTTCAATGAGTTGTTAAGCCTTTGGGAGGACACCACGCCGCCCTACCAGCCCACCACGCAGGCGCGGCAGATTTTACACGCGGCGATGACGGATGATCCCGCCTTTGCCGAGGCATGTTTTCAAGCGGCGCAGGCGCAGCCATGGAATGAAAACCTCGTGACGCATGCGCTGCTGGCGCTGGCTTTGAACGGCGGCGTGAGCGAGGAACAGATGAAGCTGGCGGCCAAGTTAAGCCCCGCAGGTCGTGCACATGTCGCGCTGCGTCTCGCGGCCTTTGCACCTGTGGGCAGTCATCCGCAGACCGCATCTGGCCCATGGATGGAGGAGCTGGCGTTGAGTCTCGTCACGAAAATGCAGAACGAGATGGAGCGCAGCTCGTTTGAAAGCCTGCTCAACTGCCTCGAAAACCTGTCACGCGGCGGTGAGAAGGAACGCATCACCCGGGTGCTCGCCGGCGCACGCAGCGCTGCACCACGGCTCAATGATCTCGATCACTGGGAACGTTATGCGCAGATTATTTTGCAGCAGCAGAGCCTCGATCTCACCCGCGTACTCGCAACGGCCTGGGGTGGCGCGTTGGATCAATCTTCGGAGCAGAAGGAGCATTTGCTGCCGCTGGCACGCACCGCCATCCGAGCGGGAAAAAATGGCGGTGTCGATTTTGCGTTGATGGCGCTGAAGCTGTGGGAACGACATCACGCCGAAATGACGAGCACCACACTGCCACCGCCGGGCGAAGCCAGCCGTGTGGGCGAAGCCTTGATGGCCTGCGATTATCTCGAAGGCTTCAACCGCTTCGTCGCCGGACTCGAAAAGCTGCAAAAGCATCGCATCACCTCGCAATACACGCAGATGACGCAGGAACTCGTCGCGCTGCGTGATGTGATCGAAGGCAAAGGCGATCTCGTGCCCGCCGTCGAGGCCTGGGTGCGTCCGCCTGCGGCAGAAGGCGAGGCCATGACCGTGCAATGGCAGCTCGTGCTCCCAGAACTCGGCAGCAACCCGGATCGTCCCATCGTGCTGACCACCGGTGATCGCGATGGTCGCACGCCGACTGATAAACTCGCCGATGCGCGCTGGTGGCGTGCGGGAACGGCCCTGCCGTCGCTCGCACGGCTCAGCGGCAAATTTTCGCTCGAATTGCTCGCCGGTGACGATCCACAGAAGCTGCGCTCCCTTGTCACCATCAACGAAGCTGCGGCACGCGGATCACATCAGGTCATCACGCTGCCCGCCTCGGGCTGTTTGAAGCTCATGCTGCGCTCGCATGCCAACGGCATGACTCATTCGAGTGAGCCGCGTGCCTTTTCCACGCGCACGATGGTGTTCGCGACGGGCCGTGAACCCGCAGCGGCAGAGGGAACAACGTCAGTCGCATGTCCTGATCTCGCCACTGTGCCACAACCCGCAAGCTGGCAGCCCGATGATGCGAAACGCTGGGGCAGATTGATCGCTCCTGCAGTCGGCATTGACGAAGGCGTGGAATATCTGCTCACCGCATGGCCGGATGCACAAAGCAGCACCGTGCGCATGATCTTGCTCGATGCCGAGCAGCGTCCGCTCGGCCCGGTGCCCGTCGCGAGCATGGGCTGGCAGGCGGGCAATCTCTCGCTCACGCACACTCCCGCGAACCGCATCTCACGCCAGCGCACACAGCGCTTTCGCCCCGACGACTGGGCGGGCGATGGTGATCTCGTGTTTCCCACCGATGGCAGGGCTGGTGAGCAGAAGGCGCGTTTCATCGCCTTCGTCACGCGTGATGCCGCGCCCAAGACCTTGCCGTTGCTGCAACTGCGCCCGTATCGCACCGCTTCGATGGCGGACAAGACCGGCAAGAGTTTCCACTCGTTCAAGCCTGAACTGCCGGAGCTGAATGACGAATACATCGGCGACCTCAGCTTCACGGTGCATTCATGGCATGTCACCTTCGCCTCAGATCGCGGCATCCTCACCGGCAAAGGCGGGCTGGCCGGTTTCGACGTGCAGCACATTCCATGGAAGCCGCTGGTGCGTGCGGAATCCCCGCTCCTCGAAGGCAATGAATGGCCGATGGTCTTCACACCGGAGCACAGCCTCGTGATTGAGCCGTCGTGGAACGGCACGCGCAATCTCGGCCTGCGCTTTGTGCCCTTCGATGCACGCGGCGAACGTTACGCCGCCTGCCGCCGCATCGAGCTGCCGCTGCCGACTTACAGCAACGGTGAAATCTCCGAATGGCTGGATGGTGCGGTGCTCATGGTGTCCTCGCAACGCGGTGACCAGCCTGAGCCCGCATGCGCGTGGGTGGAGCCGGACGGCAAATGCCACGTCGTCAAACTGCCGCGCCCGCCGATCAAGAACAACCCCGGCCTCGAAGTCGCGTGGTGGGGGCCGGGCGGCACGCTGTTCACGCTGCATGAGGACGGCCTGCTGTTTCACATGGAGCATCTCAACGGCCTGCGCCTGCTCAGCGTGGAGCCGGGATCACCCGATGACATGCCCAAAGACTGCACGCCGGGCCGTTCCAAGCGCAAACGCTCCTATCGTCTCGAACGCCCCGACGTGCTGGTGCAGGTGGACAAGAAAACCAGCATGGTCACCCGCCGCTTTCATCTGCCCAAGCCCTGCGAAGGCCTTCCCATGGCGTTCGATTCCCGTGGCTATGTGATCTTGTTCACCACTGACCATGAGATCATTCGCGTGAACCCGCCGGGCATGGTCATCGACGATGATTGAAAAAACGCGCTGGCATCCCGCCGCCGTTGCGCCTTTGATGTACCACCAACCTCCACACCACCATGCGCTCGCTTCTTTGCACCCTCGCCCTCGCTTCGTTCGTTTCCGCCGCCGAACCCGTCCATCTGACGCTCGCCGATTTCACCAATACCAACGGCGAAACACCCTCCGGCGGCTGGAAGACCGAAGGCAACGACACGATTCACCTCGCTGGCGCGGGCGGCGGCGCTCTCATCTCGAAAAACGAATACACAAACTTCGAGCTCGAATGGGAATGGAAGGTCGGCCCCAAGGGCAACAACGGCATCAAATACTGGGTCACCAAGATCGGCGGTAAAGAATGGCTCGGTATTGAATATCAGATGATCGACGACAGCGGCCATCCCGATGGCCTCAAAGGCGGCTCGCACACCACGGCGTCGATTTACGACATCAAGGAACCCGCCAAGGACAAGGCCGTGAAACCCGCCGGTGAGTGGAACACGAGCAAGATCATCGTGCAGGATGGTAAGATCCAGCATTGGCTCAATGGTGCCCTCGCCTGTGAGGCCGACACCACGACGCCCGAATGGAAGGAGCGCATCGCGAAGAGCAAGTTCAAGAGCAAGGAAGGCTTCGCACCCGGCAAAGGCAAGATCATGCTGACCGAGCACGGCGACGAAACGTGGTTCCGCAACATTCGCATCACGGCGAAGTAAAAGTAGCCCGGTTGCGCCGCAACCGGAGCATGGGCGGGCTTGTTGCGGCGCAACAAGCCTACTTTTCCTGTTCCGCCCGGTCTTTTTCGAACAACTGGGTCAACTGGATGCGCCGTTCCCGAACGATGCTCGCGTAAGCGTCGAAATCGTCCTGCACCGGGACGATGAGGTGCATCGTTTCATCGTCGTAGCGCCACCATTTGCGCGCGGCATCCTCCATCGCGGCGGCAGGCTTGCCGAATCCTTGCAGGGCCCTCGTGGCCAGCACCAGCGCGCTGTGCATCTGCTCATGCACCATGTCCTCCGCGCTGATGCCAAGCTTCAACAACTCGAAACGATGATCGTAATCCTGCGCGCGTACCAGAATGCGCACCTTCGGGTATTTCTCGCGCACCTCCGCCACCAACCGCCCCACCTTGGATTGGTCCGCCAGCGCAATGATCAGCATGCAGGCCTGCTCGATGCCTGCCGCGTGCAGCAGATCGAGCCGTGTGGCGTCGCCATAAAACACCTTGAAGCCAAACGCGCGCAGCATGTCCACATGGTCGGGGTCGCTTTCCAGCACTGTCACCTTCACGCCCTGTGACATCATGAAGCGGCCCACAAAATTCCCAAAGCGGCCAAAGCCCGCCAGGATCACCGGCGCATGCTCGTCAATCGTGTCCGCTGCACGCTCCACCTTGCTCACCGCAGTGTAGCGCGGTGCGATGATGCGCTCATACACGATGAACAGCAGTGGCGTGACCGCCATCGACAGCGCCACGACAGCCACAAGCAGCTTGGAGGTCTCCGCGTTGAGAATCTGCTGCTGCGCGGCCATCGACAGCAGCGCAAAGGCAAACTCGCCGCCCTGCGCAATCGCCAGCGAGAGCAGCCAGCGATGACTGCCGCGAATCTTCAACACCGTGGCAATCGCAAACACCACTGCCGTCTTCAACACGATCAACGCCAGCACCAAAGCACCCACCACGAGCGGCCGCGACACAATCACGCTGAAATCCAGCGACGCACCAACGGCGAGGAAGAACAAACCCAGCAGCAGCCCTTTGAAAGGCTCCAGATTGCTCTCCAGTTCATGACGGTAATGACTTCCCGCCAGCACCACACCGGCCACAAACGCACCGAGCGCCGGTGACAGACCCACCTGCGTCATCAGCAGCGCCACGCCAACGATCAAGAGCAGCGCTGCTGCCGTCAGCAGTTCGCGCAGGCCCGTTTTCGCCAGAATCGCAAACCCACGCGGCACCAGGAACTGACCGGCGATCACAATTGCCACCACCGCGCCCAGTGTGACCAGCGGCTGCGACCAGTGCGGCAGTTCTTGAAGCCAGCCTTTATGCTCGGCCGTTGTTCCACTCGCTGCGAGAAGCGGAAACACCGCCAGCATCGGAATGACGGAGATATCTTGGAAGAGCAGCACGGCAAACGCATCACTGCCGCCATCGGTGCGCATCAGCGCCTTCTCTTGCAGTGTCTGAATCACGATGGCGGTCGAGGACAATGCCAGGATCATGCCGGTCGCGATCGCAGGCTTGAACTCCAGGCCACACAGCATCGCGACGCCCATGACCGCCACCGCCGTGAACACGACCTGCGCACCGCCGAGGCCAAAAATCGGCCCGCGCATGCGCCACAGCCGCGACGGCTCCAGTTCGAGGCCGATCATGAACAGCATG
>JAYVIO010000302.1:0-27534 GCA_043770175.1 Verrucomicrobiales bacterium | reverse complement strand
CGATCCAGATTTCCTGCTGCTGTTCCTTGGCTTGGCGTTGCTCAAACATGCAGGGAGTCTCTGATCGACGAAGTGCGCGGGTTTTTCAACAGGCTGCTAATCTCCAGCCGGAACTACTATCTCTTTAATCTCGCGTGGCTGACGGAGGGTACATCGATCCTACCTGTAAAAAATTTCCTAGCCTCAATTATTCACGAAGGATATAAGCGGCTGAGATTGGCGCGCAATGAGCCATCAATGTGTGGTGATCAAACCGACACCAAACCTGCCCAGCTTGGTTTTATCCCTGCGTCCATCGGCGCGCTACGGCCCTCTGACACACGCCTGCGTTTTTGCTTCGATGAGCCGCTCATGACCAGCGATGCTGGCTAGCTCCTGCTCGCCGACCATGCGCAGCAGAGCGGCGACATTGAGCGCATTGCCCGCGTGCTGGCGCCCAAGTTCCCAGCGCGCAGCGACGATGTGGGATAACAATGTGCGCCCGAGCACAGCAAGTGCGAACTCCTCATGCAGCTCATTGGCGGTTATCCTGCTGGCTTTGACAGCAACCTGCTGCGTCACGATCTCGCGTTGCAACAGCTCGCTTGCAAGGTCGCGCCGGGCACGCCTGCGGTGGTGCACGCCCGCCCCCTACGATGTGCCGCCTGGCACAATAGCGCATCCTGCGCCCGTTGGTGTGCGCCTTTGATGCGAGGACTGACAACTTCATCCTCAGCTACGAAGGTCGCAGCCCGGCTGGACTGGTGCTAGATCTGGACCCGACGGCTTGCATCTACTATGGGCAGCAGAAGCCGGGCGTGTTCAGTGCGCATGCGGCGACACTCGTTTAATGCAACGACGCATCAACTGCCGAGCCATCGCGGGGCTGAGCTGCACGAAGAAGGAACGCAACGCGATGAGGCTGCTCAAGAGCAGCCTGACGTATCAAGTGCTCGAAGGGTTCCGGCGCAGGGCATTGCGCGGCACGGAGCTTGCACGCGAGACGTTTGGCGAAGGACGCATGAGGCTCATCCAAGTCCCCGCGCGTGATGAAGACTTGCGTGGAAGTGCCTCTCTCGCGGCAGCATCCCGGTAGCGAGCGCATATTGCAAGTGTTGAAGCAGGCGCTGCGCAGCCAACTGGCCAGCGGCTGAAGTAACATGAGCGTCCTGGCCAAAGCAGTGGGAAGGAGTGGCGGAGTTACATTCGCGCTGTGCCAAAACGACCAAAGTGATGGGCCTGCGCCGTGAGAAAAGAGAACCCCCTTTCAAAGCACCGCGACCCCGCAAAAAGTTGCAACCAACAGGCCGAGGCTTCACGCCTTCGACCTGGTGTCAATTTTACCAGCCATTTTGATCGGCGGGCCGCACCGGGCGCAGTCCATCTGCGGCGCTCGTTGATTCAGTGTTACTGCTCACTGTCGAGGAGGGCAGGTCGGCCAGCGATCCATCGATGAACGTGTGGTGCCAAAGCTGCGTCGCCACCACTGCAGCGAGGCCCATTTCTACTGAGAGGCGCGGCAGTGAACCGACACGCAGCTCACGAAACGCTTTCCGCCAGTGGCGCACCTGCGCGACATCGAAGTAGCCCGTGCGACGCAGTGATTCCTCGCTTAAAAGCTCGGAGACAAACTTCGGCTCGGGATCGATGTGGAAGCTGTCCAGCGGTGCGCGGAAGATGACTTTGTGCCGACGGGCGATCTCTTTCGGTAACCAACGCTCGGCGACGAGACGCAGCAGGTGTTTGTCGCGAAAGCCATTCAGTTTCCAGCGCGGATGGAGCTTCGCGGTGAAGTCGAACACGTCTTCATCGAGAAACGGATAACGCACCTCGACGGAGGAGTGCATCGCCACGCGATCCCCCTTCGCTTGCAACAGATGCCCGGCCAGGGTGACTCGTGCACCGACCCACAGACTGCGATTCAGCGGACTCCAGTGCTTCGCACGATCCAGGTTCATGCCGAGATCTTCCCATGGCCGTGCTTCAGCCAGCACCTCGCGCATCGGCTCGCCATAGAAGCGCAGTTTCGAGAGCGCCAGCACGCCGTAGCTGTCGATCCACGCATTTGGGCCACCGACGGCGGCTTCCCACATTTTACGGCTCGTTGCAGGGTAGTGCGGCACTTTGTTCAGCCGGAGAAATGCACGTCGCGTCATGTCGCTCAAGCGCAGACCAGGAATGACATCCATGGCATTGAAGATCTTCGCGATTTTATACCACGGATAGCCAGCGAGCCATTCGTCCGCTCCTTCGCCAGTGAGCACCACTTTTTGCCCGTTGGCATGAACCCGCCGCGCCAGCATGAGCAGCGCCGCACATGAGGTATCGATCACCGGTGCCTCAGCGGCCTGAATGAGCTGCGGATACATGTCCAGCGCATCGCTGGCACGAAACTCCTGCACGATGGGTGCCTTCGTGCCGATGTGCTTGGCCGTGTTATTCGCCGCGCTGAGTTCATCGAGCTTCGGATCATCCACACGAATCGTGTAAGTGTTGATGGCGGTGCCTTTGAGCTTGCAGGCCATCGCCACGATCATGCTGGAGTCCAGCCCACCCGAGAGATAAGCACCCACCGGCACATCCGCACGCAAGCGCTTGTCCACCGCCTTCAGCAGGATGTCCTCAAACTCCTCCACCAGCTTGCGCGGATCGGTTTGTGGATCTTCATCGCCCTGATTCGGGAAATCCATCGTCCAGTAGGCACGCTCTTGGATCAGTTCCGCATTCCCCGGTGTGATCTGCAAATAATGCCCCGCCGGCAGCAGCCGCACACCTTCAAAACACGTCATTGGCCCAGGCATCGCGCCAAAGGTGAAGATGTGATCCAGGCCGCGTAGGTCGGCCTTCGCCGTTACCATGCCGGAAGCCAGCAGTCCCTTGATCTCCGAGGCAAACAGCAGCCATTCGCCTTGTCGCGTCCAATAAAGTGGCGAGATGCCGAAGCGATCCCGCCCCAGCGTGAGCTGATGCCGATGCACATCATACAAAGCGACGGCGAACTGCCCGCGCATCCGCTCAAACATGCCCTCATGGCTCTCCTCCCACAGATGCGGGATGATCTCCGTGTCGCAGTGCGTGTGCAGATGATGCCCGCGGCCGACCAGCTCCGCACGCTTCTCAGGGAAGTCGAAAAACTCGCCATTGAAGACCGTGAACGCGCTCTGGTCCTCATTACACATCGGCTGCTGCCCATCCGCCAAACCAACAACGCTCAATCGCCGCGAAGCCAGCGCCACACCAGGCCGATGCAGAAAGCCTTCTTCGTCCGGCCCTCGATGGATCAGCGCCCGCGCCATACGTTCGACCACACCTTCGGGCACCGTTCGCCTACCGGCCAGGTCCATTACACCAGCAATGCCACACATGAGCCCTGCTATCGTTCAGTTTAGGAGCAACAAGCAATCAATATCACCCAAGGTAGGGTTTTACCCCATAGCGATCCAATAGCGCGTCGGCTAACTAAGGATCACACAACCGCTCTTCCTTCGAAGCGGTGAAGACGGACTCATGCAGCGGGGCCGTGAACTCATTTTCTTATCAAACATGCCTACCCTCGAACACTCCGCTCCGCCTCCTTCACCTGCACCGCCAATTTCAAACAAGGAGGGTATTGCCATCATCGGGATCGGCTGTCGCTTCCCTGGTGGGGTGAATGACGCGGAGTCGTTCTGGAAGCTGCTCGAAGAAGGCCGTGAAGCGGTGGGTGATGTGCCTGCTGACCGATGGAATGTGGAGCGCTTCTACGATGCGGAGCCCGGCATCGTCGGCAAGACTGTCGCTAAACGCGGCGGCTTCATTGAAGGCATCGACCAGTTTGATCCGCAGTTCTTCGGCATCTCGCCGCGTGAAGCACCCTACATTGATCCGCAGCAACGGTTGCTGCTCGAAACAGCGTATGAAGCCATCGAAGATGCGGGCTTGGTGCTCGATCTCGACAAGGGCACGGACATCGGCGTGTTCATCGGCATTTCGCACAATGATTACCAGGGCCTGCAACACACCGCCACGGATCGCGCGGGCATCAGCGCGCATACCCCCACGGGCAGCGCGCACAGCATCGCGGCGAACCGCATTTCGTATTGTTTGAACCTCACCGGGCCGAGCATCGCGATGGACACGGCATGCTCCTCCGCGCTGACCGCCGTGCATGTGGCCTGTGAGCACATTCTGGCCGGACATTGCAAAACAGCGATGGCGGGTGGTGTCACAGTGATGATCACGCCGGATGGTTTCATCGGCTTTTCGCAAGCCGGGATGCTTTCTCCTGAAGGCAAATGCAAAGCCTTCGATGCCTCGGCCAATGGCTTCGTGCGCGGTGAAGGCGCGGGCATGGTGCTCATGAAGCGTCTCTCCGATGCCATCGCGGATGGTGATCCGATCCACGCGGTGATCATCGGCTCGGCGGTGAACTCGGATGGTCACACGAATGGCATCTCGCTGCCAAGTCCAGAAGCCCAGGCGAGACTCGTGCGCGATGCATGTGTGATCGCTGGCATCAAGCCATCGCAAATCGGCTACGTCGAGGCTCATGGCACAGGAACCGCTGTGGGCGATCCGATCGAAGCCAATGCTCTCGCTGAAGCTTTGTGTGCAGATCGTTCAGCAGACAATCCGCTCGTTGTTGGATCGGTGAAAACGAATCTGGGGCACCTCGAAACAGCGTCCGGCATCGCAGGTCTGGTCAAAGCAGCTCTTGTGCTCAAGCACGGCAAGATTCCAGCCAGCCTGCATTTTGTAACACCCAATCCACACATCGACTTCACTGCGCTGAAACTGCGCGTGCCAGTGCGGACTGAAGCCTTTCCAGGAAATGGTGCCAAGCGCTTTGCTGGCATCAACTCCTTCGGCTTTGGCGGCTCCAATGCGCATGTCATCCTATCAGAGGCACCAAAAAAGGCACCTCGTGCGCATGTGACTCCTGATACTAGCCGCGCCTGGCCTCTGACACTTTCCGCTCGTTCCGAGGAGGCACTTCGGGCCTCAGCCTGGCAGTTGAGCGTGTGGCTGGATGAACATTCGAAGCTTAATGGCAGCTCGCCGCTGCTTCCAGACCTGACTTACATGCTCGGTGCACGGCGCAATCATCATTCACACCGCCTTGCACTCACCGCGCGCACGCTTGGTGAAATGGTGCAGGAACTCGGCGCCTTCTCGACCGGCCAAGCCGGTCCGCGCATGCGCACCGCTTTTACGCCGCGTCCCGAAAAGCCCCTGCGTGTTGTCTTCGTCATGAGCGGTCAGGGTCCGCAGTGGCAGGGCATGGGACGTGAACTCATGCAGCATGAGCCAGTCTTCAAACGCATGATCGAGGCCTGTGACAAGGCCATGCGCCCCTGGGCAAAGTTCTCACTGATGGATGAACTCAATCTTCCCGAAGCCGAATCGAAGATGCAGCGAACCGAGGTCTCACAGCCGGCGATCTTCGCCATGCAGATGGCACTTGCAGCACTTTGGCAGTCGTGGGGCGTTCAGCCTGTCGCTGTCGTGGGGCACAGTGTGGGTGAAATCGCCGCAGCTTGCGTTGCAGGCATTCTCACTCTCGATCAAGCCGCGAAGATCATCGTGCTGCGCGGACGCTTCATGGATGAATGCGCCTCTGCTGGCGGCACCATGCTCGCCGTTGGCATGACTCCCGAAGAAGCTCGTGCGGTGATCGACAAACATGACCGCACGGTGAGCATCGCTGCATTCAATGGCCCTCGTTCGCTGACGCTGTCTGGTTTGAAGACTTCGCTGGAAGTCATCGCCGCAGAGCTGGAATCGAAGGGCATTTTCGCCCGTTTTCTGCAAGTGAGTCATCCCTTCCATCATGCAATGATGCAGCCTGCCGCCGATGCCTTGAAAGCAGGGCTGGGTGGTCTTATGCCACAAGCGGAGACGTTACCATTCTTCAGCACCGTTACCGGTCAGCGCCTCGATGGCGCAGCCTGCGATGCAAGCCACTGGTCGCTCGGAGTGCGGCAACCGGTCGAATTCGCCTCGGCGATTGGCGCATTGTCAGGGTTCGATGTCGATGTCTGGCTCGAAATCGGCGCACATCCCGCGTTGGTGCGTTCCATTCAAGAATGCCTGGGGGAGAGCACCAACAAAGCCGCTGTGCTGGCTTCAGCACGTCGCGAGCGCGAGCACGAGTCCTTGCTCGAAACCGCGATGGATCTGCATCTCGCCGGTGTCGTGCTCGACTTCAAGGCGCTCACGCCATCCCGCCGTCATCTCGCGCTGCCAGCCTACTCATGGGACAAAGCGCGCTGGTGGAATGAATCCGCCGAGATGCGCGAAGGCCGCCTCGCTCCTGGTGGGCGCGGTTTGCTCGATATCCGAATCGCGCGTGCCACGCCGACGTGGATCACGCGGCTCGACAATCGCCACATGGCCTTCCTGAAGGATCATCGCGTTGAAAACCTCATCATCTTTCCCGCCGCAGGCTTTGTCGAGATGGTGCTGGAGGCCGGCGTCCAATTATTCGAAGGCAAAGCCTTCGTCATCGAAGACTTCGAAATTCGCAAACCGCTCATCCTGCCTGATCCGCCGTCCGGGCTGCTGCTGGAACTGACATACGATCTCACGGAGCGCACCTTCTCCATTCAGAGCCGCTTTGAAAGCGGTGCTTCATGGTCCATCCATGTTGTCGGCTCCATGCGCGGCGAGCGCACCGAATCATCCTTCACTACATCGAATTGGGAAGCATCCAGTTTGCAAGCCGTCGGACTCGACGCCTTCTACGGTCATATGAGTGACATGGGACTGCGCTACGGCGAGGAATTCCGACCCATTCGTGAGCTGTTCGCTGGTGCTGGCAAATCCTCAGGCCGCGTTTCGTTGGGCGAGGCGATTGCGAATCGTGCAGGCGAATATCCGCTGCATCCCGTGCTGTTTGATGGCGCGCTGCAAATCTTCTCCGCCGGTGCGGCGACGATTGAAGGCCGTACGGCAGGGCTGCGACTACCCGTGCGTTTCTCCCGCATCCTGTTCCTGCGTTCGCCTGGAGCATCGAGCCTCGTGCGTGCCGGGGTGAAGCAGGCCAATGATGAATTTGTTGAAGGCGGCATCGAACTTTATGATGAAGCTGGCAGACCCTGCGTCCGCATCGAAGGCTTTCGTGCCATCAGCGTGGAAGGATCGAAGCGCACCGGCAAAGCCGGCAAAGGGCGCGATGTGACTTATCACATCGCCTGGGAAAAGCGTCCCACAGGGCCACGCGCCGCTTCTCCAGCCCCTGTGGCTTTGAGCCGTTTGCAAGAAGTGGCCCAGCGCGCGCTCTATGAAGTTCTCGACATGCGCGGCCGCGACAGTCTCGATGCCGCGAGTGCCGCTGGCGATGAACTGACCGCCGCTCAAGTCGCGAGCGGTCTCCGCGCCATGGGCGCGGAGGGCAGCTTCACGGCAAAATCACTCAGTATCGCTGATTCCATGCAACGCTCGTTTGTGCAGTTGATGGACAACTTGGTGAAACAAGAACTGCTCATCAAAGCAGATGCTGGCTACCGGACCACCCCCGCGTTCATCAAAGCCGCTGATTCCGCCCCGGGCCTGCTCAGCGCCAGTCTTGGCAAGTATCCCGGTCATCTGCCGGAAGCGTTGCTCTGTGGCGCCACCTGCGCGGAACTCGGTCCCATCATGCGCGGTGAAATGGAGGCCGTTCAGGTCCTGTTCACCAGCGGCGGCGCTGATTTGCTCGATCAATTTTATGGTGATGGCCTCGTCACCAGTCCGTGGCTCGCAGCCATCGGCAGCGCGGTGGCGGAGGCTGCGCGTCAGCTTCCCGAAGGACGCGGACTGCGCATTCTGGAGATCGGAGCCGGCACTGGCGGCCTCGCCTCGCAGGTGCTGCCGCTCATTGAGCGTGGCGTGCATTCGTATGTATTCAGCGATGTCTCCGCCGCGTTCTTCCCGGCGGCACGTCAAAAGCTGGCCGCGTATCCCGAAGTCGAGTTCCATACCTTCGATCTCGAAAAGCCCGGCAACGAGCAGGAGTTCGATCTCGGCTCCTTCGACATCATTCTCGGCACCAACGTCATTCATGCCGTCAGTGACGTCCGCCAGGCGTTGCGCCACATCAACAACCTCCTCGCCCCCGGTGGCAGCTTGCTCTTTGTCGATGTCGCCACGCCGCATTTGTGGCTGAACGCCGTGTTCGGGCTCACCAGCGGCTGGTGGCGTTTTACGGATCGCGATCTGCGTCCAAACCACCCATTACTGGAGCGTGAGCAATGGCAGAAGGTGCTCGGTGAGACCGGATTCAGCGAAACTGCGTCACTCTCCGGCCTGATCCGCTCCCAAGGTGGCGAAAGCCTCATCGGCCTCATGGCACGCAAGCCATGGAGCAAGCCAGACTTGATTGCACCAGCGCTTGTCGAAGCACCTGCAGAGAAATCCTGGCTCGTCTGCGCGGATTCATCCGGTCTGGGTGAGAAGCTCGCCATGCAGCTCCGTCTCAGCGGTGTGCGCTGCCGCATTGCGCATCGTGGCGCTGCGTTTGAGTCAGCAGGAACTGACGCATTCATTCTGCGTGCCGAAGCACCCGAAGATTGGAAGCTCCTGTTGCAATCTTGCGCTGACCTCCCCCCCGAGCGTATCGTCTTCCTGTGGAGTCTGGATGAATCAGATCCAGGCGATGCGATGCTCGGCACCGATGGCTTGTTCCATCTGACTCAGGCAATCGAAGTCTTCGCTCCTGCGGCCAAGCTGCGCCTGGATGTGATCACGCGCAGCGCACAAGCCGTCGGACGCAACAACGACGTAACCCTGGCTCAAGGCCCCTCCATCGGCCTGATGCGCGTGATCGCCAATGAGCACAACAACTTCGCCTGTCGTGGCATTGATCTTCCCGCCGAGCCTTTAGCCGCCGACATCTCGCTGATCTGGAACGAACTGCTTCAAGAAGACGCTGAGCGCGAAATCGCCTTCCGCGGCGAAGCTCGCTATGTGAGGCGCGTCACCCGCGGTTTGGAGCCGAGAGAGCAAGAATTGGCCCGCCATGTGCCGCTGCGGCTCGAATCCCGCGAGCGTGGCTTGCTCGATGCGCTGCGCCTTGTTCCTTTCGCTTTGCCGCCGTGCGGCGCAGGTGAGGTGGTGATCGAGGTGAAGGCCGCTGGCATGAATTTCCGCGATGTACTCAAGGCGCTGGCGCTTTATCCCGCCGAGACAGCCGATGCGCGCATTTTTGGTGACGAGGTGGCCGGCGTGGTGAAAACCGTCGGTGCTGGTGTCACGCATGTAAAAGCTGGCGACCGTGTCTTTGGTCTCGCCGTGTTCGGCCTTGCCACAGACTCGATGGCGCGCGCGGGCGATGTGCGCCTCATTCCTGACGGCTTGTCGTTTGAAGAAGCAGCGACGCTACCCGTGGTCTTCATGACCTCCTGGCATGCGTTGAAAACCGTGGCGCAGTTGCAGCCTGGCGAACGCGTGCTGGTCCATGCAGGTGCGGGCGGAGTGGGCATGGCGGCGATTCAAATCGCGCATCATCTCGGTGCGGAGGTCATCGCCAGTGCCGGGAGTCCAGCCAAACGCGCGCTGTTGACCGTACTTGGTGTGAAGCACGTCATTGATTCGCGTCGTGGTGACTTTGCGGAAGCCGTGATGGAACTCACTGATGGCCAAGGCGTGGATGTGGTGCTGAATGCGCTCGCCGCCGAAGCCATCCCGATGGGCCTCTCCTGCCTCGCTCAGTTCGGTCGCTTCATCGAGATCGGCAAACGTGACATTTATCAAAACAGCCGGATTCCGCTGTGGCCGTTGCGGAAGAATGCTTCGTTCCATGTCGTCGCGATGGATGCGATCTTCAGTGGCGATGAAAAGCGCACGCGGCAGATCTTGGAAACCATCGCTGAGCTGGTCGAGCAGAGGGCGCTGCAACCGCTGCCATTCCGTTCATTCCCGGCCTGCCGTATTGACTCCGCCTTCCGTCTGATGGCGCAGGGCAAACACACTGGCAAGGTCATCGTGTCCTTCCCCGAGCCTTTTGTCGTGAGACGCGGCGAACCACTTGCCCCCTCCTTTGAGGTGAAGCCGGACGGTGCTTACCTGATCACTGGTGCCTTTGGCGGCTTTGGCAGAGTGCTGGCTGAATGGTTGGCTGATTGTGGCGCGAAACATCTTGTACTCGCCAGTCGCAGCGGCGCTGCCACACCTGCGGCGGTAGCCTTTGTGAACAAGCTGCGTGCTCGCGACGTCGATGTGCAGGTCGTGAAGGCCGATGCTGGTTCACCTGACGATGTGAAGCGACTGCTCGCTGAGATTACAGCGGCAGGCCATGCCTTGAGGGGCGTGTTCCATCTGGCGATGGTGATTGATGATGCACCCATGGCATCGCTCACGCGTGAACGGATGATCAAGGTGATCGCACCGAAGGCGCATGGAGCCTGGCTGTTGCATGAAGGCACGCTGGGCATGGAATTGGACTGCTTTGTCATGTTCTCATCCCTTGCGAGTGTCTTTGGCAACTCCGCGCAAGCCAACTATGCCGCTGCGAATGCGTTCCTCGATTCACTCGCGCATCATCGTCATGCCCTTGGACTGCCTGCGCTCGCGATCAACTGGGGCGCACTCGGTGGTGAAGGCTATGTGGCCCGCAATGAACGCGTGGCTGAATACCTGGCCCTTCACGGCACTACGCCGCTGTCACCCGGCGAAGTCGTCGTGCTGGTGGAGTCATTCCTCAATGCCGGAGCCACTCAGGCGCTGGCGATGCGTGTGGACTGGTCGAAGTGGCGTCAATCGTATCGTGGCGGCCAGGAGAGTCCGCTGCTGGAGCGCATCTATACCGCAGGTGTTGATGCGCCGGAAACGAGCGGTGCCAAAAGCGACTGGCGGCTCAAGATTGAGTCCGCCGCGCCTGCGGACCGCACCGAAATTATCGGCCAGGCCGTTCGCGATGTCGTGGGCTCTGTTCTGCGCGTGAAACCCGAAGGCCTCCGCTTTGACCAACCTCTTACCGACCTCGGTCTCGATTCACTGATGGCCGTCGAAATCGAAAACTCCATCGAAAGCTCCATCGGCGTGGCTTTGCCACCCGCCAGCCTGATGCGTGCCCGCACCATCGGCCAGATTGCGACTCTCATTGCCGAGCACATGGGCGGTGCTGCTGTCGCCACACCCAAGGCCCCAGTGCTGCCGGAGAAACTGGAATCGACCGATGATGTGGACTTGGAAGCACTCTCTGATGCCGAGATTGATCAATTGCTCGGCGCTGTTGAAGTGCCCGCTGTCAAAAAACGTGTGCTGGAACCCCAAGCCTGATGTCCCAAGACAATCGAGCGCGTCTCAAGCAATGGCTGGAGAGCGGTGAGATCCGCCTCCAGCCACTGAGCTTTCCTCAGCGTGAGCTATGGGAGGCCGCGCCTGTGCCCGCCGGCGATGTGGCGAACAACATCTGCGCACTGATCCATGTGCGCGGCCTGCTCACACCTCAAGGCAGCGAAGCTGCGCTGCAAAAGGTCGTGGACCGGCAGGAAGTGTTCCGCCTGTCCATTCTTCCCGGCAAAGACCAGCCCATGCAGATGATTCGCAAGACCGGCAAGCCTGCGCTGCGCTTTCACGAACTCACGTCGTCGCAAGCACAGCCGGAAGGCATCGAGGAACTCGCGCGTGATATTTACGCCAGGCCCTTCGATCTCGTGCAGGGCCCGCTTTACCGCGCCGAGGTCTTTCGACGCTCTGCCGATGACCATGTGCTCGTCTTTGCGATCCACCATGCCATCGCTGACGGCTGGACGCTCGGTGTGTTCGTGCAAGACCTGTTCGCCGCCTACATGCAAGGCGTCCGTGGCAACCACGCACCGCTGCCACCCGTGCCGCTCTCGTATTCACAATGGGGAGCTGCGGAGCGTGCTTTCTGGCAACCCGCAGAGCTGGAACAACGCGCGAGCTTTTGGCGAACGCATCTCGCGGGAGCGCCACGCCTCTGGAACAAGACGAGTCAAGGCGCGATGCAGCGCTGCGTGACGCAAGTGCCCGCCGATCTCGGCCGCGCCGTGCGTGAGCTGGCCCGCCGCAATGGTGCCACGCTGTTCAGCACGCTGCTCACCGCCTTTCAAATCACCCTCTCGAAGTGGACCGGCGTGGATGACGTCATCGTCGGCACACCAGTCGCGAATCGCAACAAACAAGCCGTGCGCGAGACCATGGGCTACTGCTCCGGCGTCATCCCGCTGCGGGGGCAGATCGATCGCACACGCTCTTTCACCGCCAGCCTGCAAGCCGTCCATCAAGCCACGGTCGAGTCCTTCGCCAATGCCATGCCCTTTGCCGAACTTGTGCGTGCGCTGGGTGAAGCAACCTTTCCCGGTCGCAATCCCATCTTCGAAGTCCGTTTCGCCCTGCAAAACCACCCCGTACCAGATGTTGCTGTCCCCGGCCTGTCGCTGCAGCTCCGCATGCGCTCCACCGGCACGCCGCGTTTCGATCTCGCCTGCGAAATCAACGAAGAAGGCGACGCCCTCGAAGTCGCGTGGCTGTTCCGTGAAGGTCAGTTTGCCCTCGAAGACATTCAAATCGTGAGCCGCCTTTATCTCGCCGTGCTCGCAGGTGTCTGCCGTTCCCCTGAGATACTGACCTCTGCACTGATGACGACACTGCGATGAACTCCCCACAAACCATCAAGCCGCATTGGGTGAGCCGTTCGGCGTTTCAAATTGTGGTCTTCCTTTTTCTGTTCACTGAAATTGGCCTTGCGACGGTTTTAAACTCCGGTGCATCGCTGTGGTTCGCGTTGCCACTGGTCTTGCTCGCCAGTCATCTCATGCATGGGGCGGCGGTTGGGTTTCATGAGGCGACACATGGGCTGCTCAGGCGAAACCGGCGTTTCAATGAGTTTGATGGCGTGCTGCTGGGTGTGTTCAGCTTCATGAGCTTCAGCCTTTACCGTGCCGCGCATCAGACACATCACGCCTACTTTGCCACGGAACGGGATGAGGAGCTGTGGCCGTTTGTGTTCACAGAAACACCACGCTGGGCACGAGTGCTCGCGGCGGTGCTAGAACTCACGCTGGGCTTGTTGTTCACGCCATTTTTGTTTCTGCGATCGTTCCTACGTGCAGGTTCGCCGATTCGGAGTAAAAAAGTGCGGCGGCGCATCTGGCTGGAGCTGGCGCTGATGGCGGTGGTGTGGACCAGCATTATCGCAGCAGTCTCGTATGCGGAGGTGTGGCGCTATTTTGTGTGGATGTATCTGGTGCCTGCCGCTGTGGCGGCAAATCTGCAAACGTGGCGCAAATACATCGAGCATGTGGGTTTGACGGGCAGCACGGTGAACAGCGCGACACGGAACATCGTCGCCAAAGGATGGTGGGGCCAAGCGGTGGCTTTCACGCTGCTGCATGAGCCGTTTCATGGCGTGCATCACCTGCATGTCGGCCTGTCGCATGCGGAACTGCCACAGCGAGCAGGAGAACTGCTGCCAGTGAGCCCCGATGAGCGGCATCCTTTCCCAAGCTATCGCCATGCCATGCTGGACATGCTCCGTAGTCTTGCCGACCCGCGCGTGGGCGCGCACTGGCACAATTCTGTACGCTCATGAATCCTTCCTTGCCTGACTCTGATCCCGCCAAACCTGTGAACAGCGTGTTCGAGGCGAAGGGCCTCAAAAAAGAATTCGATGATGGCAGGGTGCAGGCGCTTCGCGGCGTGGATTTTCACATCGAGCATGGTGAGTTTGTAGCCATCATCGGCCCGAGTGGCTGTGGCAAGACGACGCTGCTGCAGATGCTGGGTGCGCTCGACTCTCCGAGCGGCGGCATCCTGCACTATCGCGGCCATTCGCTTTCTGACCTGCCTGATCCCTCAGCCTACCGTGCGCTTGAAATTGGCTTCATTTTCCAATCTTTCCATCTGCTGCCGACCTTCACCGCCTTGGAGAATGTTCAGATACCAATGTTTGAAACGGAACTCCCGGCTTCGGAGCGCAATGATCGCGCCGTCGAATTGCTCAAATCTGTCGGGTTGGAGCATCGCTTGCATCACTTTCCCTCGAAACTCTCCGGCGGAGAGCGGCAGCGAGTCGCCATCGCCCGCAGCCTCGCCAATGGGCCGTCGGTGCTGCTCGCTGATGAACCGACGGGCAATCTCGACAGTGAAAACACCGGGCACATCTTGGAACTCATCATCCGGCTCCAGCGGGAGCAGGACATGACCTTGGTGCTTGTGACGCATGATCTGCACATCGCATCCATGGCCTCACGCACGATCCAAATGAAGGACGGACTCATCGTCTCCACTCGCGAAGCTCCCCATACTGCCAACTGACATGACATTCTTCACCATCGTCGTACGCGGTCTGCTGCGTCGCCCCGTGCGCACCGGACTCACGCTTATCGGCATCTCCATCGGTATTGCCGCCGTCGTGGCGCTGGTCGGCATATCGCGGGGGTTTGAGCAAAGCTGGGCAACGGGGATGAAGTCGCGCGGCACCGACGTCGTGATCACCAACATGGGCAGCACGCTCACGCCCAAGCCCTTCAGCACCACCGTGCGCGACCGCATCGCCAGCCTGCCCCAGGTCGCGGCCACTTGTGTCATTTTTGTCGATCTGACGAGCATTGAGGACTCCTCGATGATGGTCGTCTCGGCCCGCGAGTGGGGCGGCTTCTCATGGCAGAATCTCAAACTGATCTCCGGCAGAATGCCAAAGGACGCGCTGGAACCCGTGGTCGTTCTCGGCCAGACGGCGGCGGAGGTGCTCAAGAAAAAAATCGGCGATACCATTCAAATCGAGGCCAAAGAATTGACCGTGGTCGGGATCGTGGACGGTGGGGCCATGGTGGAGAACGGCTCGGTGATTCTGTCGCTGCCGTTGTATCAGGAAATGTCGGGTAATGAGGGCAAGATCAACGTCATCGATCTTCGTGCCACTCCCGGCATGAACGAGGTGGAAGTGCGGCGACTATGCGAGCAGATCAACACACTCATTCCGGAAGCCCGCGCCATGGTGGCGGGCGAGCACCTCGGCAACAGCCAGGCGTATCGCATCATCAGCGCCATGAGCTGGGGCACCTCCCTGCTGGCGGTGATCGTCGGCGTGCTCGGTGTCATGAACACCATGCTGATGACCGTGTTTGAACGGAAGCAGGAAATTTGCATCCTGCTCGCCATCGGCTGGAAGCGTGCCCGCATCATCCGCATGGTCTTGTGGGAGTCGGCGCTGCTAGGGTTGCTCGGTGGCATCGCCGGTGTGTTCATCGGCTCCGTGGGAGTGCGGTTGATGGAAAAACTGCCCGCCATCCACGGCCTGTTGGAGCCCGATCTTAGCGTGCAGCTCATGTTCTTCTCCGTCGCCATCGCCATCGCCGTCGGCGTGGTCAGCGGCCTGTATCCTGCCTGGCGCAGTTCACGTCTGGCACCCAGCCTTGCCATGCAGGGCTGAACTTGATCCATCCCCATTTATGAAACCCTATCTCACACTACTTTTTTTCACTCTCACTGCTTTTCATGCTCAGAGCGCGGATGCGATCTCTGCGAACGATCTGGCTGCCAAACTCAGCGCTCAACAGCAGGACGGCTCATCCGTGGTCCGGCTGAAAATAGCGGTGCAAGGCCCGACGAAGACCACGCTGCAACTTCAGATCAAACAGCGCCGCACCAGCGCTTCCACCGAAGTGGTCTATCTGGTGCTCTGGCCAAAAGAGCGTGCTGGAGAAGCCGTGCTACTGCGCAAAAGCGGCAACCAAGCCGCCACCGGCTCGATTTTCACACCGCCCGACAAGATAAGCACTCTCGACAGCTCGCAGATGAAGGAAGCGTTGTTCGGCAGCGATCTGACCTATGCCGATGTCCTTGAAAACTTCTTCGCGTGGCAGAATCAGGCCATTGTCGGCACGGAAATCGTGAATCGTGTGAGCTGCCAGATCCTCGAATCCAAACCCGGCAAAGGTCAGCGCTCGAACCACGCCGCCGTTCGCACCTGGGTGGACGCACGCCGCCTCGTCCCGCTGCGTGTCGAAAAATACAACGCTGCCGGTCAGGTGACACGCCGCATCGAATCTGGTCGCATCGTGACCGATGACATCCAGCGCCATGTCCCCACCGGTCTGACTGTGAGCGATCTTCAAAAGGGTTCCGTCACCGAATTGGAAGGCTCCAGCCTTAAACACGATGTGAACTTCACCGCCCAAGAGTTTACCCCCGCTGGACTTCAGCAGAAAAGCGGAAGTCGTTAACTCCACAGCTTCCGGTTCAGCGTGCGGATGCCAATGGCTTCGAGAACATTGCTGGCGGTGATTTTTTTCACTGCCACTGAGATCAGTTTGAGTGCGGGTGACTTTGCGAATGTTGTCATGGGCGCGTGCGCTAAGGAAACACTGATTTACACCGAACAACAGTCCGTACCGGCACTCCCGCCGGAGCCGCCGCGGGCGCAGACTGACAAAGCCACAAAAAAGCGGGCGTCCGCTAAGACGCCCGCTTTGATTTAAACTTGTGATCCAGCCGTTTACGGCAGTGGTTTGAGGGAAATGTCCTTGTAGTAGGTCGTGCTCTTGGGGTCGTGGCCTTGGATGGCGATGGTGCCTTCGCCGAGTTTGCGGCCGGGCATGTTTTTCAGCTCTTTGACGGGATCCCAGCCTTCAGGCTCGATGAAGTCCACGGTGGTTGCGCCGTTGACTTTAATGGTGATGTGCTTGCCCTCGACCGTGATGTTGTAGTCGAACCATTCGTCGTCCTTGCTTGGTGCGAGGGGGACTTTGATGTGTTTGCCGCCTTCGGGTTCCTTCTGGCCTTCGAGCAGGGCGAGGATGTTGATGACGCCGTAGAGGCTGCCGGTTTTCTTGGGGTCGGTATGGGTGCTGTTGACCTGGCACTCGTAACCGGCGTCCGGCCAGCCTTTGTCCTGATAGGCGGTGTGAATATAGACGCCGCTGTTGGAGCCGGTGGTGGTCTTCACCTTGAGCTTGAGCTCGAAGCTGCGGAACTTGGCTTCACCATTTGGACCGACGAAAAAGAGATGAGCGCGACCGCCGCTGACTTTGAGTTCGCCGTTCTCGACGGTGAAAACGCCGGGGACTTCTTCGTTGGATTTCCAACCCGTGAGATCTTTGCCATTGAACAGGGAAATCCAGCCGTCGGTGCTGGGTGCGGCAGCGGGTGCTGGTGCGGTGGCTGCGGGGGCGGCGGTTGCAGCCGTTTTGCCGGAATCCGGCTTGCACGAGGCGAGGAGGAACAATCCCGCGAGAGCGGAGAGAGTGATGTGAGATTTCATAGGGCCGTTGTTTTACAGCGCGGCACGCGGACTGTCCAGCATCCTTGCAGGCGGTGTGGCTAGCTGGCCTTTTTCACCTTTTTCAAGGCGGGAGTGGCAACCGGGATCTCTACAGCAGTTTTTTTGATGGCGGACGCGTTGAGGTGGCTTTCGAGTGTGGCGTTGCTGACACCCAGGAATTTGGCGGTTCGATCTGCATCCTCCTCAAAGTGACGGTAAGCCAAGCGTGAAAGCTCGCGCTCCACCCATGGCATCAGCTCGATGTCGGGGGATTTTTCGGCCACGTTCACAAGCATGCTCAAGGCATCGCGCATGCGCGTGACGGTGCTGGTGGGCGAGTGGTGATGGCGGGAGCCTTTGCTGCCGAGCGGAATGTCGGAGGGGAGCAGCACATCGGAGTTACACAGGGCGCAGGCACGCTGGATGGTGTTTTCCAGCTCGCGCACGTTGCCGGGCCAGTCATAGGCATCGAGAATGTCGAGCGCGTCGTCGGTGAAGCGCATTTGTGGCCCACGACGGCGGTTGGACTGGCGCTGCAGGAAGAATTCCGCCAGGATGCGCACGTCTTCGCGGCGCTCACGCAGCGGTGGAATGTGGATGCGCACGACGTTGAGGCGGTAGAACAAATCTTCGCGGAAGGTGCCCTTGGCGACTTCGTCTTCGAGATTTTTGTTGGTGGCGGCGAGCACGCGCACGTCCGTCTTCAGCGTCTGATTGCTGCCGACACGGGAATACTGGCCCTCCTGGAGCACGCGCAGCAGCTTGCTCTGCACGGCGAGCGGCATGTCGCCGATTTCATCGAGGAAAAGCGTGCCGCCGTCGCATTGCTCGAAGCGCCCGACACGCTGATTCACCGCGCCGGTGAAGGAGCCTTTCTCGTGGCCGAAAATTTCACTCTCCAGCAGGTTGTCGGGGATCGCGGTGACGTTGATCGCTACGAACTCCTTCTGCGCCCGCGGGCTGAACTTGTGGATGGCGCCGGCGACGAGTTCTTTGCCGCAGCCGCTTTCGCCGGTGATCATGACCGGCGCATCGGAGCGCGACACGCGGCCGATGAGCTTGAACACCTCCTGCATCGGCGCAGAACGGCCGATGATGGTCTCCTGAATCGTTTCAGCGGGCACTTCCGCCGCCTGGGCACGCGTGACACGGCGTGCCTCGATGGATGTGAGCGCGCTTTCCACCACGGTGCGCAGTTCATAGGGCAGGCGTTCCTTGCCCAGAACATCGTATGCACCGAGGCGCATGGCCTCAATGACATGGCTGGTGGTGGCGTTGCCACTGAATAGGATCACCATCGACTGCGGATCGTTCTGGCGCAGGCGTTTGAGCAGTTCGATGCCGGTGGTGCCACTGAGGCGGACCTCGGTGAGCAGCAGGTCGGCGCGTTTTTTTTGATACGAGGCCAGGGCGTCTTCGCCGCGCTCGTAGGTGCTGATCGTCACGCCTGGTGCCTTCAGATGGGCGGCTGCCCATTCAAGGAAGTCGGCATCTGGATCCACGATGATGATGTGGGTGTCCGGGTTTTCTGGCATTTTGGCGATCAATGGATTGGCAGGGGTTATCGCAGCAATTGGCGGCAAGGTCAAACTATCGTCAAACCGCGCCGAAGCGGCGGTGGCGCTGGTGAAAGGCGCGGATGGCGTCCTTGAGGTCATCTTTGGAGAAATCCGGCCAGAGTTTTTCTGTGATGTAGAACTCCGTGTAGCTGAGCTGCCAGAGCAGAAAGTTCGACAGGCGCATCTCGCCGCTGGTGCGGATCAGCAGGTCGGGATCGGGATAATAGCGCGTGTAGAGATGCTTGCTGAAGACCTCGACGTCGATCATCGCCTTGTCGAGATGGCCGCGCTCGATGCTTTGCAGCAGGCTTTTCACGCCATCGACGATTTCTTCGCGCCCGCCGTAGCTCAACGCGAGGATCAGCGTTAGGCCGGTATTTGCCGCCGTGGTTTCGATGCAGCGGTGCAGCTCATTCTGGCAGGACTGCGGCAGATCATGCAGGCGGCCGATGGCCTGGAGACGCACGTTTTGCTTCATCATCAGCGGCAGTTCGCCGCGCAGGAAGATTTCCAGCAGCTTCATCAGCGCCTCCACTTCACGTTTCGGACGCTTCCAGTTTTCGGAAGAAAAAGCGTAAAGCGTGAGGAACTCGACGCCAATCTCGCCACAGCATTCCACGACGCGCCGCACGGTTTCCGCGCCCATGCGGTGGCCTTCCGTGCGCGGCAGGCCGCGCTCCTTTGCCCAACGGCCGTTGCCGTCCATGATCATGGCGATATGGCGCGGGACGGGCTTTAAATCATCGTTGGGACGGCTCATGTGAGCTTGAAATCTACCGCGTCATGTTCTTTGCACAACCAGTTCGCGGTTTACAGATGCGTGCGCTAAATTTTCGCCACGATGAATCCCGGTACCACTGCCAGCCTGATCTGTCCGGCCTGCGGCCAGGCGTTTCTTACCATGCAACAGAGCATGGCGGGGATGGCGCAGTGCCCGCATTGCGCGCACAGCGGGTCGCGGGCGCAGTTTGGCACGCAGGCACAGGTGGCAGGAGTGGCGCAGGTGCGGCGGCGGGTTTCGCAGACGCAGCCGCTGTCAGACATGACGGCGCCGATATTACAGCCGCCGCCCGCCTCGCAACCCGCCGCATGGCCGGGCTTGCAACCCAAGCCAGAGCAAGCTCCAGCGGCATCTTTCGCGCGCATGACATTGCAGCCCTCGCAGGCGCTCATGCCGACGGGCGCACCGGCGCCGGCGGCGGAATTCACGTCGCCGTCGCATCTTCGCACCTCCTCATGGAAACATGCCTTCATCCTGCTGGCGTTTCTGGTCGTTTGCGCCGCCGCCATCTGGCTGTGGTGGGATCATGCGAATGCGCCAGCCATCGCGCCCGAAACAGCCGCCGCGTCACCACCGGAGGTGGCGGAAGTCCGCAAAGCTCAAATCGCCGCCAAAACGGAAACAACGGTGGCACTGCTGCCTCCACCTGATGTGGCGGCCATCGCTGCCGATACGAAAGCCCTGGTGGCAGAATTGTTTGCCGCCGACACTCCGGAACGCCGCGCCGCCTGCTTTCATGACGCTGAAAAATACCGCACCGAGATTGCCGCACTGTTTGGCGCGACGGCGGCGGAAAAAATCGAGCTGCAGTTGCTTGCCCGCATCCCGGGCATGCCGCTCACATTGCCAGGTGGTCAGCCAACGCCCTTGTTCAAGCTCACCACCTCGAAATGCCCCAATGGTGCACTCATTCGTCTCGAAACCGGTGCGGATGGCAAACGCCGCATCCACTGGCCGCTGTTCTTGGAAACGCATGAGGGCAAACTGGCGGCTCTCATCAAAAACAATGACTCCGAGGCGGCCTGGATGCACGTCGGTCTGCGTCCCAGCCACGGGCTCGACATTCCTGCCGAGTTGCGTGCCAAATATCTCACCTTTGATGTGCAAGTCTCCGCCGGCAGCGATCCGCATTTCGTCGCCTGCTTGGAACGCGACACACCGTTGGGTCGCTTCCTGGATCGCGAAACCGAATGGGGCAAGGCCTACCTCGCCCGCTTGCTCGTGCGCAAGCTCGACATTCAAGCCGATGCGCCCTGTGTGATGGTGCTCGATTGCGAAGGGGCGCAGGAAAAATAAGTGGTGCGTTTGGAGTTAAGCGTGATGTGCGTCAGCACGCTTAACCCATAACTTCTAACCGCTTACTTCGGCGCATCGCCGGAACGCTTCTCGTCTTCACGTGCCAGTTCTTCGAGCGATAACTCCTTGGTCGGGAGTTCCGCTGGATCTTCCTCCGGCATCTTTGAGCTTTGGTCCTCGCCGAGATTTTCCTCCGCAGGTTTTTCGACCTCGGGCGGCGGCGCAGAAGGTGTGGCGGCAGGGGATTGGTACTCATCCTTCTGGTCTTCATCATCGGCGGAAGACCACGGATTGTAGTTCTCGTTGTCCCAGTCGTCTGCACCCGGCTGCTCCAGCTCCTTCGCGTCCTTGTCGATGTCGGCGTAGTACTCAGGGTAGGCTGCACGATCTTTTTTCTCCATGAAATAGGCCAGCCAGATGCACAGCTCATAGAGAATGTAGAGCGGCCCAGCCAGCACCAGCATGGTGAACGGATCAGGTGTCGGCGTGACAATCGCCGAGAAAATCGCGATGGCGATGATGGCATACGAGCGTGTCGTGCTCATCAGCTTGTAGTTCAGGAAGTCCAGCTTCACCAGCACCATGACGATGACCGGCAGCTCGAACGCGACGCCAAAAAGCAAAATGAAGCGCGTGGCGAATTTCACGTAGCCGTCCAGTCGCCAGCCGTTCGTCAGGCCCAGGTCGCTGTTGAAGGTGTAGAAGAACTCCAGCGCCTTCGGCAGCACCACATAGAAGGCAAAGCACGCTCCCGTCAAAAATAGTCCAGCCCCGATGCCGATGGCCGGGAAGATGGCTTTCTTCTCCGCCGGTTTCAGTCCTGGCAGGATGAACTGCAAAATGAACAGCAGCAGCAGCGGAAAGGCAAAGATGACCGCCGCGATCAGCGCCAGATTCATCACCATCAGGAAGCCTTCCTGCGGCGTCAGAATTTGCAGCATGTTCTTGAGCTGCTCTTCTGTTTTGACCACACCGGTTGACCACAATGGCAGCTTGATGAACTCGAACAGCTTCCCGTAAAAACAGAACGTGCCGATGGTCGAAACCAGCAGCGTCACGACGATGCGCACAATCATTTTGCGCAGGTCTTCGAGGTGATCGAGAAATGGTTTTTCCTCATCGCCCTTGCCGCCGAGGTTCATGGCGACTTTTTCGCGAACTTTGAAGACTTTTTGGAGGATGCCGGACCACATGGGAATGAGAGGGGAAGGGGGTTGCGGATGCAATAGGACTACGGCAGTCCTTGGGCCGCGATCCGTGCGTAGAGAGCCAGCGTCAGGGCGTTGGTGATCGCATTGGCAGCAATCATCCCACGCAGTTCTCCCGCGCTGACCAACCGCACGTCGCTGATGTGCTCGCTTCCATCCGGTTCCGGACGGCTGACGACACACACGGGCTTCGCCGTGAAAAGATAAACGATCTCATCGGTGAAACCTTGCGAAGGAAAATACCAGCCCAGCGGCTCCAGTGTGCCGTGCTCGTTGTCCAAGGCGCAGCCGCATTCCTCCCGCAGTTCATTCAGCGCGGTGTAGATAATCGATTCGCGCGTGACTTCGGTGTCGATCTGCCCTGCTGGAAACTCCCACATTGTCTGCATCACCGGCAGACGCTCCTGATGCACCATGACGTAGCGGCCGTCTTCAAGCATCGGCGCAATCGCCACGGCGGCCTTCCGCTGCACCACCATCCACGGCACTTCCTCATCGCGGTTGGGCGTCGTGAACCAGGCGCGTTCGACGCCGATGTGTGGATTCTCAAACGCTGTCTCGCTGCGCGTCTTCACCCAGCCGGGCTCGGCTCCGGGTGTGTAGATGTCGAATTCCGGGATCAGCATGCCAGTTACGCGTTCAAAGCCGCACGCCAGCGGGCGAGCTGAGTCTTCACATTCTGCGGTGACGGGGCGCCAATACCCTTCCGTGCCACCATGGCGGTTTCGAGGTTCAAACAGGCCGTCACATCGGCCGCAAAGGCCGGTGAGAATCGTTGAAACTCCTCCAACTTCATTTCGCCAAAGCCGCGCTTCTGCTCAATCGAGTAAGCGACAAGTTTGCCAATCACTTCATGTGCCTGACGGAACGGCACGCCGTGATTGACGAGGTAATCGGCCAGATCCGTCGCCAGCAGCATCGGGTCGCTCGCAGCGGCGAGCGTTTTGGCACGATTGACGTCCAAGCCGCTGATCATTTCGGTGAAAACTTCGAGGGCGAGCGAGATTGTGTCGATGGAGTCAAACAGCGGCTCCTTATCCTCCTGCAAATCGCGATTGTAGGTCATCGGCAGGCCCTTGAGCAGCGTGAGGATGCTCATGAGGTTGCCAATCAGTCGCGCCGACTTGCCGCGTGTGAGTTCCGCCACATCGGGGTTCTTCTTCTGCGGCATCAACGACGAACCCGTCGTGTGCGCATCGCTCAGCGTCACAAAACCGAACTCAGCACTCGCCCACAGGATCACATCCTCGCTCAGGCGGGACAGATGCACGCCCTGCAACGAAATCGTGAACAACAGCTCCGCAACGAAGTCACGGTCGCTGACCGCATCCATCGAGTTCTGCGTCACACCGTCAAAACCAAGCTGCTGCGCCACGAATTCACGGTCGATGATGATCGTGCTGCCAGCGAGCGCCCCGGAGCCCAGCGGCATCACATTCAGCCGCTTCCGGCAGTCGGCGAGACGCGCTGCGTCACGATCCAGCATCTCCACATAGGCCAGCAGGTGATGCGCGAAAAAGACCGGCTGTCCGCGTTGCAGATGCGTGTAGCCCGGCATCACCGCATCGCTGCCACGTTCGGCGCATTCAATCAGCGCCGCCTGCATAGCCCGCGTGTGCTTGATGATCGAATCAATCATTGAGCGGCAGTACAACCGCACATCCGTCGCGATCTGGTCGTTCCGGCTGCGTGCGGTGTGCAGTTTGGCACCCGCAGGGCCGATCCGCTTGGTCAGCTCGGACTCGATGTTCATGTGGACGTCTTCCAGCGACTCCTTGAACTCAAAATTTCCTTTCTCGATCTCGTGGCGGATCTCCAGCAGCCCAGTTTCGATCTTCTGCTGCTCCTCGGCGGTCAAAATGCCCGCCTTGAGCAGCCCTTTCGAGTGCGCGATGGACCCGGCGATGTCGTGGGCGAACAACCGCCAGTCAAACGACACGGATTCTCCGTAGCGCTGCACAAGCGCGCTGGTTTCCTGAGCAAAACGGCCTTTCCACATAAATTTCGAGGGCGCGGAGAGTAACGGCTTTCGGCGCAGGCGCAACCGCCGGGCTGTTTTCCCTGACTTGGCGGGAAATCGTGTCGCGTGAACGGTACGGTGGCTTGACGACGTTGACTGCGCCGCCTCCAACCACTCACTGCCCATGACTCTCCTCCGCAACGTCCTCCTTGTCAGTCTCGCCGCCGTCTCCATCACCGGTTTCAGCGCCGACAAGCCAAAGAAGCCCGAACGCCCACAGCCGCCGACGAGGCCTTTGGATGGGCCGGGGGCACCGAAGTTCACGCGGCTGGATGGGAAGCCGGGCGTGAACCCACCGGTGGATGCCGAGGGCGATTTTGTCGTCGGTCCTGAGTATGTGGCGGCTCCGGAGACGAAAGTGGTCGAAGGCGTGCCGCAGGGGAAGGTGCAGCAGTTCACGATTGAGTCGAAGGACTGCAAGCTCTTCAACCCCGGCATCGCGCGCGAAGTTTTCGGCACCGTGGATCCGAACAATCCAAAGACACTCATCGTCGAGACGCATCCCATCGACTACCAGCGCTTCGTCACCGTTTATGTGCCTGCGCAATACGTCGCTGGCACCGCAGCGCCGTTCATTGTCGGGCACGACGGCCCACGCGGAAAGCCGGACATGACGCTGCCGCACATCCTCGACAACCTCATCGCGCAGAAGCGTGTGCCGGTGCAAATCGCAATCCTGATCTCCAGCGGCGGCGGCGATGCGCAGGGACACGAACGCGGCCGCGAGTATGACACGATGTCGGGTCTGTATGCCGAGTTCATCGAGAACGAAGTGCTGCCGCTGGTGGAGAAGAACTGCGGTGTGAAACTCACCAAGGACCCCGAAGGCCGTGCCACGATGGGCAGCAGCTCTGGCGGCTCCGCCGCACTGGCGATGGCGTGGTATCGTACTGATTTGTATCACCGCGTGCTCACCACCTCCGGCACCTTCGTGAACCAGCAGTGGCCCTTCAATCCCGAGACGCCCGGCGGCGCGTGGGATTTCCACAGCAAGATCATTCCCGAAAGTCCGGTTAAGCCGCTGCGCATCTGGATGGCTGTCGGAGATCGCGATCTGCTCAATCCAAACGTCATGCGTGACGACATGCACGACTGGGTGGAAGCGAACAACCGCATGGCGAAGGTCCTGAAGGCCAAAGGCTATCATTACCAATATGTCTATTGCCTCAACGCCGGACACGGCATCGGCAACGCGAGGCCGCAGATCTTGCCGCAGGCGCTGGAGTGGCTGTGGAAGGGGTATCCGGTGGCGAAGTAGTCGAGCCATTCATCGCCAATTTCATGACCACTCACCTTCTCAGTCGGCGCGATTTCATCTGCACCTCCATTGCTGCGACGGCCTTGCCAGCCGCTGCCGCCGACAACGACAGCCCTGACATCTGCGTCTATGGCGGCACGGCCAGTGGCGTGATGGCGGCGGTCACGGCGGTGAAGCAGGGGCGCACGGCGGTGATCGTGGAGCCGAGTCGATGGCTGGGTGGCATGACGGGCGGGGGCTTGAGCCATGTGGATTGGGGACGCGAGAAGGCGGTGGGCGGCACGGCTTTGAGCATCCTATCGAAGAACTACGACGATGCGCAGTATCGGCAGGTGTTTCGGGATCTGGTGAAGAAATACCGCATCCGCGTGATCCATGAGCATCGCGTCAGCGCGGTGCAGAAGGACGGCGCGAGCATTCGCAGCATCACGCTCGATCATGCGCCACCGGATACTCTTGGCTGCCCGGTGGCGACTCCGACGAAGGCGGGTGCGATGACGATCAAAGCGCGGGTTTTCATCGACTGCTCGTATGAGGGCGATCTCATGGCGCGTGCTGGCGTGAGCTACACCTGGGGCCGCGAGAGACGCGATGAGTATGGCGAATCACTCGCCGGTGTGCGGCCAAATCTCGCTGTGTATGAAATTGACCCGTATGTGGCGCCGGGCGACGCCAAGAGCGGCCTGCTGCCCTTTGTGCAGGACATGAAGCCTTTGCCCGAAGGCAGCGCGGATCGCCTCACGATGGGCTACGGCTTCCGTTGGAAGTTCAGCAAGGACGCGGATCGACTCCCCATCCCTGCGCCGGAGCACTACGACCCGAAGCAGTGGGAGTTGTATCGTCGTGGCTTTAAAAACAAGGCCAAGATCGACGAGGGCCGCCGCATGAAGGGCAAGCTCGGCTTCTTCGAGCCTGCGGGCGCAACACCCTGATCCCAAGGTGGCGGAAGCGGCGGAAACGAACGGCCCTGTGCCGCCCGGTCCTTATCCGTGGAAGGTGAAGCTGGTGACCAGCACGGACGGCTTGAATTGGGAGTTGGTGACGCATCTCGACGTGCCTGGACGTCCCAACGAAGCCACCGTGCGCATTCGCCCGGATGGTGAAATGATCGCGATGGTGCGCCGAGAACGCGGAAACTACTTTGGCTGGATCGGCAGCAGCAAGCCGCCGTATCGCGAATGGAGCTGGCATGAGACCGAGCACCGCTTTGGCGGTCCGAACTTCATCGTGCTGCCGGACAACTCGCTCATCGCGGCAGGCCGCAGCTATCGGCAGCCTTTTTCCACCGTCATCGCCACCATGGACCGCGAACACTACGACATCGCGCTGAAACTCCCCAGTGACGGCAGCGATACGGGGTACCCCGGCATGGTGTGGCACAAGGATGAACTGTGGGTCAGCTATTATTCAGCACACGAAGACAAAGACGGCCATCCACCACCCAACCGGCATGTGGAGCTGCCGACCGCCGTTTACATCGCACGCGTCCGATTCCAACCATGAAGTCCATTCTCGTCACCGAGGTGAAAACGGCGGGCATGGCTTCAGTGGCGAATGCACGCCTTCCATTGAGGAGATCTGTGATCTGGCTGCGAAGTTCGTGATCGAGCGGCTGGCGCGGTGATGGCTGCGGCGCAAACGCAAAATCCGCCGCAAGTCCGCAATTGCCAGAATCCCGCTTCTGGTTAATCTCACTCAAAGTTTGCGACAGAGTCTCAATTGCAGAACCGTTTCCCTCACATGCCCGCCACCCTTGCTGAACTCCCCGTTGGCTCCAGCGCCATCGTTCAGGCCATGCCCACCGGCCGTTCCTGCCTCACGCGTCTGCGTGAGATGGGCATCGTGCCCGGCACCCGTGTCAGTGTGACACGCCGTGCGCCGCTGGGTGAGCCGATCGAGATTTGCGTGCGCGGCTCCCATCTTTCCATGCGCAACCACGAGGCGGCCTTCATCGCCATCTCCGCTGCATGAGTGCCGCCGCTGCCGAGACACCTCTCATAGCCATCGTGGGCAACCCGAACTCGGGGAAGACCACGATCTTCAATCTGCTCACGGGTTTGAAGCAAAAAGTCGCCAATTACCCCGGCGTCACCGTCGAAAAGAAGATCGGTGAGTGCTACAGCCAGCACGGCAAAAAACTGCGGCTCATCGACCTGCCGGGCGCTTACAGCCTCAACGCCCGCTCGCCGGATGAAGCCGTGCTGCGTGATGTGTTGCTTGGCCGTCGGCCCGAAACGCCGCGCCC
>JAYVIO010000301.1:0-9485 GCA_043770175.1 Verrucomicrobiales bacterium | reverse complement strand
TGCTGGTGGCGGGAGTGTTCGTGTGGATGTGCTGGCAGGTGTATCTCATCACCGGCAGCATGGCGCGGGTAGGGATGTTCCAGTGGCGCATGATCCCGGAATTGTTGAAGTTTGTTTTCATGGGCATCACCTGGGTGTTCATGCTGCGACCGCTGCGGCCACGACCGAAACACGCCAAGGTGGCGATTCAAATCACCGCCGGCACGCAGCCGCAGCTCTTTGAACTCATCCACCTGTTGTGCTGGCATCTGCGTGCTCAGCCGCCCAGACAGGTGTGGCTGGATACGACGATCTCTATGCGTAGTTCGATGCTCGGCGGGCTGACTGGCATCCTCACGGGTCAAACCATGCTGCACCTCGGCCTGCCGGTGGTTTCCGTCATCACCGCACGCGAGCTCAGCGGCCTGCTGGCACATGAACTCAGTCACAATGCCGGCGGTCTCAGCACCATCTTTGTGCATGCCGTGCGTGAGACGAATGCCTGGTTCTTCCGTGCGGTGATGGAGCGCGATGCGTGGGAGATGCATCTGCGTGAAGCGCCAAAAAAAGAATCGAGCTGGCGCAAGCTCCGGCGCACAATCATGCGTGGCTGGATGTGGGCGGCCAAGATTCCCTTCATGGTATTTGCGCTCGCCTCACGCGCCGCCAGCTCGGTGACGCTCTGGGTCATCACGCGTTCGGCGGAGCGTTGCGGAGCCAACGTCATCGGCGCGGACATGTATGACCGCATGCAGCGCAAGTTGTCGTTTCTTGCCACTGCTTGGAAAGCTGCTGAGCAGGAAATCCAACGCGGTGTGATTCAGCATCGCCTGCCGGAAAATCTGTCGCTGCTCATGGCACGTCATGTTGCCACGACGGCCAAGGCGCGTGCTTCCGTGCGTGCCGAAGGCGGTGCGGCACGCGCGGAGCCGACCGCTGAAGGCAAGCCGGCCAAGGGCGCTGAGATCGTCGCCTATCTCTCGCATTTGCAGCCTGCGGCGTCAGTGATGCGGCAGTTCGTCGATCTCTCGCGCCAGGTGACCTATTTCTACTACCAGCACGATCTTGGCTTAAGTCTGCACGAGCATCGTATGGTCGCCGATGAGGAGGTCATTCATCAAAATCGTCGCGAGGAGGAGGCGCTGGTCGTCATTCGCCGTTACTTCGGCGGACTCGCGCATCCTGAGCGTGCCATGTGCGGTCTCGGCAGCACGCCGGCGAGCTCCACCGCCCGCGCCGAGTTGCAGCGCGAAATCCAGCGCGTGCGCGAGGAGATCGTCGCCTGGGGGCCGCAGTTCAAAGTGGTTCTGCAGGAATGGAATCAGGCCTGGCAGCGGCGGCGCGATCTCGAAGCCGCCGCTACTCTCAGCCTCGCGGGGTTCACCGTGTCCCGCATGCAGTTCGGCACGGAAGACGCCAGCCCTGGTGCCTTGCGTGCCGAAGCCGCGCGCCAGCGCATGGTCATGGAGCACATGGAGGGGCCGCTGCAGGAGCGCGAACGCATTTTGGAAAGCCGCTTCGCCGCCGCTCTTGGCATGCTGTGGTGGAGCGATCTCGCCGATCTCAACGACTGGCTGCGCAACCGCCGGGGAGACATGCCTGCCTGGGTTACGATTTACGAAGCGATGGCCGGAGCCCTGCCATCGTTCCGCGAACTGCTCACCACGTTCTTCGCCTTTCAGACCCTCGGCGCGAAGTTTGCCAATGTCGATGATCCCAGCGCCTTCCTCACCGCGCTGCAGTCCGTCGTTCCCAAAATGCTCAACCTCGTGCGCCAGATCGTGGCCACGATGGATGGCGCGCCCTATCCCTTTACCGCAAACGGCAAAACCATTTCCTTGAATCAGCACCTGCAGCCCGTGCCGCTGCCGGAAATGCCCAGTGTTTCGATGACTTCGCTGGATGCGGCCAGCATGCGTGCCATCGGCTTGAAAATGGCTTCCAACGCCTCCGAATGCATCGCTCCGTATGTCGATGCCTTCCTCAATCTCTATCATCTTGCGTTCGCGTGGCTCGCGGAATCAGCCGAGCGAACCGAAACGCATTTCATCGGCGCCCTCAGTTTCGGTTCCGCCACCGAGATCCTGCTGCCCGATGAATTCACCACCCAGCGTCTTGGTATGAAAGCCAGAACGCCCGATGCCATCGCTGCATGGAAGCCGCCGACGTGAGCGGTGCGATTTCGTTGCTCTGACGAGGAAACGCTGGCTTGAACATCCGCCGCGTGGCAGGATAGTCGCTGCATCCTTCTCCCCTAGCGCCCCCCATGTCGGAGCCGAGTCTATTCAGGCATTATCAAATCGTTCAGGACGCCGACGGCAACAACGTCGAGCTGGTCCGCAATGCCGAGCAGGTGGCCGTGCTGGCCTTTGACCACCAGCAGCTCGAATACGTCCACTGCCATGTGCTGCTGGAGCCGCTGTCGAATCGCGCGTCCTTCGAGGAGTCGTGCAAAGCGCTGCAAAAGCGCGGCCATCCGGCGCTTGCACGCATGATTGAGTGCGGTGAGGACGAAGGGAATCCTTTTTACATCACCAGCAACATCGACGGTGAGGCGCTGCGTGGCTATCTCACACGCCAGCAGGACATTCCGGGCTGGCTTGCGATCATGATCGCCAGTCGTGCGCTCGAAACCGCCGTCGCTGTCGCCGAGCGTGGCGAATATCTCACCGAATCACCGCTCGACAGTTTCCGCGTCGTGCAAACGGCGCCGCAGGCCGTGCAGGTGTTCGCGGCGGACTTCCGCGTCCTCGAAAACAGCGCCAGCAAGAAGCGCGCGTTGAAGACGAGTTTCGAGAAGCAGGCCAAGTTTCTGCGCACCTTCCTCGTCGAGCAGGGGGGCGGCGGCCCCACCATGCTGGATCATGCACTGCCTTCTGCCGATTTCGCCGAGCTGCTCGGAGCTTGTTTGTCCAGCGCCGGAGTCGGCGTCATTGCCGCCATGCGGGAGCTGCGCACCACCTTGCAGAAGCTCGCGCCTGAACAGCTTTCCGGCGAAATCCCCACCGTACACAAACCGCGCGCCTTGCTCGCGCCGTTGCTCGCCAGTTATCAAGATGTCGCGCGCGGCCTCGTCAATCTCGTGCGCATTCAAAGCCAGCGCCTCGACATGGCGAATCCCTACAGCATGCGCGGCACGCTCACGAAGACCGGCCGCGCCGTGCTCATCGAGCAGGTGCCGCCGTCGCGCATCTCGCATGCACGCGTAAAGGACATCGACGAGTCCGCCTTCAAGATCACCAAGCAGCGCGACAACTCCGCTCTCATCACGCTCGCACTCGTCAACGAGGGCGAAGACCTCACCTGCCTCGCGGAGGAAATTGTTGAAGGCCTCAGTCTCGCCGAACTCATGCGCGAACGCCGCTGCCTCGACGTGCAGGAAGCCTACCTTGTGCTCGCCGGCCTCGACACCGCGCTCACCCAGCTCGACCACTCCACGCTCCCCGCCACGAAGCTGCGTTTGGAAGACATCTTTCTTCTCACCGGCTTCGCTCGTGAAGACTCGCGCAGCACCAAGCTGCTCGTCTCCAAGCTCAACGAATGGCCCGCTTTCAACATCATCGTGCGTGCCCACCCCACGCTCGCTTCCATGGCCGGGCGCGGCACTGATCCCGCCGTGCTGCTGCCCCCGGCCCGTGGCAGCAGCAGCACCGCTTGGCATGCCGGTTGGCTCGCCGCCTTGTGCAAATTCCTGCTCGGCCTCGAATCTCCCGTCGGCTTTTTCTCCGAGCCCCAGGGCGGCGCCCGCGAGCGTGAAACCGTCGCCCGCCTGCTCGATGACGAGATTGCCAAGATCGCCGAATCCAAGCCCGGCCAGCGCAGTGATTTCCTCGGCCGTTACGCCCGCATCATCCAGCATTACGATCTCGTCAAACCCAGCGAGCCTGTGCGTGCGGGTGGCGGCACCGAACCTGCGGTGGACTATGGCTTGAATCCGCGTCCTAAAACCGTTCCCGTCAGCAAAACCGCCATGCGGCGCGAATTTTCCGGCTCGCTCGCTGCAAATCCAGCGCATGCGAGCGTCGCTCTCACCAGCGGCGGTGCTCCTTCCGGCGACAAGCCCACCATCGGCTTCGCCGAGCTGCTCTTCCGCAACTCCGGTGGCGAACCCTCGCCGCCCGACGCGCCCGACTGGGCCCGCGCTGCCGCCAGCGCACCGCCTACGCTGCCCGAGCATCTCATGATGCAAGCCGACGTGCCCATGTGGCTGAAGGCCGCCGTCTTCCTCAGCGGCTCCATGGTCATCGGCGCCTTCTGCGCACATCTCTCCGGACATGCCCTGTGGCAGAAAAAACGTGCGGCGGCGCTGCCACATCCCGCCCCGCTCGTGAACATCGCCAAAGCCATCCCTGTGCCCGAAGAACCGCCGGTGCCCAAGGCCATACCCGTCACGCCACCTCCCGCAGACACCACGCCTCCTGCCGCACCCGGTGTTTCCCTTTCGCTGCCGCCCGGCGCTGGCGGTTTGCGCGATCAACTCGCGCCCGCCACCCCGCCACCCGCACCACCGCGATGAAAATCCTCCTGCGTCTCTGCGCATGTCTGCTGCTCGGTTGCGTCCTAACCGCCTGCCCCGAAACCACCGTCAACGACGACTTCGGCCTCAAGCCCCTCGCCTTGAAAGCCGCCGACTGGAACGGCACCTGGCAGCCCTTGGATGACGATGACATCATCCAGTTCAGCATCGTTGACGCCGCGCAGGGCATCCTCCGCATGACCGAACCCGGCAACAAAAAGGGCGAGCCCATCGACTTCAAACTGCGCAGCGCCTCCGCCGACAACCAGGTCAAGCTCTGCTTCGCACTCCTCCGCGACAAGGACGCCGCGCCCTCGGCTACGCAGATCCACCTCATGCGCGAGTCTGAAAAGGGCGCGCTGCTCCTCTGGATGATCAATGACATCTCCGTCGAAGCCGCCATCAAAGCCGGTCAACTCCAGGGCACCACCAAGCGCGTCAAAAATGACCCTCAGAACCACCTTGACACCGTTCCCGCCAACTACACCAAGCTCCTCGAACCCCAGTTCTGGAACTGGTCCGAGCCCAGCGTGCTCAAGCGTGCCAAAAAGTGAAGGCGGTGGAGGTTAGCCTTCCAGGCTGTCCATGGATTGAGGCGTCCCGCCTTTTCTCGAACGATTAAAAGGCTGGAAGCGCCGGTCCGCTGTCAGGCCGGAGGCCTGACCTCCTTGATGCGCTGATTTTGGTCTTGCAACGCCATGGGCGGACGATCACGCTGCCTTTGGTCATGCAGCTCACGCTTTCACGAACGCTTCTGATCCACGCTCTGATCTTGATCGGAGTCGGCGGAGCCATCGTGGCTTACCGACAGGTGCATGTGAAGCCGGTGCAGGTCGAAGAAATGCCCGAGCCGACGCCGGAGGACATGGCTGAGATCGCGCGATTGACCGAGGTGGTGCGGATGTCTCGCTACGGGCATCAAGGTGTTGATTTTGTGAAATCTTGCCGGGACTTGATTGCGCTACAGGAGCGCTACCTGGTCCCTGAGCATCCCGAGATCATGTCCAACCGCGAAGCGCTGGCCTCCTTTCTTGAACAATATGGCAGATGTGCGGATGCAGAGGCAGAATGCGCAATCGTGCTGGAGATCTTGCAGCGCGTGATGGGGAAGGACGATGCTTACACCATGGTATGGCAAGAAAAATGTGGGGAACTGCGCCGTCGAATGGCCAAGCTTGCTGTGGATGAGCAATCGATCCGCGAGCTATGGAAGAAGCGCGAACAACTCCTGGGCGCGGATGATCCCGAGACGTTGATTCACTGTTTTAATCTCGCGAGCTGCCTTGATGACTTGGGGAAGCTCCAAGAGGCGCTGGAGTTCGCCAAACGAGCTGAGGAACTCCAAATTAAAATTTTTGGCGCAGAGCATACGGACACACCGGTTTATGAGAATCTACGCAGGAACATCGAGGCCTCGCTGAAGCAACAGCCGGTGAAATAGAGCCGTGCCTCACTCGCCCGGCATCTTCTCGGTGGGCCACGTTTCGAGCCAAGGGAGGCCGTAGGCGTTGAGGTCGGCCATGAAGGGGTCGGGATTGAGCTGTTCGACATTCCAAACGCCGGGTTGACGATATTCGGCGGGATTGGTGAGGAGCTGGCGGGCGGCGATCATGGCTGGGACGCCGGTGGTGTAGCTGACGCCCTGGCTGTTGGTCTCCCGGTAGCACTCTTGATGGTCGCAGATGTTGTACACGTAGTAGCGCAGTGGCTGGCCGTCCTTGCCGGTGCCCTCGATCCAGTTGCCGATGCAGGTCTTGCCTTTGGTGTCGGGGCCAAGGCTGCCGGGTTCGGGCAGGAGGGTCTTCAAGAACTCGATGGGGATGATGTCCACGCCTTTGTGTTTGACGGGATGGATGCCGGTCATGCCGACGTTCACGAGGACTTCCATGTGCTTGATGTAGGCGTCGCCAAAGGTCATCCAGAAGCGGGCGCGGCGCATGGGGATGTGCTTGGTCAATGACTCCAGTTCCTCGTGATAGAGGCAGTAGATGTTCTTCAGGCCGATGCCGTCGGGGAAGGGGAAGCTGCGCTTGATTTCGAGCGGCTTGGTTTCGATCCACTTGCCGTTTTCCCAGTAGCGGCCGTTGGCGGTGACTTCGCGCAGGTTGATCTCGGGATTGAAGTTGGTGGCGAAGGCTTTGCCGTGGTCGCCGGCATTGCAGTCGAGGATGTCGAGGGTGTCGATCTTGCTGAAGTGGTGCTTCAACGCGTAGGCGGTGTACACATTTGTGACGCCGGGATCGAAGCCGCAGCCGAGCAGCGCGGTGAGGCCGGCCTTCTTGAACTTGTCCTGATAGGCCCACTGCCAGTGATACTCGAACTTGGCGACGTCACGCGGCTCGTAGTTGGCGGTGTCAATGTAATGCACCCCGGCTTCAAGGCAGGCGTCCATGATGGTGAGATCCTGGTAAGGCAGGGCGACGTTGATGACGACCTCGGGCTTGTAGCTCTTGAGGAGTTTGACGAGTTCGGGGACGTTGTCGGCATCGACGGCGGCGGTTTGAATCGGGCGCTTGAGTTCAGCGGCGATGCTGTCGCATTTCGACTTGGTGCGGGAGGCCAGCATGATCTCGCCGAAGACGTCGGGAAGCTGGGCGCATTTATGAACGACGACGCGGCCGACGCCGCCGGCTCCGATGATGAGGACTTTGTGGGACATGAGGGGGGAAATGATGAAATCAGAATGACTTGTCCGCAATGCTTCACAACAGCGATGCAGGCGGGCGAATGCCGAATGTCGGCGGGATGCCGAGTCTAGCAGGCACGGCGGGAATGCAAGCGACGGAAATGCGCGGGATGGAGCGCGAGTTTTTAACTCGCCTGACTTTCCTGTCGGAAACTAAAACACCAGCGGTCTGTCCGTAAATGAATTCGCGTGGACAGCAGGCACAAAGTGGCGAGTGGTCTGCGACACACTCGCGCTCCTTAGACCGTCCTGCGCTTGCGCTTGATGCTGAGGTGGGCGGTGGCGCGCTGGATGGCGGCCATGGCAGCGGCGACTTCTTCCTGATGCTCGCCGGGCTTGAGTTCGCTGAGCGCCTTGTGAGCGCGCGCGATGGCTTCTTCGGCGGCTTTTTCGTCGATCTTGTCGGCGTCGATGGCCACATCGGTGAGGATGCGGGTGACGGAGCCGGTGACTTCGACCAAACCTTCGCCAACGGCCATTTCGATGGTCTTGCCGTTCTTCGTGATGCGCAGTTCACCGGGGAGCAAGGTGGTCACGAGGTTGGCGTGTGCGGGGAGGACGCCCATTTCGCCTTCGTAACCCGGCAGCACGACGGTATCCACGTCATCGGAGTAGATGCGGGCTTCGGGGGTGACGATTTCCAATTTAAGAGGCATGGGCGAGGCGGGGAAAAGTGCTCAGTGCTTAGTGCTCAGTTGAAATCTAGTGGCTCGGGACTGAGCACTGAGAACTGAGCACTTCAGCACTTGTCTGATCAGTCTTTCTTCACGGAGTCGATGCCGCCCTTCATGTAGAAGTTTGCTTCAGGGACATTGTCGTGCTTGCCATCAAGGATTTCAGCGAAGCCTTTGATGGTGTCGCTCACTTTGACGTATTCGCCGGGGGTGCCGGTGAAGATTTCAGCAACGGTGAAGGGCTGGGAGAGGAAGCGCTGGAGCTTACGAGCACGGAAGACGGTGAGCTTGTCTTCTTCGCTGAGTTCGTCCATGCCGAGAATGGCGATGATGTCCTGAAGGTCTTTGTAGCGCTGAAGGACGCGCTGGACGCCACGGGCGACGCGGTAGTGCTCTTCACCGACGATGTCGGGGGCGAGGGCCTTCGACACGGAGGAAAGGGGATCCACCGCAGGGTAGATGCCCAGCTCGGCGAGGGAACGCTCAAGCACGACGGTGGAGTCAAGGTGGGCGAAGGTGTTGGCCGGAGCAGGGTCGGTCAAGTCATCGGCAGGCACATAGACGGCCTGGAAAGACGTGATGGAACCGGTCTTGGTGGAGGTGATTCGCTCCTGCATCTGACCCATTTCAGCGGCGAGGGTGGGCTGGTAACCCACGGCGGAAGGCGTACGTCCAAGGAGCGCGGACACTTCGGAACCGGCCTGGGAGAAACGGAAGACGTTATCGACGAAGAAGAGCACGTCCTGGTTCTTCTCATCGCGGAAGTACTCGGCCATGGAGAGGGCGGAGAGGGCGACGCGGAGACGGGCACCTGGAGGCTCGTTCATCTGGCCATAAACAAGGGCCACTTTGGAACCGGGGGCGAGGACCGGGCGGCCCTTGTCGTCCTTCTTCGGATGGCCTTTTTCGTCTTTCTCGGTGGCGATAACGCCGGACTCGATCATTTCCCAGTAAAGGTCATTGCCTTCACGAGTACGCTCACCCACACCGGCGAACACGGAGAAACCACCGTGGCCTTTGGCGATGTTGTTGATGAGTTCCATGATGACGACGGTCTTGCCGACGCCAGCACCACCGAAGGCACCGACTTTACCACCCTTGGTGAAGGGGCAGATGAGGTCGATCACTTTGATGCCGGTCTCAAGGATCTGGGCGGAAGGGTTCTGGTCGGTGAGGGCGGGGGCCTTGCGATGAATGCCGTAACGCTTCTCGGTCTTCGGGGAGGGCTGGTCATCCACGGCGTCGCCGGTGACGTTGAAGATACGTCCAAGGACTTCTTCGCCGACGGGCACTGTGATCGGGCCGCCGGTGTCGGTGACGTCCATGCCGCGCTTGAGGCCGTCGGTGGAAATCATGGCGATGGAGCGAACCCAGCCGTCGCCAAGATGGCTCTGTACTTCGCAGATGAGGCGGATGGGCTTGCCGCCCTGCTCATAGTTGATCTCCAGCGCATTGTAGATGGCCGGGAGATTGCCAGTGGCGGAGAAATCCACGTCCACCACGGGACCAATGACTTGAACGATTTTGCCGATGTTGCTCATAAGAATGGGAGATTGGGAAGGGGAGATGGCAGATGGGGCTATTCGAGGGCCATCTTGGCGGTGGTGATTTCGAGGAGTTCGTTGGTGAT
>JAYVIO010000300.1:0-3387 GCA_043770175.1 Verrucomicrobiales bacterium | reverse complement strand
TCCCAGGCGTTGACGTCGGGTGGGAGCTTCCACTTCGATTTGTCGGCGAGGAAGGGATACAGATACGCGATGGCTTTGGCGATGCTCTTGCCGTCCTTGGTTTCAAAGGCCCACAGGCTGTCTTCGGGCGTGCTGAGAACGTGGCAGAGCAGGGTCATGTTATCGAGTTGGAAGATCGAGTAGCCGTAGGGCTTTGTGCGGGCGAGTTCGAGGGGGAAGCTGCCGTCGTCGGCCATTTGCTTCGTCACGAAGACGTCTTTAAATTGCTGCCGACAGAGCGCAAGCTTGGCATCGTCGCCGATGAAGTCGGCAAACACGGCGAGTTGAAGATGGAAGGCGACGGCGTGGTTGTTTTTCGCGTTGGCTTCCTCGTTGCCGTTCTTGCTGGTGGTCATCCACTCGGCGAGTTCTCGGAACCATTGGCGGAGATCCTTGGCCATCTCGGCGGGGAAGGATTTGGATCTCTCCATGGCTTTCACGGCGGCGGGGATCTCGATGATGTGCAGTGTGTCGATGATGCCGATGCCGCGTCCGGGTGACACGCCGGGCACTGCTTGGGCGAAATTGAGGCTGGGGTTCATCCTGGCCTTTGCGTCGAGGAAGAAGACTTGAAGTAGCTCGGCAGCTTTGGTGACATACTTGTCGTCGCCGGTGATTTTGTAAGCAGCAGCAAGCGCTGCGACGGAGTCGCGCAGGGTCTTCACGACCATGCGATGCTGGGAGAAGTTCTCGGGGTTGGTTTCGCCATCGCGCTTGATGTAAGGCAGGCCGTTGGGCTTCGATGGATCAGGCCACCAGTAGTCGCCGTTGGAATAGAAGTCGTTGGGGCCGCCTTCGCTGAGCTTCGCGGGGAAGGTTGTGATGGTGACGGGCTTTTGATTCAAGGCGGCGCTCGCGGCTTTCAGGATGCGGTCTTTGTCGATAGCAGCGACATCGAGCGTGAGCTTCGGAGTCGGCGATTTAGCCTCGGGGGTCGATTTGGCGGTTGTTTTTGGCTTTTCGGTGCCTGTGGCCGCTGCCCGGGTATCAATGACGTATTTGAACTGCGGCTTGCGGCCTTCGGCTGAAACGGAGACACAGACTTTGTAGTTGGTGATCTCGCACTGGATCGTGGCGCGACCGTTGTAGAGCTGCACCGTGCGCGATCCGGTCGAAGTTCCGAGGTTGTCGATCAAACGACCATCGCCAGCTAAGCCGAAGCGCACGATGTTGGAGCAGTCGAGGCAGGGGACATCGTTGGTATCGAGCATCCGCACTTCCATCGTCGCGATGCCGTCTTTCTGCGCAATCTCCTCCAGCTTGAGCTTGGCGGGCTTGCTCCACTTCTTGGTTTGATAGCCGACGGTGAGTTCATCACTGACGCCCTTGCCCACCGCACGGAGTTGGTTCTCGCCCTCGTTGAGCTTTACGTTCCAATGTAGGCCCGCAGCCGGATAGTCGCTGACTTTGCGCTGCTTCACGCCGACTGATTTGCCGTTCACGAACAGCTCGACCTCGGCGCAGTTGGAATAAACGCGCACTTCCTTCTCCTCGCCCGCATCGCCCCACCGCACGGGCCAGCCGTGGCCGAAGATGTGGATCATCGGCTTCTCCGACCAGTAGCTCTGAAAGATGTAATACGTCTCCTTCGGCGTGCCGTCGCGCTCGACGACGCCCTTCTGATTCACCCGTGGCACGGGGTTCTCGGGACGCAATGGTGTGGCGAAGTCTTTGAAGATCCACGCCGCACTGCCGGTGAGCCAGGGCATGTCTTCTTGTTCTTTGAGATGCCAGTCGAAAAGATTGCACATGTAGCTCTCGGACCAATCTCCATCCTTCGACATGCGCACCTTGCCGCCAGTGCCCTTGTAGGCCTTACCCTTCTCGGCGGTGCCTTTGCCGGTCTCAACTTTGGCCACCATCTTCTCGGGTTCTTCGGAGAAGCGATGCGCATGACTGTCGCCGCCCCACTCGGCGTGGAAGAAGTGCGGCGTGTCTTTGAGCGCCTTCTCCGCAGCAGCTTTGTATTCGGTGTAGCGCCCGGAATACCAGCCTGCCCAGATGCTGGGCGAGTAGATGTCCACGATGTCTTTGCAGAAGTCGCAGCGGCGGATGCAAGTGGGGCGTGAGGGGTCCAGCTCGTGAGAGAGGTCGTTCAGCTCCTTCATCAGCCCGCGAATCTTGTCCTTGTCGAACACCTCGAAGTCACCCGGCCAATCGTTCTCATTCCCCATGCCCCACATGATGATCGATGGGTGATTTCGATGCTGGTCGATCAACGCAAGCAGCATGTCCTTCGCCTGCTGCTGATACGCCGCGCCGCCGACACCACCACGACACCAAGGAACCTCCTCCCACACGAGCAGTCCGAGTTCATCGCAGAGATCAAGCACCAGCGGTGCCTGCTGATAGTGTCCCAGGCGGACAAAGTTCGCGCCCATGTCTTTGATCATCGTCAGCGTCTTGCGCACGACATCGTCCGGCACCGCTGCTGCGACTCCGGCGTGGTCTTCATGGTAATGCGTGCCCTTGAGCAGCAAACGCTCGCCATTGAGCTTGAACGGTCCGTTGGCCACCCATTCAGTGCTGCGGATGCCGAAGCGTTCGGTGATCGTTTGCTCGCCCACTGTCACCACGCAGCGATACAAACTCGGCGTCTTCGGCGACCACAGCTCTGGCTTCTCGATGGTGAACGCGTCGATCTCCTTCTCACCCGACCACGCTGCGAGCTTCTTCTTCGCCGTGTGCACCACCTTGTCCTGCGCATCCCGCAATTCGACATGGAGTTCGACCTCGTCTTTGAGCGACGAAGGATTGTAGAGCCGCGCCCGCAGCTTTACGCCTTCCGGCTTCGCCTCCACATGCACACGCCCGACCGACACCGCAGGCACATAAATCAAGCTCACATGCCGATACAGCCCGCCGTAGCGGTTGAAGTCGCTGAGGTCACTTGGGATGCTCTCCGCATCGCGTGAGTTGTCGCACATCACGGCGATGGGCATCTCGCCTTTGAATGCTTCGTTCTTCATCGCCTTCACCGCCGCGTCCGTGATGTCCACCGTCCACTCATCGTAGCCGCCGACGTGCTCGCCGATCTTCTCCGTGTAAACAAAGACCTGCGCCTTCTGCCCCGCGCCATCAAAGTGCAGCAGCGTGCGCCCATTCGGATACGGATTCGCGATCTTGAGCTTCGTCCGATACCACCCCGGCCCCTGGTAGTAACGCACATCAGGATCCACGGCATCACGCCCATTGAAGCAATGCGGCAGCGTCACCTTTGACCACGCGACATTGTCACTCGCTGCATCCCCACGCCAGACTTCCCAAGGGCTACCCAGCGTCCCTTGATAATGCTCCCAGCCGTCGCTGAGACGTTGGGTGTCGGCAGCGAAGAGATGCGCGCAGGTA
>JAYVIO010000299.1:0-9502 GCA_043770175.1 Verrucomicrobiales bacterium | reverse complement strand
GCAGATGCGTGGATTGCTCAAAGCTGATGGCACTGGTCCCCTGCGCTGCCTTCAACTCACTCGAAGCCGTGGCTTTGACAGCGGAGGACGATTGCAAGGCCAGTGCATCGAGACAGCGCCGCAGATGCGCAGGACCGAGACCGGCGCGGATCGTGACCTGCGGCAGACGCAGCTCATACGGCATGCCTTCGACCTCGCAGGTCTCCATCCAGCGGGCGATCTGACCAGCGCGTGCCGGTTCTTCGAGAGTCATGGCATGCCAATCGAGCACCACGACGCCGTGGGCGCTCGCGCTCCATGATTTGACCATCAGCGCGCCGCCGCGTGCCATCGCCCGCCAGTCGATGTGACGCGGTGAATCGCCCGCACGCCATTCGCGCAGGCCTGCAAAATCATCACCGCCGCTGTTTTGCGCCCGCGCGGTGGCAACGACGGCAGCATCGCCTTGCAGTGAATGATCCGGCGCAGGCAGTGGCAGATCACCCGACGGACGCGGATGCACGCGACGCACCCATGTGGTTTCCAACACGCTCTCGGCGGTGAACAAGCCCAGCGGATACACGCTGCGCACCAGCAATCGCAACGCTCCGCCTGCATGCTGTGCTGGCGGTGGGAGATCGACAAACACTGCGCTTCCCGACGCTACACGCTCAACGAACACGGATGTCTTCGCCCCGATGACGAGCACTTCCAGCCCGCAGGGTGAAATCGCACCTGTGGCACGCAGTTCTACCGGAATGCGGGTGGTTTCATCCTGTGCGGCAGGTCTGGCACCAACAAGACGCAGGCTCAAGCCGCGCAGATTCGACCGCGCATGCAGCCATGACAGCGCACCCATCGCACCAGTGAGCAGTGCGATCAGATGCGCAGCCCCGTTCGACTGCGCCTCGGCCGCATACCACATGCCCGCGACGATGGCCAGCAGCGCCAGCGTGTGTCGGTTCCAGCGCACGCGCACTTTCATCGCATCAAGGCACGGGTGTTTCGGCGATCAATTGTCGCGCCAGTTCGGGACCGGTCATGCCATCGGCGGCATGTTCCAAGCGGTGCCCCATGACGGCGAGTCCAACGGCTTGGATGTCCTCGGGCAGCACCATCGCACGTCCACTGAGCAAGGCCCACGCTCGCGCTGCGGCCAGCACCGCCAGACCGGCACGCGGTGACAGGCCGCGGCCATGCACGCGGCTGGCAGCCAGCAGATCCTGCAAATAATCGAGCAAGGCCGGTGATGCATACACAGCACGCGTCCACGTCTGTAACTGCTGCAATTCGATGAGCGACATCGCGGGCTGCATCGCTCGCAGCAACTCACGCCGCTCCTGCCCTTCCAACAATCTGCGTTCAGCCGTGCGATCCGGCACGCCGAGCGCCAGACGCATCAAGAAGCGATCCAACTGCGATTCCGGCAGCATGAAGGTGCCAACTTGCGACGATGGATTCTGCGTGGCGATGACGAAAAACGGCTCCGGCAGCGGATGCGTGGCGCCATCGGCGGTCACCCGGCCTTCCTCCATCGCTTCGAGCAGTGCGGACTGTGTCTTCGGCGTGGCGCGATTGATTTCATCCGCCAGCAGCACCTGCGTGAAGATCGGGCCACGATGAAAATGAAACGCGGCGGTGTCACGATCATACACCGAGGCACCAAGAATGTCGGCTGGCAGCAGATCGCTGGTGAACTGCACGCGGCGGAACCCGAGTCCTAAAGCCTGCGCGAGCGATTGGGATAGCATCGTCTTGCCGACACCGGGCTGATCCTCAAACAGCAGATGCCCACGGGCGAGCAGGCATGTCACCGCAAGGCGCACGACATCCTCCTTGCCCAGGATGATCTGCGACACACGCTGAATGATGGCTTCGATCTGCTCGGCGGCATGTTGAGCTGTGGCGGCGGGCAGCATGGCATCGGCGGAGGTATGAGAGACGCGAGAAGACATTGAGATGGGCCAATGTCGTCGATTTTCCGGTCAGAAAGCAAGCCTGATCCACGCGGCGGCTTAAATCTGCTGCAGCTTGTTGCGTTCGTTCGGCGTGCGACACACAGGACAGATCGTGACGGCGATCTTGCGCTTGGATTCGCAGGCGTAGGCCGTGCCGCAGATACGGCACTGGATCGCGATCCGACGGCGATACACCTCCCGTTTGCGTTCCTGCCAAAAGCTGTGGAACCACAGCACGCACACCGCCGTGACGCCGACGGCCATGAAAAAGATGATCAAACCACCGAGCGGGATGGGAATCATGGCGTTGCGGCCACCTCCCAGCGGAAGGAGATTTCGCCCCACTCGACGCGACGAATAGAAGAAGGCTCAAAGCGCAGCGCCGTTACGGCGGCATGCAGTTGCTGCATGACTTCGGCATCTTCAACACTGCTGAGCGGCAAAGCGGTGATGATCTGCCCGGCGGAACCGATGGCGACACGAAACTGCACCCGCGTCGGTTGCGTGAGCTTGATGCCGGGCATTTCGACGCTCACTGGGCCGCGCTTGGCCAGCGCCGGACTCATGATTGCATGCAGCGTGGCGGCAGATGGCGCCAAAACCGGCCCGGTGGCACGACGCGGCACCGGCGGCAGCACATCGGACGCGGCGGTGAACAAACGCGGCTGCGGCATCGCCGCAGTGACAGGCACCATCTCGCGCAGCTCGATCTGGTGCCCTTCAAACGAAGGTCGAAACGCCAGCAGCGGATTTGCCAACGGCAGCGTGGTGTCATCCTCGCTCAACAATGCAAAACTGCGGTCCTGCGCCCGATGAATCAGCGCCAGCGCCGCCGGATCACCTGGATCCAGCGAGATCACATGCTGCGGCGTGGTCGGCAGGCGCTGCGCCACAGGATGCACGATGCGGAAGATGAAAAAGAACCCCGCCATGCCACCCATCAGCGTCAACAACGCCACCACCAAATGCCACGTCGAATGATCCCGCACGCCCCAGGCGAAGATTAGCGATTCGTGCGTGTGCGGTTTGGAAGGCATGCCGGCGTGAATGGACCTTATGACTTTGGTGGCACGGTGGAATGCGCGACCTCATAGCCGAGATCGAGCGCAATGTTGCCGATTTCGATCACGCGGCCGAACGGTGCCTGCTTGTCAGCGTGAATGATGGCGCGGCGCTCGCCTTCCCGGTTCGCCTTGAGCTTGTCACGCAGCTCGGCGGTGGTGGTGCGAATACCATCAAAGTACAGCGCGTTGTCCATCCCGGCCGGCACGGTGATGATGTGCGCGCGGTCGAAGCCGGTGAGCCGCGAGTTCGACTGTGGATGCTCCACTTTGACGCCAGAGGGCACCACGAAGCCGCTGCTAAAGAGGTAGCACACCAGCAGCAGCAGAATTGTGTTCAGCAGCGGTGCGGTGTACAGCCAGGGGCTTTGCTTGGGCAGGTTGCTTTCGAGCTTCATGGTTGCTGCTGCATGGGGCGCGATTTCGACGGGCTGAAGGGGTTGGGCCGGCCAAAAATGCGCGGCGTAAGGTCAGCCTTTCATGCCACGTGAACGCGTCTTCGCCAGTGGTGGCGCGGCCTCCGCCTGACGGAATTCGACGATGTTGTCCGCGCTCTTGGCATCTTCGATCAGGTTCACAATCTCAATGCCAGCACGCTCCAGATCATGCATCAAGGAGCGGGCACGGGCGCTGAGGAAGGCGAAGGAAAGATACGCCGGAATCGCCACCACGAGGCCAAGGGCAGATGTGATGAGACTTTGGTATACTCCACGCGCCACATCCGCCGGTGTCGCAATCCCATTGGCAGACGAGAGACTGGTGAAACTGTCCAGCAGGCCGATGATGGTGCCTAGCAGGCCGATAAGCGGCCCCGCATGCGCGATGGCATTCAAGATGCCGAGGAAGCGCTCCAATCGCGGGACTTCAAGCTGCCCCGCCTCCTGCACGATCTCCTTGAGCTGCTCACGCGGCGCATGATGCCGCAGCAGCGCTGCATGAATCACCCGACCAGCAGGCACACGCGTCGCCACACACTCCTGCAACGCCTCGGCAAAGTTCTTGCGACGGATCAGACTGGCCAGCCCGGCCAGAAACTCGCCAATATTCATGCTCGCACGATGAAAGTAAGCCAGACGCTCAATAAAGATCGCTCCGGCGAAGCACAGGCACCCAATCAGGAGCCAGACGAGAGGTCCGCCTTTGGAGATAAGATCAATCATGGGCCGGGAGAGTCAGAAAGTGGGTAAAAATGTCAGGCACAACGCGTCAGACCGAGAGAAGCTGCGTACAAAGCATGTTTTATGCCGAGTAGGACGGCTTGTAAACACTGGAAATAAACCGGATACTCCCTCGGTATTCAACCGGGGATTTGTTCCCCACCCGCCATCGGTGCCCCAGAGGTGCGGAATTTCACCACAGAATGGCCCGACATTCGCATTGACCAGCCTTGATGCAGAGAGCTTGATCTCTGGTGGCTGTTCAGGTGGTTAAGAAAGGTTAATCAACGTCCTTTCGTTCTGAACATGTGCGATTCAAAGAGCGAACGCTTCGACCGGCCATCCTAGCAACCTTTGAACAATGCGGTTTGCCTGCCATTTGCCGACTCGTCGTGGGTTTGCTCAACGCGCAGGAGGAAAAGGCATCTGGCCGCACTCGAAGCGCACCCGCCAGGGTTCTAGTCGTTCTGCATTGAGGGCTGGCTATTTGGCATGATTCCTAACTTGCTCGTTAAGAAGTCTGACCGCCCCCAATTAAACCTTCGTCAACTGTCGTCGCAGACTGATCTCCACGGCGGTGATGATGACGGACAGGGTAAAGAGAATGACGATGCTGTTGATCCAAAGGGTGTTGTACTTGGTGCCGAGGTAGGTTTTGCGGGTGCCGAAGAAGACGTTGGGGCTGGCCTTGCTGCGGTAGTCCTCACGCTCCATCTCGGCCTTGGTGACGAGATCGAGCACCTTGCGGTTCACGTAGATTTCCTCGGCGCTGACGCCGTCGTTCTGCTGCAGCAGGCTGTCGAGCATCGGGGTTTCAAGCTGGCCGCTGAGCACGGCGTCGCGGATGGAGCCGAGGCGTTTGGAGATTTCGCGCGGATTTTCGGCGTAGAGGCCGGAGACAACGGCGAGCGATTCCTTGGTGAGTTTGAGTTCGTGAAGCTGACGGTCGGTCATTTCGGCCCCCGAGGGCGGCAGCAGTGACTGAATGCGTTCGTCGAGGAAGTCCTGGTTGCGCGTGAGCGGATTGAGCTTGGACTGCGAGATGATGACGCCTTCATACGACCAGCGCAGCGGCATGAACTGGCAGATGAAGGGCACTTTGAGCTTGCTGGCCTTGTCCTCGTCGTTGCCGGCTTTTTTGAGCCAGCGACCCACGGAATAGACCAGATCGAGGTTCTTGTTCATCTCCTCGTATTTGATCAGTGCACCGCCCAGGATGATCTGCGGAATGAGGATGAGCGGGATGGCGTTCACCGCCGTACGATTGTCACTGACGATGCTGGAGATGAACAGCCCGAGGCAGACGCCGGTGAGCGAGGTGAGGAACATCCACCAGAGATGGATCATGAACATGTCGCGGATTTCCAGCACCCAGTTGCCGATCATCAAATAGATCACGCACTGCACCAAAGCGAAGGTGGACAGGGAGATGATCTTGCCGCTGAGATAGTAAAACGTGCGCAGGTTATGATTGCGCTCTCGACTCAACGTGTGGCGGTCGCGGATGATTTCATCGGCGCTGTTGGTGAGGCCCAGGAACATCGCCACGACGAGGCTCATGAACAAATACGTCGGGATGTGGAAGGCGGTGGCGAAGGTGTAGTTCTTCTCCTCGGAGTACTTCAGCACGCTGGAGATCAGATAGGCCAGCAATGGCGCCTCCAGCAGCGTGGTGAGCAGGTTGGTGCGGTTGCGCAGCTTGCTGAGGAAGGCACGCTTCAACAAGGTGGCAAACAGGATGCTCTCCTCGCGGAAGGTGTGCTTCGGCGGCTTGGGCATGCTGCGGATGCGGTTCAAGCTCTGGCTTTCATCGCGTTTGGGTCGGGCGATGAGGCTGGTGCTGCTGGACGCAGTCTGCTGCTTAGCCATGCTCTCCATGATGAGGTGGCGTTGATAAGAATCGCGCCAGAAGTTCGGCGGGAAGCGCCGTGCGGCCACGAGATGTCCGTCCGCGCTGCGCTCATGGATGATGTCGCCACTGATGTCGCGCAGCGGGGTTTCGAGCACATCAAAGACGAAGTCGGGCGTCAGATTGTCCGGCGGCGGCGCATCGGCATCGCCCGATTGACCGGTCTCGGTGTGATAGACGCGCCAAAAATACTCCAGCATGCCTTTCGGTGTGCCGAAGTAGGCCAGCTTGCCGCCTTTATCGAGCAGCAGCGCCTTGTCGAACATCGCCAGCAGCCGTGAACTCGGCTGATGGATCGAGGTGATGACGATCTTGTTGCGCGCAAGACTGCGGATGATCTCCAGCACGTGCTCGCTGTCTTTCGAGGACAACCCAGAAGTCGGTTCGTCGAACAAATACACGTCCGAGATGCCGATCATGTCGAGACCGGCATTGAGACGCTTGCGTTCGCCACCGCTGAGGAATTTCTGCTGTGGCGTGCCGGCCAGACGATTGCGCAAATCGGCCAGTCCAAGTTCCGCAAGCTTCGCATCCACGCGTTTGCGGCGTTCCTCAGTTTTCAAATGCGGACAGCGCACCGCGACGGAGAAATCGAGGTTCTCCTGCACTTTCAGCAGCGGGTCAAAGGCATCCTCCTGCGGGATGTAGGCGATGTAGGGCGTGAGGTTGTGCAGATTGTCGTACAACTGCAAGCCGTTCATCAGCACCTCACCGGCCTTCGGCTTCAACTGACCGCCGAGAATGCGCAGCAGTGTGCTCTTGCCGCAGCCACTCGGGCCCATGACGCAGATCATCTCGCCACGACGAGCGAGGAAACTCACACCGTCCTGCGCGGTGTCACGTCCGTCGAAGCGGTGGGTAAGTTCACGCACTTCAAGCTGACGGATGGTGTTGCGCTCTTCCTCGATGATGCGATCGGCAAAGTGGCAGCGCAGGAACTGGCCTTCGCCCAGCGTGATCGTATCGCCATCGTTGAGTGTGATGCGGTCGCGCACCGGAATCTGGCCGATGTACAGCGGGCGTGACGAGCGCAGCACCTCCAGCACGCCATTTTTCTGCGCGTAGTTGCATTCGATACGCAGCAGGATCTCACCATCGGTGTCTTCGGAGAGCAGGATGTCGCCTTCATCGAGCAGTTCGGGCTTGTTGGAGACGAGGTAGGTGTTGCGGCTGCCTTCCAGACGAAACTGGCCGCCGAACTCCTGCGCGCGCACGCGCAAATCACGCAGCGAGATTTCGACTTCGCCGTGTGCGATGATGCTGTCCTCGATGCTGGCCTCCACGATGGTGCCACCGCTGAGCAGGACGCCGTTCAATGTCGCCTGCGTGGTGCGCAACGCCTCCACGGTGACGCCGAGACCGAAACTGAGCCGCAGATTGGTGCCGCGTGTGCGCTGCGGGGCGATTTCAGCGCTGCCGTTCTCCGTGAGCGTGAGGTAGATCTGCGTGCCGGAGAGCGTCTTCTTCGAGTTGAAATAGGTGACCAGGTCGTTGTAATCGAGCGTCACATCCTCCAGCACCACCCGCTCGCCTGGATACAAGCGCGAGAACTCGCCAGGCGGCTGACGGCGGCTGCGCACGAGAATGGAGATGCTGCCGGTGTTCTTCAGCAGCACCAGATTTTGAAAGCGGAACGCCACTACCGAGCAGTCCGCCGAGAGCGAGCGCAGCAGCACGTCGCAGTTTTTCGTCGAGCCGATGCGCAGCGTGTCGAGCGGCTGGCCGCCTTTGGTGGAAAAGCCTTCTTCCGGCGGTTTGTCACCTGCATTGAGCTGATAAACGATGTCGATGGCCTGGGCGGCGATGCCAAGGTTCGTCATGAAGAGATAAAACTCCACCATTTGCCGCTGATTCTGCTGCGCACGCGAGATGAGCAGGTAGAGCTGCACGCCGAGCAGGACTTTCTGCTCCTGTGTGAGCTTCTGGCTAAGTTCTTTGGCACGTTGCGTCAGATCCTGTGGCTGCTGCAGCGCTTCGAAATAAAGACGGCGCATGTCGGCGTAGATCGCCTCAGGATAATCGTAGCGCAGGTAGCCGAGGCTGGATTCGACTTCTTCCTCCTCGATGTTGCCGTCCAGCTTGCTGAAGGCGGCGAAGACCTCGATGAGCACCGGCAGCATCGTGTTCGCGGTGGCAGCAGCGGCGGCAGACACTGGCGGCTCGCCAGTCCAAAGATGCGACCAACGCTCCAGTGACCACCATGGCAGGTCCACCTCAGTCTTGGCCGCCGATGGAACGGGCAAGCGGGAGGTTGGGGTGGGCTTGGGGAGCTGGCTCATGCGGGGCATTTCGTGCGCGGCGATTATGGAGTTCGTTTCCACAAACACAACCGGCAGACGTGACTGAATGCGTGCCGTGCATGAAAAAAGCGGCCCGGTTGCCCAGGCCGCCTGCTTGATTCATTCACACACACATCCTCACACGCCACGAAACGGTGCCGGTCCCTCGCGACCCCGCTCATCGCCACGTGGGCCGGATGGCTGCTGGTCAGGACTGCGGTCTTGATTCATCGGCGGCTGGGGCCCACGTGGACCATCGCCACCTCGCTGGATTGGTGGCACAAAGCCTGGACCACCTTGCGGTTGCGGACCGCGATCACCGCCACGCATGCCATCCTGTGGTGCGTTCATGGGCTTCCTTTCGAAATGCTGCGGGCCTTCATGGTGATGCTGATGCTGACCCCCACGCGGGCCACCGAAATGGTGCCGCTGCGGTCCGCGTCGCTGATTAAACTGCGGCGCAGGACCACGCGGACCATCGAATCTGCCATCCTGCCGCTGACTGCCGAACTGCTGCGGCTGCTGGCGGCCTTCGGAACGCTGTTCCGGCCCGCGTCCCATCATGCCTGGGCCACCACGTTGCATTTCACCATTAAATGAGCCATGCTGCGGTGCATGGAATTCCTGACCACCACGCTGCGCAAAATGCTGCGGGCCGGAACCGCGCTGCTGCTGCGGTTCAAAGCGCCCACGCTCCTGATTTTGCGGACCTGAACCGCGCTCATTGCCCTGCGGCTGGCGAAAATTCTCCGAGCGTCCTGCATTGGCATGATCGGGGCCACGACTCGGATCACGTGGCGGATTCACCGGACCGCGACCGCCCTCACGCTGCTGCTGCTGTGGCTGGTTGTACTGACGCCCACCACCATCCGGCTGTCCCTGCGGTTGACGATCACCTTCAGGGCGCACGGTGTTTTCACGACCGCGATTGCCATCCTGCTGCGGATTGGCCGGGCCACGCTGACCATCCCGTTGTGGTTGTTCCCCACGTGGCGGATTCACTGGTCCACGAGTTCCTTCACGCTGCCCCTCCATTTGCGGGCGACGCTGCGGTTCACGTGAGTTTTCAGTGCGTGGCAGATTGTTGTCAGGGCGCTCATTGGCCTGATCGCGTCGCGGCTGATCACGATTGGGCGCTGCATTGTCCTGCGGGCGGCGC
>JAYVIO010000298.1:0-27623 GCA_043770175.1 Verrucomicrobiales bacterium | reverse complement strand
GCGCGGCGTCTTCCATGGCGCGGCTGGCTTCGGTCTCGTCATTGACGACCTGAGTAGCGCCGAGACGTTTCAAACGATCCACATCGGAACTGAAACGCGCCCGGGCGAGCACGGCGATGTCGGGGCGATGCTCGCGGATCATGGCGAGTGCCTGTGCATTGACGGTGGCATCGGGAAAGGTCAGCGCGACCATGCGTGCGTTCTTCAACTTGGTGAGTTCCCAGGTTTCCTCATGGCTGGCGTCCGCAAAGAGCACGGCCTGGCCCTGGCGCTGAAGGCTACGCACGGTCTCGGCATTCAACTCGACCACCAGCGTCCGCACACCGGCGTCGGTCAGGGCCTTGTTGAGCTTTTCACCGACAGGACCATGTCCGCAGATGATGGCGTGATCTTTGAGCCCGGCGACCCGCTGACGCAGGCTGCCGGCGTCGGCCTTGACGGGTTTGCCACGGCCCCAGCCGCGTTTCACGAGCCATTCGCCGAGTGGTTGGCCGAACTTGAGCAGGGCAGGGAGGAGGCCCATGGAGAGAGCACTCGCGGCGAGCACAGTTTGTTGTGTGGCGTTGCTCCAGAGGTGAGCGCTGCCGGCTTGCTGAAGCAGGACGAGTGAGAACTCGCCGGCACTGCACAATCCGATGCCTGCCATGAGCGCCTGACGATGCGCAAGACCCAAACGGCGGGCGATGATGGTGATGAGGCCGGCTTTGGCGAGCATGAGCGCGGCGGTGAGGCCGCAGATTGGCAGCCAGAGCACGGCGGCGGCCTTGATGTCGATCATGAGGCCTACGGACACGAAAAAGAGCGTGAGAAAGAGATCCTTCAGCGGCATCACGTCCGCGAGGATGCGGTGCTTGAAGATGGACTCACTCACAGCGAGACCGGCGACGAAGGCACCGAGCGCGAGGCCAAGGCCGAGCAGACCACCGATGAAGGCGAGCCCCACGCAGCAACCGATGACGGTAAGTGTGAACAGTTCGCGATTGCGCGTGTGCGTCACGGCATTGAGCAGCCAGGGAATGACCCAGCGTGCGGCGACACCTGCCAGCAGCACAAAGGCACCGCCGCGCAGAGCCAGTGAGCCAAGGCGCGGCAGCAGTGCTGTTTCAACGCCTGCATGTGGCAGCAGCAACGGCAGGAACAAGAAGAAGACGATGATGAACAGATCCTGAAAAATGGCGACGGCGAGCGCCATGCGCGCACCGGGACTCGATTCGAGACCAAGGTCTTGAAAACTTTTCAAGCTGACGGCCGTGGAACTCATGGCGAGTGCCACGGACAAAATGACCGCGCCCTGCCAAGAAGGATGAATCAACGCTGAAGCCGCCGCAGTCACCGCAATACAAAGCACCATCTGCCAGCCTCCGCCGACAAAAGCGAGACGGCGCAAAAAGCGGAGTTCGCCGAGCGAGAACTCCAAACCGAGTGTGAACATGAGTAGCACCACGCCGAATTCGGCCATCTGCGAGACACGCTCATGCGATTCGCCACCACCGAGGAGGTCGAGCACGCCGGAATTGGCAATCACGACGCCACAGATGAAGTAACCAGCCAGCATCGACTGCCGGAGCCGCAGCAGCAATAGTGACACAAGCACCACGCCCACAAGCATCAGCGCCAGCAGCGCAAACAGAGGCGGAATAGAGGCGGCGGCGATGGGAAGGCTTGAAATCATGCGGAATTCTTTCTTCGACGTGTGATTGCTGATGTTCAAGCGCATGCTGCGCAGGTTTAGCAGCCGTGCCTGAGATGAAAAATTCGTTTGCCCGTCCTGACTGATTCCGATATGCAGAACACATACTTTTTATGAGCATCGACCGCATCCACATCAAAGTTCTGGAACTCCTTCTCGCCGAGCCCGGGTGTCAATCATGGACTAGACACCTCGATATTGGTGCAGGGCATGGAACATTGATCTCTCGGGTTAAGGACAAGTTGAATGTGGCAGCGAGCGTCTGTGATTACACCGATGAGCTCATGAAGCTGCCAGGGCAAAAAGTGGACATCGCGAACCTGAATCATGAGCCACTGCCGTATGCGGACGCCACCTTTGACGTGGTCACCGCCACGGAGGTCATCGAGCATCTGGAGGACTTTCGCCGCGTGGTGCGTGAAATCCACCGCGTGCTCAAGCCGGGCGGCGTTTGCATTCTCAGCACGCCAAACATTTTGAATCTAAATTCGAGGCTTCGGTTTCTTTTCTTCGGCTTCTGGAATTTGTTCGGGCCGCTGCCAGTGAAGCACAGCGCGTTGTATTCCACCGGCGGTCACATCAATCCGGTGTCATGGTTTTATGTGGCGCATGCGCTGATGGATGCTGGTTTCCCGAATGTCACGCCGCACATCGACCGCAGGCAGCGTTCGGCCATGCCCAAGCTGGTGCTGCTGTATCCGTTCATCAAATTGCTGGGGGCATGGGCCATGCACAAGGAGCGCACGCGCTTCAAGACGCTGGATGAGGCGAACGAGCCGTTGGTGCAAGCCATGAACAGCATCGACATGCTGCTGGGGCGCACCATCATCACCAAGTCTCTCAAGGCGACCTGAAGAACGGCTGGTAGCGATCAATTGCTTTCGTCAGAATTGAACTGAAGGTGATACAGCTTTTGGTAGAGCGGATTGCGGTCGAGCAACTCAGCATGCGTGCCACGGTCGAGAATCCGACCATGATCCATGACGACGATCTGATCCGCTTCAAGAACGGTAGAGAGGCGGTGGGCAATGGCGACGACGGTCTTGCCTTCCGAGAGGATGTGAATGGCCTCTTGGATGATTTTTTCACTCTCGGTATCGAGAGCCGAAGTGGCTTCATCCAGCAGCAGGATCGGTGCATCGCGCAGAATGGCGCGGGCGATGGAAACGCGCTGCTTTTGACCGCCGGAGAGGTTGCAACCGCCTTCACCGACGATGGCGTCGTAGCCATGGCTGATCTGCTCGATGAACTCATGCGCGTGAGCTTTCTTCGCTGCGGCAATGATTTCAGCCTCGGTCGCATCTAGGCGGCCGAAACGAATGTTTTCACGGACGGTGTCGTGAAAGAGAAAGGTGTCCTGACTGACGACGCCGATGTTTCCACGCAGCGAGGCTTGCTTGATGCTGCGTATGTCACGGCCATCCAGCAGAACCGCCCCTGCATCGGGATCGTAGAAACGCAGCAGCAAGGAGTAGAGCGTGCTTTTGCCAGCACCGCTGGGACCGACGAAAGCATAAAACTTGCCGGGATCGAGTTGAAGGTCGATGCCAGTGACTGCGGGAACATTTTTCCGCTCGCCATTGCTTTCGCGATAGGAAAATGTGAGATTTTGAAACGTGACGGCGCCTTGCGCACGGCCGACATCCACGGCATCCGGGGCATCCACGATGTCGGGTTTGCGTTCGAGCAGTTCAAACACCATGCCGGCGGCGACGGTGGTTTTCTGGAGCATCATCTGCACGCGGCTCAACTCCTTCACCGGTGGATAGATCTGCGTCAGGGCCATGACGAGCAGAAAGAAGTTTTCTGCCTCCAGACCGCGATCCCAAGCATACACCAAACCGGCGGCGATGCCGAATGAGGCCACGGTTTCGACGATGGGGCCGACGAGTTCCATAGCCTTGGTCCAGCGCACCTGATTCTGGGTCATACTGAGGTTGGTACGCGCAAAACGTTGTTCGGCATGGTCTTCGCGGGCATAGGCTTTGACAAGGCGGATGCCGGCAAAAGACTCCTGCATGGCTACCATCAATTCACGAGAGTCGTATTCTTCACGTGCGCCGGTTTTGCGCACTCGTTTGCCGATACGGATGATCGGCACCAGACAAAGCGGGAAGACGACGAGGGACATGAGAGTGAAAAACCAGTCCTGGGCAAAGAGAACAACAAGGATGGAAATAATCGTGAGTGGACGCTGTGCCAAGGTCTGGATGAGCTGCATGGCATTGCGCTGCACCACAGCAGTCTGACTGGTGACCGTTTGCATCAACTCGCCCGTCTTGGCGGAGTTGAAAAAACCGGGAGACTGGCGCATGACGCTGTGGAAGGCGTCGTTGCGAAGCTGGTACGCCACCTTGCTCGTCACCCACGCCTGCATGTAGCTGGACAGGTAGCCAAAAAAGCCGCGCAGAAAGATCAGCACCGGGATGAAGGAGCATGCGATCATCACGCCCGCCAAACCGATGGGAGCGTCAGCATCGAGACCAAACATTTTGGCGAGATTGATCTCACCGATCAGCGGCAGCTCGGTACCTTCTCCCAAGGTGCGGGTCTTGCCTTTCAACACCAGTGAGAAGATCAGCTGGAAGCCGATGAGCATGAAGCCGTTGAAGACGGCGCTGAGCATGCCCAGCAGCAGGCTCAGGGCGAAGCGGCCACGGTAGGGCAAGACGTATTTCCACATGGACCGCATCGTCTGCTTTACCACGGCGGAGAGCTGCGGGTCAGAGAGGAGGAGCGGTGGTTGTTTGGGGGTGCTGGACATGATGAGCGGCCTGCATTAACCGCCGCATCGTCATCCGCACAACCGCGAAGTCGGCGACAGATGACGCCGGTAGATGGCGTCCAGACGATCAAGCATGATTTCGAGGCTGTGCTCCCGTTGAATGAAGCGTCTGCCCTCCGCGCACATGGCCTGAGTTTTGTTGTGCTGCTCCAGTGTCTCACGAATGGCGGCGGCGAGCGCGGCGGCGTCTTGCATGGGAACGAGGCGGCCGGTTTCACCGTGGCGGATGATGCTGGGAATGCCGCCGACGTCACTGGCCACCACCGGCATGCCCGTCGCCAGCGCTTGCAGGCCTGATTGCGGGATGGCTTCGTGAAACGAGGGAATGGCGACGAGGTCGAGCGCTCGCATGATGTCGGGCACATCCTCGCGGTGGCCGGTGAGGGTGAACTGATCCTGCACGCCTAGTCTGGCGATGGTTTCCTCCACAAATGGCCGGGAGGGGCCGTCACCAACGATCACACAGTGAATGCGCAGACCCTGGTCACGCAGGATGCGGGTGGACTCCGCGAGAACCTGACAGCCCTTGGCGAAACGAATCACCGTCACCATGCCTATTAGTGGTGTTCCAGCAGGCAGTGCTGGCAGCGATAGCACGGCACGCGGTCCGGTCGGTCCGAAACGTTCGAGATCGACCCCGGTGGGGAGTGTGGTCACTTCATCGGGCCGCATGTCAAAGGTTGCAGTCAGCTTTTCGGTGATCTTCGGACTGGTGGTGATGATGTGATGACTCCACTCCTTGTACATCAGTCTGCTGATGGAGAGGTTGGGAATGGGAACATCAAAATGCCGGCTGCGGATGATGAGCGGCACACGGGCGATGCGTGCGGCGATGGTCAGCATCCAGCCATCACGCGAGCTGTGCGGATTGACGATCTCAATGCGGTGCCGCCGCAGCCACCAGGCCAGTTTGAGCGCATGCAGCGGCAGCAGAAGGCGCTGATCAAAGCGCTGGGCGAGCACCGACACGTCCGCCAGATCTGCGCGCTGATAAATCTGGCTTTCTGCCGGGGCGATCAGCCAGACAGTGCTGCCACGGCGGCGGAAACCGTTGATCTCCGCGAGAACACGATGCTCCTGCCCGCCCCAGCCGAGAGAGGCCTCGGAGTGGGCGATGCGCCAAGCGCGTTGAGAAGAAAAGTCAGCCATGAAGTTCGCACTGCTCCCATTGCGTGTGCAGGCGGTGAAATAAAGCCGTTTCGAGTCAAATGTTATAGCATGCCTGATACTTCGGGACTGCCGAGATGGCGAGAGTAGAGTTTCATCAAACGATCCAACATAAAATCCAGGCTGTGCTCTTGCTCCACTAGGCGGCGTCCGGCGTGGCGCATGAGCAGCGTCTGCTCGTGCTGGTCGATGGTTTCCACGATGCGTGAGGCGAATGCGGCAGCGTCACCGGACGGGAAGATGCGCCCGGTCCTGCCGTCCTGGATGATTTCAGGGATGCCACCACAATCGCTGCCAACCACCGCCGTGCCACATGCCAGTGCTTGAAGACCGATCTGCGGCACGCCTTCATGCTTGATGGATGGAATGCACAGCACATCAAGCGCGCGCAGCACGTCCGCCACATCCTCTCGGTGACCGGTGAATTGCACGCAATCGTCCACGGCGTACTGACGAGCCATCTTGAGATAGTTCTCGACCGGGGCCCCACCACCGACCACGACATATTGAAATTCACGGCCCGAGTCGCGTATCCCGCGGACCGCGTCAAAAAACACCGAGTGGCCTTTCCACGAACGGAGGACTGAAACCATGCCGATCACCGGCGGCGCACCCGGCCCGCATCGCACCGTCAGTTCCGCAGCGGCGCCGTCGGGATGATACTGCTGCAAATCAATCCCGGTGGGCAGGGTAGTGACGCGGTTTTCCGGCAGATGGAAGGCGCGGCGGATGTGATCCGTGATTTTCTGGCTCGTGGTCAACGCATGATCCGCCAGGGTGGTGAATTTATGCCTGCTGATGCGTGGGCTGCGATCCTGCACATCAATGTGCCGGGTGCGGATCACCAATGGCACACTTGCTAGACGTGCGGCCATGCCCAGTCGCCAGCCGTCGCGTGAACTGTGGGTGTTGACGATCTGAATCTGTTCACGCCGCAGCCACAGCGCCTGGCGCAGCACTTCTAGCGGCAGCAGGCTGTGATTAAAGGTGCAGGGGCGGGTCATGATCCCCGCCGCCTTGGCACGCAGACTGATCTGGCTCTGCGGATGAGCCACCAGCCAGACAGGACAGCCGCGCTGGCGGAAACCGGCCAGTTCCGCCATCACCCGATGCTCCTGTCCGCCCCAGCCGAGAGAAGCTTCGGAGTGGACGATGCGCCAGGCGCGAGATGTGGAAGTGGAATTGGGCATAAAAAATCGTTCAGGTCTTATGAACTCTGCATGCAAGAGGTTGGTGTAGTAAAGGGGTCGAGTTTCTCATGTCAAAGGTTTCCAGTGTATAGCCTAGAGAGGGTATTGTTCATTTGGGTGGCGGGGAGTGCTACAATGAAAAAAGCCGTCCCAAATAGCCATGAGCCAGCGCCTGCCGGTGGCGCTCCGGTGGTGCCGCAACTCATGTGGCGGCATCTTATGCTTGGCGCGATGCTGATGGGACAAATAAAGCCGCTTTTCGGCAAAAAGTTCTCGCATGCCCGCTGCCTTGCCTTCATATCCAAAATCTTGAATTCTCCTGACTCCTCCACATGACGTCACCAATCATCGGTATCATCGGCCTGGGCTACGTGGGCCTGCCCCTGAGCCTGCAATTTGCCCGCACGGGCAGTACCGTGTTGGGTTTTGACATTGATACAGGCAAGATCACCGCACTGGAGGCCGGGCAGAGCTACATCCTGCATATTTCAGCAGAATCGGTGAGCGCTCAGCGTGAGGCGGGACGTTTTTCCGCCACCACGGATTTCTCCCGCGTGCGTGAGTGCGAGGCAATCATCATCTGTGTGCCCACACCGCTGGCAAAGCACCGTGAACCGGACCTGACCTACGTGCTGAGCACGGGCAGTGCAATCGCGCCGCATTTGCAGCGCGGACAGCTCGTGGTGCTGGAATCCACCACCTATCCAGGCACAACGGACACCGAGTTGCGCGAGGTGCTGGAAGCTGGCTCGGGCCTCAAGGCCGGCAGTGACTTTCATCTGGCCTTTTCTCCCGAACGCGAAGATCCCGGCAATCCGCAGAGTGATGTAGCCGTGATCCCGAAGATCGTCGGCGGCTTCACCGCCGAGTGTCAGAAACACGCGCTGGCCGTTTATGGCCGTGCGATCAAAACACTCGTGCCGGTGGAATCCTGCCGGGTGGCCGAGGCGGTGAAGCTCACGGAAAACATTTTCCGGGCGGTGAACATCGCCATGGTGAACGAACTCAAGGTCGTCTATGCGGCGATGGGCATCGACATCTGGGATGTGATCGACGCCGCCAAGACAAAGCCGTTTGGCTTTATGCCGTTTTACCCCGGACCAGGTCTTGGTGGCCACTGTATCCCGATTGATCCGTTCTATCTGACTTGGAAGGCACGCGAGTATGGTCAGGAGACGCGCTTTATCGAACTGGCTGGTGAAGTGAACACGGCCATGCCGGCTTATGTGATCCAGCGTGTTGGTGAGGCGCTCGCCACTCAGCGCCAGACCATCAGTGGCAGCCGCATTTTGATGCTCGGCATCGCCTACAAGGCCAACGTCGATGATGACCGCGAAAGCCCGGCGTACGTGCTGTGGGAACTGCTGGAACAGCAGGGGGCACAGGTGGATTACCATGATCCGCATGTCCCGGTGATCCGTCCTTCGCGTGAACATGCTCATTTTGCCGGACGGAAGAGCGTGGCGCTCGTGGCGGACACACTGCCTGGGTACGATCTGGTGCTCGTGGCCACGAATCACAAGGCGGTGGATGCGGCGCTCATCGCGCAGCATGCGCGGCTCGTGGTGGATTCGCGCAACGTCCTCAGCAGGCAGATGAAAGGCAAACCCAACTATTTTAAGGCATGAAAGCACTCGTTACCGGCGGCGCAGGATTCATTGGCTCCCACATCACCGAGGAGCTGTGCCGTCGCGGCGCAGCGGTGGTTGTGCTGGACAATCTGAGCTTGGGCAAGGCGGAAAACCTCTCTTGGAAAAAGCCGGGGGATAATGTTGAACTCGTCGAGGGTGACATTCGCGACACCGCGTTGCTCGCGAAGCTCATGCCCGGCATCGAATGGGTGTTTCACCAGGGTGCTCTGCCCTCGGTGCCTCGATCCGTCGCCGCGCCGCTGGAGAGCAATGCCAACAATCTCGACGGCACGCTGAATGTGCTCGTCGCCGCCAGAGACGCCGGGGTGAAGCGGCTGATGTTTGCATCTTCATCCTCCATCTACGGCAACGCCGACGTTCTCGAGAAGCACGAAAGTCTGCCGGTGCAGCCGCTCTCTCCCTACGCACTGCAAAAGTACGGTGGTGAACGCTACTCCCAGCTCTTCCACCAGCTCTATGGTTTTGAAGCCATCGCGCTGCGCTACTTCAATATTTTCGGGCCGCGCCAGGCTTTTGATTCGCCCTATTCCGGGGTGATCGCGAAATTCTGCACCTTCATGCTGCAGGGCCAGCCGCCAGTGATCTTTGGTGACGGCAGTCAGGCACGTGATTTCACCTTTGTGGACAACGCCGTCGCTGCGAACCTGCTCGCCGCCGAGGCACCTGCTGAAAAAGCTGCGGGCAAGGTCTTCAACGTGGCCGCCGGGCACTCCATTGATCTGCTCCGGCTCGTGAAGGACATCAACCAGCTGACCGGCCAGCAGCTGCAGCCACGATTTGAACCAGCGCGTGTGGGAGACGTCCTGCATTCTTTGGCGGACATCAGCGCAGCCCGTGACTGCCTGAACTATGAAGTAAAAGTCGGCTGGGAAGAAGGGCTGCGCCAGACGTTGAAGTTTTACAAAACCACTTCCAATAACTGATTGAGCAGGAAAAAATATTCGGAGGCGTGCTGCCGGGCATTGAGCCTGCTCCAGAAGGACCTTCATGAAATCTAAAGCCCGAATCATTCTGAATGCCTACAATGGTTTGCTGCGCACCTTTGGCAGCAAGCTCCGCGTTACGAATGCAGATGACGCGACCGGGGTACTGGAGCGCCACTTGCTTCTCGCTGCAGGTCGTGAATCCGGTGTGAACCCGCTGGAATTGCATTTCAACGATTCACAGACCGCCAACTGCGACTCCGAGTGGCCCGATGCGGAATTGTTTCGCCTCAAGAATGTCTGGCTCACCGGCGACCAGGGGCAGGTTTTTTTGGATGACGGATCGCTTTTTACTCCCTGGGTATGGCCCTATGACCTGAGGGTGCTTAAAATCTATCGGCCTCTGAAACTCGGGGCCAAACGTTGGACCGGCCCGCCCTTGTTTCACCTGACCGGACGAAATCATGACAATCGCGGGCACTTCATGATTGAGCACCTGCCACGATTGATGGCGGCGCGTGACTACCTCAAATCTCTGCCTGACTACCGCATCCTGACTGCTCCCGGTCATGGCCGCTGGCAGTCGCGCTATGTGGACTTCGTGGGGCTGGACCCATCCAAGGTGATCGAAGGCACTCAGGGAACCATGCAGGTGGATGAACTGATTTTTGTGCCAAACATGTTTACCGGGGGCGGATTGTGCGCACCGCATTTCTACTCGGAACTTTCCAAGTGTGCGGCCCGGGCACCCGTGGCCGAGGGACCGGGACGTCCGCTGTTCATCACGCGCAAGGATGCACCGAACAAGCAGCTGCTGAATGAAGATCGCATCGTTGAGATCTTGCGCAGCCGGGTGGGTGCAGTGGATGTGATCAGCTTGGGGAAATACTCAATGGCGGAGCAAATTGGCATGTTTCGTGATGCTCCTCTCATTATGGGCCCGATTGGCCAGGGTTTGTGTAATGTGCTGTTCACTCATGACTCGCTCTGCGTCATATTGACGCCTGGTTCAGTCGAGCGGCCGGTGCATGGGACCGCGCATTCTTCTCAGCTGGCCAGACTGTGCGGCAGCAGTTCAGTGACCTTTCTGTCGGGTGAGAGTCTCCCTCCCCATTCAAACTGGAATTTTCCGGAACAGCATTTTACCGAGCTGCTGGACCAGCTGCTTGCGCGCCCGGAGTCCTCCCGGCTCAAACGGAATGTCTGAGGCTGCCGGGCTGGCGACGGTTCCGCCACGACCGATGTCTCGTTCGCTTGCAATGTGGGGGTTGCATGCAGAAGAATGGATTACGAATCACGAATTGAGGTTGCCTCGTGGGGGGACCGGGCTTCTATTCGACAATCTAAATTCAGTTTAATGGAGTCAGACATCCGAGCACTAAAACAAAAAATCATTCGAGCGGCCAGCATTTCTGGCGAGGGGCACATAGCCAGTGCTTTTTCCATTCTCGACATCCTGTGGGTGCTCTATCACAGCATCCTGCGCAATGATCCAGCGCAGCCGCAGGATCCGCTGCGCGATCGCTTTGTGCTGAGCAAAGGCCACGCTTCTCTCGGCATCTATGGCATTCTGGCTCAGCGCGGCTTCTTTCCGCTGGAAGAACTGAACACCTTCGCCTCCTCCAGTGGCAGATTGGGAGGTCATCCTGACTCGCGCAAAGTTCCCGGCGTCGAAGCCTCCACCGGCTCCCTCGGCCACGGCATGCCCATGGCGGCAGGCATGGCGCTCGGCTTGAAAATTCGCGCCTCCGCTTCACGCGTCTTCTGCATCGTTGGCGATGGCGAATGCAATGAAGGCGCGGTGTGGGAGGCAGCACTCCTCGCCGCACATCACCAGCTCGGCAATTTCACCTGCATCGTCGATTACAACCACTCCGGCGACCGCGCACTTATGCTGGGCGACCTCTGTGCCAAATTCAGTTCCTTCGGCTGGGAGACCACGGAAATCGACGGTCACGATCATGCGCAGATCAAGGCCGCACTCGAACCGCATGGCGGCGACGTGCCGCGTGCGATCATCGCGCGCACCATCAAAGGTCATGGCTGCAAAGAAATGGAACACAATCCGGTCTGGCATCATAAGGCTCCCAAGGCGGACGAACTGGAGGCATTGCTGGCCCAGATGACATGAGAAAGCAGTTTGTCACCACCACGGAGCGTCTGCTTGACGAAGATCCGCGCTTTGTCGTTCTGCTGGGCGACATCGGCGTGTTTGCCTTCCGCAACGCCTTCAAAAAACATCCGCAGCGCGTCATCAACATAGGCATTCTGGAGCAGGCCTCGGTCAGCGTGGCTGCCGGGCTCGCCAAGGAGGGATTCATTCCACTGTTTCACAGCATCGCGCCCTTCGTCGTCGAGCGTGCCTTCGAGCAGATCAAGGTGGACTTCGGCTATCAGGCCTTGGGCGGGAACTTCGTCACCGTAGGTGGTTCGTATGACTACGCCGCACTCGGCTGCTCACACCACTGCCCTGGTGATGTGTCCCTGATGCAGGCCGTCCCTGGGATGGAGATCATCGTGCCCGGACATCCGGCGGAACTGGATGCGCTGATGTCGCAAACCTACGCCAGTGGCCATCCCACGTATTACCGCCTCTCGGAACGCTCGAACCGCAGCGCCAATCCCGTCACCTTTGGCAAAGCCGAAGTCATCCGCAGCGGCACAGGCCCCGTGGTGGTCACGGTTGGACCGTTTCTTGATCGGGTGATCGAGGCGCTCGAAGGAACCGATGCCACGATCCTCTACTACACCACCATCTCACCTTTTGATGCCGTCACGCTGCAGCAGCATACCGGTGATGGCCGCATCCTCTGCGTCGAACCGTTTTACGAAGGCACCCTGGCCGCCAGCGTGACGCAGGCTCTGCGCGGAAAACGCATCGCCCTCAGCAGCATGGGCGTGCCGCGTCAGTTCCTCACCTCCTACGGCAATGCAGACTACCATGACCGTGCCTGCGGCCTGCTGGCCCCGGACATCCGCGCCCGTTTTGATGAGCTTTGCCATGTCTGAATCTTTTTTTCACGCCGATGCCGGTATCGCCCTCACAGGTGTGCCCCGCGAACCTTTGCAAGACTGCCGCGTACTGCTCACCGGCGCCTCGGGCGTGGTGGGCATCCACATTGCCGCCGCCTTTCGCCGGCTGATTGATGAAGGCTCCAAGCTGCGCCTGCAGGTGACATTTCAAAGCCCCGTGACGGGTGTCATCGCTGAGATGCTCGATCACCCGCAGATCTCCATCCGTCGTGGAGATCTGACCGACCCCGCGTTTCGTCGCAGCCTCGACAATGCGGAGGTCATCCTGCATGCCGCCGGATACGGCCAGCCTGGGCGTTTCTTGGAGAATCCCGGTAAAACCATCCGCCTCAACACCGAAGCCACGCTGGATCTCCTGGAGAAGGTTCCCTCCGGTGGGCGCTTTCTGTTTGTGAGCACGAGCGAGTTGTACGTCGGCCTACCCGCAGGTGAGGCGAACAGTGAAGATCGCATAGGCACCACCAACACCACGCATCCACGTGCCTGCTACATCGAAGGCAAGCGCTGCGGTGAGGCCGCGTGCAACGCTGCTCGTTCCAGTGGTATTAAAGCCGTTTCCGTTCGTCTCGCCCTCGCCTATGGCCCTGGAGCGCATGCCGATGACCGCCGGGTGCTCTACACCTTCATCGAAAAGGCGCTCAAGCAGGGCGAGATCGCCATGATGGATCACGGTGATGCCCGCCGCATCTACTGCTATGCGCCGGACGCCGTGCGCATCATGTTGCGTGCCGTGCTCGAAGGCCGTGAACCGATCTACAATGTCGGTGGTCGCGGCGTGCTGCTCATTCGTGAGGTTGCGGAGAAAATCGGGGCTCAGCTTGGCGTGCCGGTGCACCTGCCGGAGACTGCCAGACCGCTCGAGGGAGCACCCGCTGAAGTGGGGCTGGACATGGGGCTGTATGAGCGGGAGTTCGGCCCCCTCAAATACGTTGACTTTGACGAGGGACTTCGTAGAACCATCGCATGGCACCGTCGGGAACAACCGGTAGTCGCATAATTTTTATGGCCCGTTATCTCGTCACCGGCAGCGCCGGCATGTTAGGTTCCTCGCTTCGCCGTCTGCTGGGCGAGGAAGGCGTTGTGTATCTGACGCGGGAGGACGCTGATCTCACGAATTTTGAGGCCACTGCGGCGCTTTTTCGCACTCACAAGCCTGAGTACGTCATCCACTGCGCCGCCGTCGTCGGTGGCATCGGCAGTAACAGCATCCACTCCGGCGAATACTTCCGGCACAACATCCTGATCAACCTCAATGTCCTGGAGGCCGCACGTCTGGCCGGGGTGAAGCGGCTGATCTCGTTCATGTCCACCTGCGTGTTTCCAGACAAGACGGAATACCCGCTCAAGGAGAAAAATCTCCACAACGGTGCACCGCATCCTTCCAATTTCGGCTACGCCTACGCCAAGCGCATGCTGGAGGTGCAGAGCGCCGCCTACCGCAAGGAGTGGAACTGCGACTTCATCGTGGCCATTCCTACCAATATGTACGGTCCCGGCGACGACTTCGCCCTCGAAGGCGGTCATGTGATGCCCTCCCTCATCCACCGCTGCTTCCTGCGCCAGCAGGAAGGCGCCGATCTCCCGGTCTGGGGCAGCGGCACGCCGCTGCGTGAGTTTGTCTATGTCGATGACGTCGCCCGGCTCTCCCTCTGGGCGCTGGAGAATTATCACGAGGAGGAAGCCATCATCTTCTCTTCCGGCATCGAGCGCAGCATCAAGGAACTCGTCGAAATCGTCGCCGACAAGATGCAGTTCACCGGCAGGATTGCGTGGGACGCCACCAAGTCCGATGGCCAGTTCCGCAAACCGTCAGACACCACCAAGCTCCGCGGCTACCTCCCCGATTTCCAATTCACCCCCCTCGACGAAGGAGTTGAAAAAAGCGTCGAGTGGTTCAAGGCCAATTATCCCAACATCCGCCAATGACCGTCCAAACCATCCAGCCTGCCGACCTTGAGGCCATCATGGGCGAGCCGATCAGCGAGCGCCTCAAGCAGCGCCTTGCCGAATTCGATCTGCGCTTTACTGAAATCACCCCGCAGGAGCGCGACCAGTACATCCTCGAAGCCGTCCGCGCGCTGGTGAATCCCGAACTTAAAGTCGCCGGCGAGCACCGTATCGACGACTGGGAGCGCGGCTGGGGCGAGAACTTCGACATCTTCGTTAAAACCGGTAATCCCGATGCCGCCGTGCCCCTCTACTTCGGCAAGCACCCCATCGTGCGCTGGCGCAGACGCTGGGTGCGCCCCGTTTCCGAGTCCTTCGACTATCGCATCATCTGCCTCCTCGTCGAGTACGCCATGGAGCGCTACATGAAGGATGCAGCTGGCATCTATGAATTTGGCTGCGGCCCGGGCTACCACTTGCTGCGTGCGCGCAAGATCAACCCCACCGCGCATCTCGTCGGTCTCGACTGGACCACGGCTTCGCAGAAGATCCTGAACGGCATGGCGGAGAGCGGCATTGATCCTAATCTCGAAGGCCGCAACTTTGACTTCTATCATCCGGATGAAACCCTGGAGTTTCTGCCAAACAGCGTCGCCTATAGCGTGGCCGCGCTTGAGCAGGTGGGCCCCCGCCATGAGGCCTTCATCCAGTTCCTGCTGAAGAAGAAGCCGGAGCTCGTGGTGCATTTTGAGCCGATCGACGAAGTGCTGGAGAAAGACGACCTGCACGACCAGCTCTCGGTCCTCTACTCAAACAAGCGCAACTACCTCAAAGGCTACCTGCCGCGTTTGGAGGAACTCGAACGCGAAGGCAAGCTCACCATCCACCGCAAGCAGCGCGTCCACAGCGGCAGCTTCTTCATCGAAGGGCATTCGCTCATCGTCTGGTCCCCCAACTGCTAGGCTATCTCATGAGTGATTCATTCAACGTCGTTAATTTTGCCTCCGCTGATGAGCGCGAACGCCGCAAGGCGATGACCAGTCTCATCGAGCAATGCCCCATTCCACCGGAGGAGCGCATGGACAACATGGGCCTCTTCCTCAGCTCCAAAACCTGGGCGCGTCTCAAGTTCATGGACTTCATCTACCAGAAGATTGTCGAGCTGCCCGGCGTCGTGATGGAGTTCGGCACCCGCTGGGGGCAGAACATCGCCACCTTTGCCGCACTCCGCGGCATCTACGAGCCCTTCCACCGTCATCGCAAGATCATCGCGTTCGACACCTTCGCCGGCTTCCCGCACACCGCCAATCAGGATGGCGACGGCGGCATCATGCGTCAGGGCGGCTACTCCGTCACAGATGGCTACAAGGAATACCTGACCAAGATCATGGAGTTTCATGAGGCGGAAAATCCCCTCGGCCACATCCGCAAATTTGAGCTCGTTCAGGGAGACGTCTGCGAAACTCTGCCGGTGTACCTTGAGAAGCATCAGGAGACCATCGTGGCGCTGGCTTATTTCGATCTCGATCTCTACGAGCCGACGAAGCAATGCCTCGAGTTGCTCAAGCCGCGCCTGACCAAGGGTAGCATCCTCGGTTTCGATGAACTGAACGAGCACGCCACCCCCGGTGAAACGCTGGCGGTCATGGAGGTTCTGGGCCTGTCCAATATCTCTTTGCGGAGACTGCCCTACACTTCCAGGGCAACCTATTGCGTCGTCGAGTAAATCTCCCTGTCAGCTGCGCTTGCCGCTTCAAATCTTATGGCCTCAGCCAATCACCCGAGTGTTTCACATTGTGTTGTGGTCTCTTCGTGTGATGCCTACAGCGATCTCTGGCCCTATTTTTTCCACTTCTTTTTCAAGTACTGGCCGACGGCTCCTACGCCGGTTTATTTGATCTCCAACGAACTGACCTATCGCGATCCGCGCGTAGTCACGATCAAGGTGGGACCTGATCAGCAGTGGGGCTCCAATACCTGGAACGCCATTTCCCAGATCGACAGCGAACTGGTCATGCTGCTGCTGGATGATTTCTTTTTTGACGCTCCTTTTCCTGAGCAGGATTTTCATACGGCGCTCGAACAGTTTCAATCCATCGGGGGGAATCTCCTGGAAATGCGCTTGCATGCAGACTTGGGAAACAAGGTGGCAAACACCTGGTTCCGTCTCGCGGATGCCGAGAATCTTTATTCTGGCATCAATTCGAACCTCTGGCGGCGCGAGACCCTGCTTCGCATCGCCCAGCCCGGATTGAACATCTGGAAGTGTGAATCCCTTGTGAGACAGAGTCTCCGTGACGGCGAAAATAAATTCTTCTTCCTGGATCCGGAGGCTCCCAAGCTGATTTCGTTCACTGAAGGCGTGCGCGGACGGTTTTGGAAGAAGGAAGGAGTTGCCTTCCTGCGGGAAAATGGATTTGAGCCTGATCTGGCCTGGCGGCCTTTCCCGCCTCAGGGCAATGATCCTTTTTCCAAGCTCATCCGCAGCTTTTACAAGCGCCGCATGGATCGCAGGTCTGCAAATTCACGGCTGAAAAACACCACGGAAGTGCTGCCTCTCACCCTTCCAAACTAGCCGATGGCCTGGGTTCGAAATGCCAGTGTAACATTTCCTGTTTCTAACTGACTTGAAGATTTTATTCACCAAGTTCAAACACATCGGCGACGCACTGCTGCTGACCCCGACCATTGCGGCGGTGAAACGTCAGTATCCAGATGCGGAGAGCTGGGTTTGGGTGCGTGCGGGGACCGAGGGCATCCTGGCTGGCTGTGAAGGCATCAGTCGGGTGCTTACCAGCGCTCCGTCTGGCGGCGGCAAGCGTTCACGCAGCGGTCTGTTGCTTCAGGATATTCGGAATCTGCTGCTCGTCCGACAACAGCGGTTTGATCTGGCTTTTGATTTCAGTGATGGCCGTCGCGGGCTGTCGATTTCATGCGCCAGCGGGGCCAGATTTACCGCCGTCTCCTCCACCGATGCCATTCCTGAATTCTGGAATCACTTTTTTGACCTCTGCCTGCCTTACAGCGAATGTGGCTCCCACCGTGTCATCAAGGATTACGTTCTCGTGCGCGATGTGATGAAGCTCTCAGGTGACATCCCGCCGCTTCAGTTTGCACGCGAAAGAGCGGATGTTAAATGGGTCAAGGAGCATGCCCTTGCTAACTGCACCGTGATTCACCCATCGACACGCTGGAAACGCAAATCCTGGCCTTTGGAACGCTGGATCGACCTTTGTGGCCAGCTGGAACAAGAGGGACACCGGCTGGTACTCAGTTCTGGACCCAGCAGCGACGAGGTGGATTTTTGTGAGCGGATCAAGTCAGGGGCGGGGCTTGAAGCCGTGCTGACTCGTGGGGTGCTGAGCTGGGCCGGCATGGCTGGGCTGCTCTACGCATCCAGATTATTCGTCGGGGTGGACACCGCCGCCATGCATCTGGCGGCTGCGTGCCAGGTCCCCATCGTGGCGCTGTTCGGTCCCACCGTGGAGGATGTCTGGCGTCCATGGGCCTGCGAACACCGGCTGATCATTCCCGACTATGATCCTCAGGAACTGCTTCGCGCAGATGGCTACATGGACACCCGCCTGCGTTCCATGGATCGTATTCTTGTGGCAGATGTTGCGGCCGCTTGTCGGGAGTTGATGCAGCGAAATCACCATGAAGGTCTTCTTCGTCATTAATCAGCATGTATTCGATGGGTCGGCGCACGCGCTGTACTGCTATCGGAACTGCTGGTGGCTGGCTAAAACGGGAGCCGGCAGTTCCGTGGAACTGGTGGTGCCGGGGCATTTGGGACTCGCCCGTGATATTTCCGCGGCATGCGCTGATCACTTTGCCCTGCCGGTTCTGGCTAACCTGCGCGTGACCGCTTTGCCAGCGCTACGCAAAGCCAAGCATGGACCTGGCATCACCTTCAATCTGCTTTATCAGGCCATGGCCTGGAGGCATATGCGCAAAAACGCGCAGGCGGGTGACGTGCTGCTGACCGCGAGCTTCCTCAAGCTGTTCGCCTTTCTGGCCAGGAAAAAGAGCATCAAATCAAGGCTCAAGTGTGTGTATGAAGTACACCAGTTGGAGGAACTCGACCGGCATCGCGATCATCCGAAATCCGTGTGGGAACATCGCATGCTTGCACTGGCCGATCTCCTGGTGACGACCACAGACTCACTAAAGGGGCTGCTGCAAAAAAATCATCCGGCACTGCCCGTCACCAACATCGGTCTGGCCTGCGCCGTTCCACAGGTGGAGATTGCCCCCGCTCCCGCTGGCGAAACCTTTGTGCTGGGATATGTCGGTTCGCTGTACCAAGGGCAGGGCATTGACTGGCTGATTGAGCACTGGCAGTCGATTTCTGGTAGACTGCCAGGGCCGGCACATTTGAAAATCGCAGGAGGAACTCCCGCAGAAATCGAAAGATTGCGCGCCCCGTTCAAAGCCGGCGAGTGCAGTCAAATCAGCTTTGTAGGACAAGTTCGTCAATCCGACCTGGGGCATTTTCTTGCCGGAGTGGATGCGCTGGTGATCCCCGCTTTGAATCAAGGACGCATGCCGCATGTGGCCATCACCAAAGCCTATGACTATCTGGCTTATCAACGCCCCGTTCTGGCCACCGATCTGCCTTCCATTGTTGAGGTCATGCGGCCGGATCACGAAGCGCTGGTTTTCCGAGCGGGTGATGCAGCCGCCCTCGCGGGCCAGTTGAGCAGGCTCATGTCTGAACCTGGGCTCGGGGAACGCCTGGTCCAGTCAGCGACTCAGCGGCTCAGTGCTCTGGGCTGGGAGGCAAGAAATGAACAGTACGGGCAATTTCTAACGAGCACTCCACCCACGCAGATTTGACGCGGCTGTGGCAGTGCCCCGTTACGAAATCTTGGTCATCTCAAAGATGCCGCAGCCATACTTGCAGCCAAAGTTGTTGTTTATTCCCGTCGGTGTCAGCTCTTCATTCGGGTGCAGGCTGCCGCGATCATCCACATAGGAAAAGTGATCGACTGAATAATTCTTTTGGAATTGAGCGAGCAGGTATTGAACCGAAAAAACTCGATGGGCGTTGAACTCAATGCGTTGCGGTCCGATCGGGGTGGAGAAGTAAAATTTTCCCCCCGTTTTGAGCAGGCCGCCCATGTTGTTCAGTCCGACCAGGTGGCCGTCATGCTGGATCGGGTCGCCATAGCGGCCCAGACCAAAGTGCTCCAGGGCATGCAGGCACGACAAAGAATCATAGGAATTCTGCAGCGACTTGTCCATTGGCTGCATCAGATCCGCCTGCACGAAATGAATGTTGGGGATCTCATTGCTGAGCGGGCGGATGTCCATGACATCGATGGCCCGAAACGAGGCGACATGGGCGACGAAGCCGTCGATTCTGGATCCCACATCCAGGTGCTTCTCCGGCTTGTTCTCAAACACCCGGCGGGCCACCCAAAGATCCTGATGAAAATAGTGCCCGCGCGCTGTACCACCCTCGGCGTGACGGTCATCCAGGCAGGGAAAATTTTTGGTGATCGGAAACTCCGTGGAGCCGGCCAGTTGCTGTCGCAAAAGTTTCAACTCCTTGAAGTAGGACGGCAGAGTGCGAACCGTCTGTGACGTCTTGCGGGTGTTGACTCCGAAGAGCTGCAGGATTTTGGAAAGGCTGGGCATACGTGCGGATGTGGCTGAGGCCTGGCAGTTTATCGTCCTGCGGCAATGGCAAGATCTTGAAGGATGGTGTCAGATACTGTGTTGGCAAAAGCCTCAAAACTGAAGGATTGTGCCATGCTGCTGCGCAAAAAGTTACCGATATTTTGCTGATACGTTAGATATTCTTTTTCGCTCAGTGACTTCAAATAGTCATAGACCTCCCGGGTGTCCTTGAACCGGCGCCGGTCCACAAAGCAGTCTGCGGGAATGAGGTCGGTGATGTTGCTGGCTCCCCAGTAAACCGGCACACAGCCTGCGAGAAAGCTGTCGAATATTTTTTCCGTGATATAACCCGGAAGGCCCTGCATGTTCTCGTAGCAGAATGAAAAACGGGTGGTCAGCAACACCTGATGTTTGTGTTCCACTTTGCCGCGGTACGAAGGAAACGGTTTCCTGCCCATGGGCTTCAGCAGGTGGCGCCACAGGTTTTTTTCCAGCTTCCCCAGCAGTCCGCGCCGGCGTGGCGGGGAATCCCAGTTGGTGCCATAAAGATCGAATTCAGCCGGCGCATGCCGTTGGAACCAGCGGATGACGCGAAGCCTTTCGGTGTAGAGTTCCCGTGGGTCAGTCAGTCTGGTTATTTTGTTGCCGGCAATAACGCAGCAAAAGCGCGGGCGGTTGGCAAAGCCATCCACCTCAGGAACGACGATTTGGCAGCACGGCAGATTAAACCGGGTGACGCTTGGAGGATTGAGCAGGGAGTCGTTCCACGTGAGTATTTTCCGATATTGCGACAGCGTGTGTGCATCAATCTGGTTTCGTGGATAAATGGACGGCGTCTCAAACAGCATCACATAGGCCGGCGCGGCAGGCGTTGTGCGTTCCTGCACATCCAGATGCAGTTCAAAGGCGACCGACCGGCCCTTGTTGACATCAGAGGTGTTAAGTTCAATGCCCTGTTTTAAAAAGCATTCACGCAGCAGGATGAAGGGTGCAAACACCGAGTCTCTGTTGCGCGGATGATCTGCCTGGAACAGCTCATTGCCACCAATCCACGGTACGACCAGGCTGGCAGGAGTGGTGGTTTGGTGCATAAACGGACGAGGAAAAAAACGTTAAAACACGCCCTTGGTCATGGCATACCAACGATTGAAATGACGGGTGGTGGCACGGTAGTTTTCCGGACATCCTCCCACTTCCCGATATCGGCGGGCGCTATGCCAGAAACGTCTCGCCAAATCTCTGCCATGGTCACCGCCTTTGTCTTTACCATCAAATAGAGTGGTCTCATGCAGGCGATGAAGGTATGTCGTCCAAACTTCCCACTCTTCTTGATCCGGCCGATAGGATTCCGTCCACCGATCCTGGTAGTCGAAAATGGGCGACACATAGCAGCCGGTCAATTTGAGCCTGAAAGTCTGCCGTATGCCTGACCTGACGGTTTCGGTGGACGTGCGGTGCACCCGGCTTGTTTGGTCAGGGTGGAGGCGGTAGTCTAGAATGGTTTGGTCCAGATTCTCCAGCTTGGTGAGAAAAAACAAGCGGGTCCAAAGCTCCAGGTCTTCTTCCAGCGGGCCTAATGTTTCATCATAGCCGCCATTTTCCAGAATTGCCTTCTTTCGGTAGGCAACGGTCGGGTGGTTCAGTGCATTGGACCAGTTAAGCCGGTAGCCAATCTCACCATGAGTCACTGGGACTTTGGGGGATCGGGCATTGCCACTCATATGTTTGATCTGCCCGCCCAGCACGGTGACTTCAGGATGCCGTATCAAATGCCCGCATTGAAGCTCAATCCGGTTAGGTCGTGCAATGTCGTCACTGTCCATGCGGAGGACGATTTCAGACTGAATCAGGCGCAGCCCTTTGTTCAGGGATCGGGACACGCCCAGTGCGGTCTCGTGGTGGACAATTTGAATGCGGGAATCTTTGAGGCTTTCAAAGTACTCCCTCACCGGAGCCTCGGACGCGTCGTTGATGATCAGAAATTCAAAGTCCTGGTGCGTTTGCTTCAGGATGCTTTCCACCGCAAGTTTCACATGCGGCAGGTAACCTCGACAGGGCATCAGGACACCGGCGGTTTTCATGGTTGGCTTTCGTCTGGTGAGATTTGAATCCAATGCGCTGGCAGCAGGTCCTGGCATGAAGGTCCGCGGGACGGATCATTCATCCAGCGCGACGGCGCCAAGGTCAGGCCATCAGGACGCCCCATCCACGCTCCCCACCAGCTGAAGGTGCTGTTGGCAATGATGTGGTGTTTGCAAAGAGACATCAGCCGCAAATCTTCATAATTGTGAGCCGAGTCATTCAAATCAACGAACACCTTGTTCCCTGGAAAATTGAGATTTGCCCTGGCCCATTCAATTTCGTCTGAAAAGACAAAGAACAGCACTTCTGTTTCCTTGCTGGAAATGATTCGCGCCGCATCGCTGTAATAGCTGAGAGAGCAGACTCCGTGGATGTTCCGGGTGTTTGCATTGTTATGATAATCCCCGCGGCGCACATGCAGTGACACTGAGTTAGCGGACGAAACCTGCGCAGCCATGGCCTGATTGGCGGCATCAGGTGGTGTGGTGATGTGAAAATCACTGCGGATAAGCTGCTCTATGGCTAAGAAATAGTTCGGACTTTGCCAGTAGCCATCCAGGTAGAAGGAGCCTTTTTTCTCCAGCAATGCAGGGTCAAACGCGAACCCTGTTTCACGCACCCATTGGATTGGACTGGCTGACGGCGAGGGGCTGGAAAGGGGGCTCGGCTTGCGCCAGAAATACAGCATGCGCTCGAGCCTTGTTCTGAGTTTGTCAGGTCGCTTAAAATGCCGGGTCTCCCACTTCTCGCAGATGCGGGCTTGCAGCGAAAAATGCTGGAGGCAGAATTCGCGCAGCTTGTAAGTCGTGAACTCGCTCACATCCAGCAGGAGTTCGGCTTCATTGAGCAGTGCCAGATGCCTGGCCGCTGCGTATTGAAACATTTGATTTCCCAGGCCGCCGGTGAGTTTGACGAGGATCGTGTTCAAGATGGGTTAACGCCTGAGAGTTTTGGAGCTGGTTTCTTTCAAAAATGACTGGTATGTGTGCTCTAATCCCTCCCTGAGCGGGATGCGCGGCTGCCAGCCAAGCCGGTTGATGCGCGAGGTGTCGAGCAGCTTGCGCGGCGTGCCGTCAGGCTTGGTTTCATCCCACACGATATTGCCCGTGTACCCCACGGTTTCGGCCACCATCTCCACCAGTTCACGAATGGTGATGTCAGCACCGAAGCCCACATTGACCAGATCCGGCGGGACTTCCAGCTGCAGCAGAAACGCGCAGGCGTCCGCCAGATCATTCACATGCAGAAACTCGCGCCTCGGACTGCCCGTGCCCCAGGCCGGCACTTCGCCTAGCTGGGCCTCCTTGGCCTCATGAAAGCGCCGGATCAGCGCCGGCATCACATGGGAGTTCTGTGAATGGTAGTTGTCACCGGGGCCGAACAGATTCGTCGGCATGGCCGAGTGATAAACCACGCCATACTGCTTGCGATAATACTCAGCCATTTTCACCCCCGCGATCTTGGCGATGGCGTAGGCCTCGTTGGTCGGTTCCAGCGCCGAGGAGAGCAGACTTTCCTCCGTGATCGGCTGCGGTGCAAGTTTGGGGTAGATGCAGGAACTGCCGAGGAATAGTAGGCGCTTCACGCCCGAAATGTAGGCACTGTGAATGCAATGGCTAGCAATGGCGAGGTTCTCGTATATGAACTCGGCGGGATAGGTGCTGTTGGCATGAATGCCGCCGACCTTGCCAGCGGCGATGATCGCCACGTCCGGCTTTTCAGCCGCGTAAAACGCCGCCACCGCCGCCTGATCGGCCAGATTTAGCTCCTGACGTGAGCGCGTGACGATGGTCACGTCTGGAACCCGTTGGAACCGCCGCACCAGCGCGCTCCCCACCATGCCTGTGTGACCTGAGATAAATAGCTTCATCGTGCTTCAGAGACTTTTCACCCGGGCCTCGTGTTCAGCCAGTTTGAGATCGGCATCCACCATTATTTTCACCAGTTCATTGAATCGCACCTTCGGCACCCAGCCAAGCTGCTTGCGCGCCTTCGCTGGGTTGCCAATGAGCAGATCCACCTCGGCGGGACGCTCGTAGCGGGAGTCATGCACCACGTATTGCTCCCAGTCGAGACCGAGCAGGGCAAACGTCTCCTGGCAAAAATCGCGTACACTGTGGGTTTCATTTGTCGCGATGACGTAGTCGTCCGGCTGCTCCTGCTGCAGCATGAGCCACATCATTTCCACATACTCGCCGGCAAAGCCCCAGTCGCGCTTGGCATCGAGATTGCCGAGAAAGAGCTTGTCCTGCAGCCCCAATTTGATGCGTGTGGCTGCACGCGTGATCTTGCGTGTCACAAACGTCTCTCCACGGCGCGGGGATTCGTGATTAAACAGGATGCCGCTGGAAGCATGCAGACCGTAGCTTTCGCGGTAGTTCACTGTCAGCCAGTGGGCGAAGACCTTCGCGCAGCCATAGGGCGAGCGCGGCCAGAACGGCGTCTGCTCCGTCTGCGGCACCTCCTGCACCTTGCCAAACATCTCCGACGACGATGCCTGGTAGAAGCGAGTTTTTTTCATCAGTCCCGATTCGCGGATCGCCTCCAGAATGCGCAGCGTGCCCAGCCCATCCACATCCCCGGTGTACTCCGGAATGTCGAACGACACCTTCACATGCGACTGCGCCCCTAGATTGTAGATTTCATCCGGCTGCAGCTCATACAGCAGCTTCACCATCTGCACCGCGTCCGCCAGATCGCCGTAGTGCAGGATCAACCGCGCGTCATCCACATGCGGATCCTGATAGATGTGGTCGATCCGTCCCGTGTTGAAACTGGAGGAACGCCGAATGACTCCGTGAACCTCATAGCCCCTCTTCAAGAGAAGTTCCGTAAGATATGAACCGTCTTGTCCGGTGATTCCGGTGATGAGGGCTGTTTTCATGATTGGTCGAAGTTGTGTTGGTAGAGTGAATTCAAAGGTAAGCCAGCCAAAATTTGCTCCAATTCAACCCTTTACGAAGCCCCTGAGGCATTGATGTTTTCTGCACAAACGAATCCTTGTCTGCTACGGGAAGCCGCACAAAGTCGGGGATGGCTGAAAACGATCTGGGCAACGAGACTTATCAACTGCTGGACAGCGGCGGTGGTCGCCTGCTTGAGAAACTGGGCGGCATGGTGTCCTCCCGGGCTGTGTCTGGTGTCTGGTGGCGGCGCAAGCTGCCTGGTGGGGAATGGCGCAAGGCGGTGGAACTGAAACGTGATTTGAAGCAGCCTCTGCCGCTGAAGATCGGGACTCTGCGCTTTCAACTCACTCCCGCTGGCGGGGTGCGGGCGCTGGCACCGGAATTGCGTGAGCATTGGGAGCGTGTGAGTGCTTTGTGCGCGGCGTTTGCGGAGAGGCAGCGGATGCCGGCGCGTGTGTTGAATTTATTCGGTGGCGCGGGCGGTTTCACGCTGGCGGCGGCGCAGGCGGGTGCGGCGGTGGCGCATGTGGATGCCACCGCGGATGCGATCAAGCGTGCGCGTGAACATGCGGCGCTCAATACGCTGGCGAACCGCGATATTCGCTGGGTTGTCGATGATCCGGTGAAGTTCGCGCTGCGTGAGCGCACGCAGACGAATCGTTATGATTTGATTGTCATTGATCCGCAGTCACCGCGTGACGCGAAACGCGGTGCCTTTGATGTCGAGCGTGATTTGGGTGCTCTGCTGGCCACGGTGAGTGGCTTGTTGTCCGACAAACCCATTGGCGTGCTGTTGTTTTGCCGCCAGGGCGCGGTGTCGCCCACGACGCTGCTGCATCTCATGCGCCAGGAGTTCAGTGTCTTCGGCGGCGGCATCGAGCATGGTGAAATTTTGCTCAAGGGAGGCGAAGGTGTGCCGCAGGTTCCATTTGGCGCGTTCGCCCACTGGCTCAAGGCGGCGTGATTTGCCAGTGACAATGGCGGCTTGCATGGCGGAGGGGGGCGAACTATCGACACGGCATGAAATTACCTCCGCATCTGCTCGATGAAATCATCACCTCGCTAGGTGAGGTGTTTGTGGGGCGTCGCTATGCGGACAAGGTGATCGAGTTCACCTTCAAACGGCATCGCAAATGGGGCAGCCGGGATCGGCGCATCTTTGCGGAGTCGATCTATGAGTGTGTGCGCTGGTGGCGCTGGTATTGGTATCTAGCCGGATTGCCGGATGCGGAGCACACGCAGCCGGAGGAAATCACCCCGGAGCGTCTGTGGCGGGTGTGGGCGGCTTATTGGATCACCAACGGGCGTGACTTGCCGGTGGATGAAACCGCACCGCAGATTCGGCCCAGTGATGTGTTGCAGCGGGCGAAGCAGGGAGCTTCACCAGCGATCCGTGCGGCGATACCTGACTGGTTGGAGCAACGCGGCAGCCGCGAACTCGGTGCTGCATGGCCGCCGTTGCGTGAGTCGCTGAATTTGCCGGCGGATGTGTTCATGCGTGTGAACACGATCAAAAATGACCGCCGTGCGCTGCGTGAGCGGCTGGGGCAGGAGGGATTTGAAGCGGAAGTCGTGGATCAGGTGCCCAGCGCACTGCGCTTGAAGCAGCGGGCGAACCTGTTTGGCACCGCATCTTACAAAGACGGGCTGTTTGAGGTGCAGGATGCGGCGTCGCAGCTCATTGCACCGTTTTTGCAGCCGGAACCGGGCATGCGCGTGATTGATGCGTGTGCGGGTGGTGGCGGCAAAGCACTGCACATCGCCGCCATCATGCGCAACAAAGGGCGCATCCTTGCGCTGGACGTGCATGCTTGGAAATTGGCCGAATTGCGCAAACGTGCATCACGCGCGGGCGTGGACATCATCGAAGCGCGTGAAATTGAAGGCTCGAAGACGGTGAAACGTCTCGCACAGAAGGCGGAGCGTGTGTTGCTCGACGTGCCGTGCTCAGGTTTGGGCGTCCTGCGCCGCAATCCCGATGCGAAGTGGAAATTGAGCGACGCGGAGATCGACCGGCTCATCGCTTTGCAGGCGGAAATTCTCGAAAGCTACAGCCGCATGGTCGTTCCGGGCGGCAAGCTGGTGTATGCGACGTGCAGCATCCTGCCGAGCGAGAACGAACTCCAGGTGAAGGCGTTTTTAGCCAAGCACGGTGAGGAGTGGACGCTGGAAGAAGAATTGCACCGCACGCCGGAGACGGGGGCGTTTGATGGCTTCTATGCAGCGCGATTGCTGCGGAAGGGCAGGATCGCAGAGGTGGCCCACGAAACACACGAAATTCACGAAAGTGGAGTCAGAATTGAACAGACAGAGGTCGTGAGTTCGCCTGAGTCATCGTAAAGCCGCCGTTGATCCATCCAAGCTCACCCAGGAATCAGCAGGAACACACGAAACGTCACGAAAGCCGGACCAAACTGTTTCTGAAGTCTGATTTCGTGCTTTTTCGTGTATTTCGTGGGCAATCAGTTCAGTGACACCCGCAGCCGGTGCCGCAGGAGCCGCCGCTGCTTGAACTGGCGGTGCTGCTGGCTCCCATCAGGCCGGTGCCGCCGATGGGGATGCGACGGATGGGCTTGCCGCTGTCGGGATGCTGCGTGAGCGCGGCGTCTTTCATGCTCTGGCGGATTTCGAGGCGTTTGGTGGGTTCGCCTTCAAACTGGGGGATGGTTTCGTAAACGTAGGT
>JAYVIO010000297.1:0-9537 GCA_043770175.1 Verrucomicrobiales bacterium | reverse complement strand
TGGCGCTGCGTTGTATAAAAAGCTCTGCGCCGAGTGCCACGGTGATCGTGGGCAGGGCGTGGAGGATGAATACGACGAGACGCTGACCGGCGAGAAGACCATTGAGGCGCTGGCGCGGCAGATCGACCGCACCATGCCGGAGGATGCACCGGAGAAAAGCACGCCGGCGGACTCCAAACTCATCGCGGAATACATCTACGATGCCTTTTACTCACCCACGGCCCAAGCGCGGCTGCATCCGCAGCAAAAGGAGCTCGCACGACTCACGATCGACCAGTTCCGCAACAGCGTGATGGACTTGATCGGTCGTTTTCGCATGGGTCCGGGCTTTGACCGCCCTATCGCTGCCGAGCAGGGATTGAAGGCCACCTATCGCGGCGTGGAGTTGCCGAAACCAGGCGAGAAGCCCGTGGACACAACGCCGAAGAATGGCATCAAGGCCAAACGCCCGAACAAAACCATCGAGAAGGTGGAACCGGTAATCGCTTTTCATTGGGGAGCGGACAGTCCGGACAAGACCGTGCTGGAGGCCGAGCAGTTTCAAAACCGCTTCGAGGGCAGCATCGTTGCCCGCGAAACCGGCGTGTATGAGTTCGCGGTGAAGTCGGAAAATGGCTTCCGTCTGTGGATCAATGACACGACCGAGGGCGATGCGCTGATCGACGGCTGGGTGAGCGCCGGCCCCGAGGTGCGCGAGGAGAAAAAAACGGTCTTCCTCGTCGGCGGCCGGGCTTACCGGCTGCAGTTGGAGCATTTCAAATTCAAAGAGAAGTCCGCGTCCATCGAACTCTGGTGGAAGCCGCCGCATGGCGTGAAAGAGCTGATCCCCGCGCACGCCACGCGCACGGACCGCCCGCGTGAACTCATGATCGTGAACACGGAGTTCCCCGCTGATGACAGCAGCGGTGGTTATCCGCGCGGCACCACGATTTCGAAGGCGTGGGACCAGGCGGTGACTGATGCGGCCATCTCCACCGCCGAGCATGTCGTCGAAAACATTGACGAACTCGCCGGCACGAAAGCCAAGGCGCCGGATCGCGTCGAGAAACTGCGCAAATTCGCGCATGGTTTTGTCGAAGCCGCCATGCGCAGGCCGTTGAGCGACGATTTGAACCAGCTGTTCGTCGAATCGCATTTCAAGGTCGCTAAGACGCCCGAGACCGCTGTGAAGCGCGTCGTGCTGCTCGCGCTGAAATCGCCGCAGTTCCTCTATCCTGCTCTCAAGGCGGGTGAAACCGCCGATGACTTCGACACAGCGTCACATCTTGCGCTTTCGCTGTGGGATTCGGTTCCCGACAAGAAACTCGCGCAGGCCGCAGCGACTGGAAAACTCAAGACACGCGATCAAATCAAAGCTGAGGCCCAGCGCATGCTGAGCGATCCGCGCACGAAGGCCAAACTGCACGGTTTCTTCCACCAGTGGCTGGAACTCGAACGCGCCGAGGTCATCAATAAAGATCCGAAGGCGTTTCCCGACTTCACGCCCGAACTGCTCGCCGACCTGCGCGAATCATTGATGCAATTCATCGACGAGGTCGTGTGGAGCGAGAAATCCGACTACCGCGAGCTGCTCCAGGCCGATTACCTGCTGCTCAACGAGCGCCTCGGCAAATTCTACGGTCATCCTGTGACGGGCGATGAGTTTCAGCATGTCGGCTTTGATCCGAAGCAGCGCGCTGGCGTCGTCACGCATCCCTATTTGCTCGCCTCGCTCGCCTACACGAAGCAGTCGTCGCCGATTCACCGCGGTGTATTTTTGACGCGCAACATCGTCGGCATGTCGCTGAAGCCGCCGCAGAAAGCCATCGTATTCGAGGACAGCCACTTCAATCCGAAACTGACGATGCGCGAGAAGATCACCGAGCTGACACGGAGCGGCGGCTGCATGACCTGCCACAGCCTGATCAACCCGCTCGGCTTCAGCCTCGAAAACTTTGATGCCGTGGGACGCTGGCGCACGAAGGATAACAACAAGCCGGTGAATCCCGTGACCGAGTTCACCACGCACGAGGGCCAACTCGTCCGTCTCACCGGACCGCGTGACATTGTAAACTACGTCGCCAACAACCCGGGTGGCCATCGTGCCTTCATCCGGCATCTGTTTCATCACCTCCTCAAACAGGAACCCTCCGCCTACGGCATCGCCGCGCTCGACAACCTCCAGCGTGACTTCGCCGCAAGCAACTGCAACATTCAGAAGCTCATCCTCGACATCGCCATGGTCGCGACTGAGGTCAAGTAGTGGTCAAGACGGTCAAGAACGCTCATCTTGACCACCTTGACTCTCTTGACCGGCGCAGTCTTGACTCTCCAAAATCTCCCGCCTGCTCACACCGCATCCTACTTTATGAAACACCTCGACCGCCGCCAATTCCTCCGCGACCTCGGCATCTCCGCCGGGGCGCTGCCATTTCTCACTGGATTGTCAAGCCTCACCGGCGCACCCGCGCCGCAGAAACGTCAGCGGCTGGTGATCATGTTCTCGCCGAACGGCACGCTGCCGAACGAGTTCTGGCCGGACCAAGAAGGCGCGGAGTTCAGCTTCAAGTCGATCTTGAAGCCGTTGGAGAGCTTCAAAGACCGCATGCTAGTCCTGCATGGCATCGCCAACAAAGTGAAAGGCGATGGCGACAGCCACATGCGCGGCATGAGCTGTCTTTTGACCTGCGACGAGCTGCTCAAGGGCAACATCATGGGCGGTGGCGGCAATCCCGCCGGCTGGGCCGGCAACATTTCCATCGACCAGGAGATCAAAAACTTCCTGCAGAGCCGCAAGGAGACGAAGACGCGCTTCGGCTCGCTCGAATTCGGTGTCGCCGTGCCGGAGCGTGCCGATCCATGGACGCGCATGAGCTACGCGGGTGGCAATCAGCCCATCGCACCCATTGACGATCCGCATCAGATATTGAAGAAGGTGTACGGCAAGATGAAGGACAAGGACAGCCTCGTGAGCATCCTCGACGACGTGCGCGAGGACTTGAAGCGCGTCTCCTCGAAGCTCAGCGCCCGCGACAAGGCGCTGCTCGAGCAGCACATGACGCTGGTGCGTGGATTGGAGCAGGATCTCGTCGATGCAGACAAGGTGGGCAAGCTCAGCCACCCCGTGCCGCAGGTTGATCCGACCATCGAACTCGTGAATGACAACACGCCACAGATCAGCCGCATCCAGATCGACCTGCTGGTCAATTCGCTCGCCAACGACATGGCCCGCGTGACCACGCTGCAATACATGCGCAGCGTGGGCATGGCGCAGATGCGCTGGCTCGGTGTCGAAGAAGGCCACCACAGCCTCTCGCATGATCCGGATGACAAGAAAGAGAGCTACGAGAAGCTGACGAAGATCAACACCTGGTTCGCCGGTGAGTTCGCCTACATGGCCAAACGCCTCAGCGAAACCCCTGAACCAGCCGGAGAGGGCAGCATGCTCGACAACACCCTGCTGGTGTGGACGAACGAACTCGGCAAAGGCAACACACACACGCTCGACAACATCCCCTACGTCATGGTCGGCGGCGGCTTCGGCTTCAAGATGGGCCGCTCACTCAAGTTCGACAAAGCAGCGCACAACCGGCTCTGGATGTCCGTCGCACACGCGATGGGACACACGGGGCTGAAGACCTTCGGGAAGACGGAATTGTGTGAAGGCGGCGCCTTGAATCTGGCAGCGTGAAACATCATTTGCCTCGGTTCGTTGTTCCTTTAGCCTTGCGGTCGCATGAGCCATCCAGCACGCAGCCCCGAGAGCATCGAAACATCGATTGCCCCTTTTCGCCAAAAAATGCAGGCCGCTGGCTTGAGCGAGTCTGCCATCCGCGCCTTTCGTGGCAGTTACGCGGCCTTGCTGGCCGGTGAGACGGGGATGATCCCAGAGGCCACGATTGCTCCAGCAAAGGATCTGTCTTCCGCCGCTGCATTGACACCGCCGGATGCTGGCCGCGCGGCGGCACTGCTGAAGCAAACGGTGCTCATCAAGCTCAATGGCGGCCTTGGAACAGGCATGGGTTTGGAGAAAGCCAAGTCGCTGCTGCCGGTGCGCGGCGAAGACACGTTTCTCGATTTGATCGCGCGGCAGGTTTTGCGCATGCGTGCACAGACTGGCAGCCAAGTTCCTTTGTTCATGCTCATGAACAGCTTCAGCACCTCGGCGGACACAGCGGCGCATCTGGCGGCACGTTTCCCACAGCTCGGTGGGACCGAGACTTGGGAACTGATGCAGAACAAGGTGCCGAAGGTGCTGGCAAGTTCGCTGGAACCTGCGTCATGGCCGGCCAATCCCGATCAAGAATGGTGCCCGCCAGGTCATGGCGACATCTATGCATGTCTGGTTGGTTCTGGCTGGTTGGACCGCCTGCTCGGCGGTGGTGTGCGCTATGCGTTTGTGTCGAACTCGGACAACCTCGGCGCCACGCTCGATCCCGCGATCCTCGCATGGTTCGCGGACAGTGGCATGCCGTTTGCGATGGAGGTCACGCGCCGCACGGAGTCGGACAAAAAGGGCGGCCATCTCGCGGTGCGGTTGAGCGATGGCCGCTTTCTGCTGCGTGAGTCCGCGCAGTGCCCGAAGGACGACGAAAGTCACTTTCAAAACATCGATCTTCATCGCTACTTCAACACGAACAACCTGTGGATCGACCTCCAAGCGCTCAAGATCGCGCTTGAAGCAAACGACGGCCTCATCCCGCTGCCGCCGATCATGAACAAGAAGACGGTTGATCCACGCGATGGCAGCTCGCCTGCGGTGATTCAGGTGGAGACGGCCATGGGTGCCGCCATCGAGTGCTTCGCGGGAGCAGGTGCCATCGAAGTCTCGCGCGTGCGTTTTGCTCCGGTGAAAACCACGAGCGATCTGCTGGCCGTGCGCTCTGATGCCTACGAACTCACCGAGGACTTCTGCCTGCGCCTGCATCCCAGCCGCAACGGTCAGCCACCGCACCTGCATCTCGATCAAAAGCTGTGCAAGCTGGTGGACGGCCTGGAGCAGAACTTCCCGCACACACCAAGTCTATTGCACTGTCACAGCCTGCTGGTGCATGGCCCGGTGGAATGCGGCGCGGGTGTTGTGTTCAAAGGCGATGCCGCGATTCATAACCACGCCAACGCTCCTATGAAGCTGAAAGCAGGAGTGTATCAAGGACAGATCAGCGTGGACTGACCGGGCGGCTTGAAGACACTTCAATCCAGCGAGCGTTTCGGTGGCGCGATGGTGACAGCCGCAGCAGCACCCGCTTTGGCTCGAGCGGCGGTGGGCGCAAGGCGCTGAACTTCGTAGGCGGTCACATTCAAGGCGAGGTCGAGTTTGGCGAGAAATTCCCAGGTGGCAGCGACACCGACCTCGTCGGCGATCTTGCGGGCTTCGAGATAGGAGGCAAAGGCATCGGGCATGACTTGGAAAACGGCGACACCGTTGGGATCGGCCTTGATGTCGCGCATGAGGCGGATGTAGGCGGAGTTGGGCTGTTTCATGGCCTCAATGGTCTCGCCACCGCCGCCTTTGGGTGTGAGAGCGAGTTGAACGTAGGGTGAGGTGGGGATGATTTTCGGCTCCATGGCGTAGGAACCAGCGATGAGCGGGTTGGCGGCGGCACGTTGCAGCAGCGCCTGTATGCGCGTGGCATCGTAGATGGTGCGCGCCTTGCTGGCGTCCTCGATGCCTTTGACCTTGCCGAGGTCGTGGAAGTAGTCAGCGACATCCTTCGGCGTGGCCTTGACCTCCTTGGACAATGCGCCCCATGAGAAGGTGATCTTGCCACCTGCGGCGACGGCTTTGATCACCGGTTTCGCGGGATCACGAGAGGGATCGAGCTTCACCCATTTGGTAACATCTCCCTTCGCTGCTGCGACGACGGCTTCAGCGACGACTGGGACAGTCTGACGAGTCGGCACGGCAATGTCAGTAAGCGCGGCGAGAAGCTGTTTCGTGGGAACGATGCCGCCGTCTGACAAGGCCTTGTAAGCCTGTGCGGCCAGTTCCATCTGCACGCGATCGACCAGTGGTGCGATTTCCGGCCAGGCTTTCTGCGCATTGGCAGGTGTACCTAGGATGCCTTCGAGAAGTTTGGCGAAGGGCGGGTATTCCACCTTCTGGAACTCGAGCTGTGACTTCACCTTCTCCATGCCGTCGAGGATGGGCAGCAGAAACTTGGTTTGATTGAAAGTGAGCACGCCTTGTTTGGCGACTAGGATGCGGGTTTCGACCGGTTTTTCAGGATACGGGCGCGGGTTGGGCAGGCGCACATACGTCGGCGGCGGCGGCTTAAAGACTGGCGTCTGATCGAGCAGCGCTTTCAAGCGCTCCAACTCCTGCAGCATCTTGTCGGTCTCCGCCTTGGCCAGTTCACGCTCCTTCTGGCGGTCTTCGAGCTGCTTCTTGAAGACATCGAGGTCCATGAACTTCATCTTGGACTGCATCTCGGAGGTATCGACGGTCTTGAGGTCTTCGATGGCTTTTTTCAAAGCGGCTTCGGCCTGTTTTTGCTTTTCCTTGATCTCCTCGGGAGTTTGGAGTTTGGGCAGCTCTTTGACCTGCTGGGTGATCTCCTTGAGTTCTTCAGGTGTGACCGGCGGCAGGTCGGAAAGCACTTTTTTCACGACGTTGGCCACGCTGAGACCGACCATGACGAGCACGATGATGAGAACGCCGACGACGTTCGTCATCGTGTCCATCAAGGCGACGAACGGCAGTTCTTGCTCCTCGTGTTTGCGTTTCGACATAGTGTGTCAGGTGGTTTTCTTCGGCACCGCAGGCGGTGTGGCAGGCGGTGGAGCGGGCGCAGGCGCAACAGGCGGTGGGATTTTGCCGCGAAATTTATCAAACATGGCGAGGTCGAGCACACCACGGCCGGGAATGGGCAGCTTGCCCACGCGCACCTTGTATTCGTTGTCGGCACGACCGGCACCGTTGTTGAAGGCGCCCTGACCGTCATCACGGATCAAGAAGAGCACGAGTGACTTGGGATTCTTCGCCACTTCGGTGAGGAAGTGATTGTAGGCCACGTCGGCCACGACGACCTCGGCGGTGGCGCTGAGACGGTAGTCTTCACCCCAGGCGCTGAGGATTTTCAAAGCGCCGCCGCTGGCTTCAACAAAATAGACTTTCGTGTCCTCGGGCATGCCGCTGCCGGAAGGCTGCACGACGACCGGCGGGACTTTTTTATCCGGTGGCACCTCGCGCTTTTTGAGTTCGGCCATGAGCAGTGCGATCTCTTTTTTGCTCTCAAGCTGCTGCTTCTTCATGCCCTCGATTTCGAGCAGCAGGCCATCCAGCTCCTTCTGCATCTTCTGGCTGATCTTGAGGTTGGCCTCCTGGATGTCCTTGGAGGTGGAGAGCAGTTTGTAGAGCTTGATGTAGCGCTGCTGCTTTTCGTCAATCTGCTTCTGCAATTCGTCGAGCGTGGCGATTTTTTCTTTGAGAACGACTTCCTGCGCTTTGGTCACCTTGATTTCCTCACGCATGCGCTTGGCATCCTGCGCCATGCGGATTTCCTCCTCCGTGCGGCCCTCCGTCTGCTGTGTCTGCGAGACGCACAGCACGACGATGATGAGGATCAGTACACCGATGAGCGAGCACAGAATATCCAGGAACGGGACCAGGAGGATCTCGTCCTTTGCGGCATGACGGCGCTTTGCCATAACAATTCAGGAGTAAGAAATCAGACGGCGGACCATCAACTGAACCAGCCCTTCTTTTTGACTTGGTGAATGAGGATCTGCTTGCCCCCGAGTTCGGAGAGCAGCGTGTTCAAAGACTGGATGCCGCTGGCGAGCGCACGCGTGTAGTCACTGGTGGTCTTCACGCTGTCCTTCACCGCGTTGGTCATGTCATCACGCATGCGGTTCAAGGCGGTGGCGAACTCGGTGTCCACGCGTTCCTGATGTGCGGTGGCGCGTTTGTCCAGGTTGTCGGCCTGTTCTTTGATCTGTTTGGAGAGAGAATTGAGATCGACGAGGAAATCTTTCTGCGCATTGGCGACAGCCTTGACCAGCGTGTCCATGATGCCAGCGGTGTCGCCGCCAGCGATGCTGCCGCCGTCATTGAGGCGCGGCAGGAGCACTTCATTGCAGAACGAGTCGATGTTGTTGAGGTTGTCGTCCTCCGACTTCATCATCGCGTTCAACGGGAAGTTCAGCGTCATCGCCAGCACGAGGCCGAGCAGCGTGGCATCAAAGGCCGTGCCCAGGCCGCCGGTGACTTTTCCCAGCGTGCTGGTGACCTGCGCCAGGTCGGTCATGTTGCCAAAATTCATCCCGCCGATGGCATGAGACAGACCGATGACCGTACCGATGAACCCCAGAATCGGAATCGCCCACAGGAAGGCCTTGAGCAGCGAGTAGCTGCCGCCGATGCGCATGCTGTCGATGTCTGAATTGCTGGAGAGCATGTTCGTCACGTCGCCGACGTTCTGCTTCACCTCGAACAGCTCCAGCGCCTTGCGAATGCGGTTCACCATCATGCTGTCGCGCAGGCGGCGGGGCAGCTTGTAGAGGTTGTCGATGAACTGGCCGACGTTGTCACGATTGACCTCCGCGCCCATTTCCCACGGCAGGACGTCGAGCAGCAACGCCTCGCGCTGATGCCGCAGCTTTTGAAACTTCAGGTAGATGATCGACATCGCCCAGGTGAAGAACAGCGTGTTCGTGAAGCTCACCAGCATGTGCTTGTAAAACAGCGAGGCGACGAACTGCATGCCGGTGTAGTCGCCCGCCGAGACACCCGCCGGCGCCTGAAACGGGTAGAGGATGCCCACCCATGCCAAAAACAGCACGAAGCCGATGCTGAAGCTGAGGAAGCTGTTGGGATTAGTCGGATCGATTTCCTCCCACCCGCCACGCTCACCCTGAGGTGTGGGGGGCGCTGACGCCGCTGGCAACGGCGGAGCAGACTCACCATGCTCGTATTCGGCCCCGAAGGCGTCATTTTGCGACGGTGGTGTGACATTGCTGGGCGCGGGCAACCCCGAAGGCGCGGGCAGACCGGAGGGCGGCGGTGGTGCGGCGGTGGCCGGGATGCTCAGCTTCGTGTTGCAGCCGGGGCAGCGGACGGTTTTGCCGGCCATTTCGGGCTCGGCCTTGAGCTGCATGTCACAGGATGGGCATTTGAACGTCACGGGTGATTTCCTCCAGGGTGAATTAAAATTGAAACTGGCAGCACCAGTACGTAGCGGAAAGCCAACTCCCTCAACAAGGAAATTCTTGGGATGAATTCACTTTGGCGACAACCTTAGCGCCCGCCACGGGTAAACAGACCGGCTTGCCCTGCTCTCTGATTAGAGCAGTTCTTCGACAAACTGCTTCGAGTCGAAGGGCTGGAAGTCTTCGACGCGTTCGCCGAGGCCGATGAAGCGGGTGGGGACGCCGAGTTCCTGCTGGATGGCGACGAGAATGCCGCCTTTGCCGCTGCCGTCGAGCTTGGTGACGATGAGGCCGGTGAGCGGGATGATTTTGTTGAATTCGCGGGCCTGCTGCAAGGCGTTGGAGCCGGTGGTGGCATCGACGACGAGGAGAACCTCATGCGGGGAGGTGTCATCTTTGCGACCGAGG
>JAYVIO010000296.1:0-27799 GCA_043770175.1 Verrucomicrobiales bacterium | reverse complement strand
CCTACTGGGGCCGCGCGGAGTCGATGGTGATGAGCCGCCCATCCTTCAAAGTGGATGCGGCGAACCCAGGTAGCGATCTCGCAGCGGAGACAGCGGCCACGCTCGCGGCGACGGCGATGCTGTTTCAAAACAGTCAGCCTGCGTATGCCGCGCAGTTATTGGATCATGCTCAAGCGCTCTACACGTTTGCCGACACGCATCGTGGCAAATACAGCGACTCCATCACCGATGCGGCGAACTTTTATCGTTCGTGGAGCGGCTATCAGGATGAGCTGACGTGGGGTGCGATCTGGCTGTATCGCGCGACGGGCAATGCGGCCTATTTGACGAAGGCCAAGGCTGAATACAACGCCCTCTCCGGCGGTGGCGCGGGCAATCATCCGTATCAGTGGGGCCTGTCGTGGGATGACAAAAGTTTCGGCTGCTACATCCTGCTTGCGGCTCTGGATGGCGCTGCCGTGTATCGTGCGGATGCGGAGCGTTGGCTGGACTATTGGAGCATCGGTGTGAACGGCCAAAAGGTGCCGACAACACCCGGTGGACTGGCTTGGCGAGATCAATGGGGGTCCCTGCGCTATGCGGCGAACACGGCCTTCTGCGCTTTGGTCTATGCGGATCGAGTGCGTGACCCGGATGGCCGCTACAGCACCTTTGCACGCACCCAGATTGCCTATGCACTGGGCGCAAATCCAGCGGGCAGGAGCTACGTTTGCGGCTTCGGCAACAATCCGCCGTCGAGCCCGCATCATCGCGGCTCGCACTCCTCCACGACGAACGACATCAACACGCCGGTGAGCAACCGGCATGTGCTTTTCGGTGCCTTGGTCGGTGGTCCAAACTTCACCGACAGTTACACGGACAATCGCAGCGACTACGTGCAAAACGAGGTGGCCATGGATTACAACGCGGGCTTCACCGGAGCACTGGCGCGGCTTTATCGCGACTTCGGCGGCTTCACGCTGAATGAAACGACCACACCGCCCGCACCTGTGACGCTGCTGCATGAAACGATGGATGCCTTTGCCACCGGGCCAAAAAATGATGATCAATGGCTCGCGCTCTGGCCCGGCACGAGCTGGGCCAATGGCCCCGATGAAGGACGCCTCGCGGTCGATGATCAGGTGGCCTATGGCGGCTCTGGCAAAGCCGCGCGCATCCTGTATCCGCAGGGCGGGAAGCAATCCAACGGCAGTGGAGCGCAGTGGTTCATCGACCTGCAAGGCGGGCATGAGGAGTTGTATTGCAGCTACTGGGTGCGCTTTGATGAAGACTTTGATTTCGTGCTCGGCGGCAAGCTGCCTGGGCTTGGCGGTGCGGTGTCGTTTGCTGACCGCACGCATGAGTGGTCAGGCCGACTGATGTGGCGCGAGAATGGCAAGGCAGAGTTCTACACTCACGTACCAGCGGCCAATCAATATGATCCTGGCGACCGCTTTTGGTGGAACACCGAGGGCTATCAAGCGCAGTTCGTGCCAGGGCGCTGGCATCACATCGAGATGCACTATCGCCTGAACACGCCAGGGCAGTTTGATGGCCTGATGGAAGGCTGGTTCGACGGCGTGAAGGCCGCGCATTATCCCGCCTTCTACTTCCGCGATGCGCCCACGGCCTCGATGAAAATTGCCTGGGTCTTTTTCAGCACGTTCTTCGGCGGCAGCAGCAGCGACGCCTGGAATGCTGCAAAAGACGAGCACGCGACGTTTGATGAATTCATCATCTCGAACCACCGCATCGGCTACCCCGGAAAACCGCTCGACATTGATGCCGACAAGCTGCCCAACGCCTGGGAACTCGCCCACTTTGGCACCGACACCGCCGCCCGCGTCAGTGATGATTTAGATGGCGATGGCGGCACGAACTACGCCGAATACATCGCCGGAACACATCCCGGCAGCGGCACGGATCGTTTTGCCAGCACCGCCATGCTAGCCGCTGGCAACACCATCCATGTGCAAGCCACTGGCAAATCCGGCCGCCGCTACATCCTTGAGCGGAGCGCGGATCTCACCACCTGGACACCCGTCGATCAAACTGCCACACTGACCGCCGATCAGCCGCTGACCTTCCTGCGAGCGCTTGACTCACCGCAAACGTTTTACCGAGTGCGCGTGGAACTGCCGTGATCACAATGGCATGAGGTCAGTGCCTACTTCGACTTCAAGCCCGCCGTGTTCACCGCAATCACGCGATACTCATGTCTCTTCCCTGGCTCCGGCTTCGTGTCGGTCAAGGCCATCTTCACGAGGGGATTGGTCGGTGTGTCGCTGTATTGCAACCCCTGAAAAATGGGGCGGCCAAACGGATTCGCTGGCTTTTCAGGCACGGTGGCGATCTGCTGCCCGTCGCGCTCGATGATGAAGTGAGCAATCCCGCTTTCGAGATCAGCATCGGCTTCCCAGGCCAGTTTGTTGCCTTTGACTTGGAGTTTCGTCGGCGCTGGTGGTGGTGTGGTGTCGGGAATGGCGGTGTCTTTGACATAGTGCGTCCAGGCATTGGCCACAGCTTCGTTCGGCAACCAAACGGCTTTGGTTTTGTCCCCGGCAAATTTCTCGGCTGCGACGGCCTCGGTGCCGAGCAACGAAGCGAGCCAGGCTGTGTCGGCAGGCATTGAATTGAGTTTGCCACCACCGTCTTTTGGTAAACGGGCACTGAGGCAGGCATCCAGCCACGCAATGGCCATGTAGCGCTGATTGCCGCACTCATGCGCGGTGAGAGGATCAACGGCCACGCCAACGAGTCCGCCTTTGCCACGCACCGTGTTAAAGAAATCCTCATTCGCAGGCCAGACGCCGGCGAAACGTCCCTCCTTGACCGTGACGCCTTCTTTCGTGCCCGGATTGCACATCATCGGCACGCTCAGCGCGGCATCGGGGATGGTGTGTGTTTTGATCGTCGAGCGTGAAGGATTTTCCTTCAGCAAAGGAACACCAGAGCGCAGCCAAGCCGCCGCGACACGCTCAGGATGCATCAAAACCATGCCGCCCGCCCAATGCCCGCCACCACTGTGGCCCCAGAGCGCCCAGGGCACTTTCGACAGCTCTGGATGACCGCTCTTCGCGCCGAGATCGACGAGACATTTCTGAAATGCCGCGCTGGAGCCATTGCGCGGGTCACACCACATCTGGCAGTCGGCTTTCTCCGGCTGCTCATAGGATGGCGCCAGCAAGGCGCAGCCGTGCTTCCTTGCCAAAGCCTGCCAATGCAGATCAAAAGCCCCCGTGAGACCAGATTTGCATGATCCCTCGCCACAACCGTGCTGATGAACGATGACGCCGCGCACGGTCTTCACGCCGGGCGGAACCCAGATCGTGTAGTTCACCGGGAAGATCAGCTCGCCCGGCTTCGTCGAGGCTTCGTAACGCACACGATAATAAGGTGCCTCGGCAGGCGGAAAGACATCATAGGGCGCGTTTTGGGCGAGCAGTGAACCGGCGAGGGCGAGAAAGAGGAGGGCAAAGGATCGCATGGTGGAGATGGAGAGGTGAAGCGGAGATAGAACGAGCCGATGGCAGCATTCAAATCAGGCGATGTTCATTTTGCCTGCTTCTGCCGGGCACTTCCGCGCCTTGCCAGATCCGACACAGCTTTTGCTGGCATGTTTTGATAGGGCGGGACGTTTAACGAAGCGACCAACCATGAAACGCCTCTTTCTCCTCTCGCTCCTCGCTTTCTCTGCCGTCTCTGCGCAGGACGGCTTCAAACCGCTCTTCAACGGCAAAGACCTCACCGGCTGGGATGGCAATCCTGAGCTGTGGAAGGTCGAGAATGGCGAGATCGTGGGCACCACCACGGGACCGGAGCAGCTCGCTTACAACCAGTTTCTCATCTGGCGCGGCGGTGTGGTGAAGAACTTCGAGTAGAAGGCCAAGATCAAGCAGGCGGGCAACAACACCGGCATCCAGTATCGCAGCAAGGAGTTGCCGGAGAACGGCAAGTGGTCCATCGGCGGCTATCAATGTGATATTCATCCCGCCCATCCCAACAACGCGATGGTCTATGAGGAGCGCGGGCGCGGCATCATCGTGCAAAATGGCCAGGGTGTCGTCATTGACCCCGAAGCGAAGCGCTGGCTCGCCAGCGAGCATGAGCCGGTGAAGGTCGATATCGCCGAGTGGCATGAGTACACCGTCATCGCGCAGGGAAATCATCTCATTCACAAGATCGACGGTCAGGTGACCATCGACCTGCTCGACTTCGAAGAAGCCAAGCGTTCACTGGAGGGCTTGATCGCTTTCCAGATTCATCGTGGCCCGGCTATGAAGGTGCAGATCAAAGACGTGATGCTTAAAGAGCTGCCCGAGGGCGGCGTGGTGCCGTTTGAGAAGTCTGCCATTCCGAGTGACGCGCAGATCATCGAGGCCAAAGCGCCCGGCAAAGGCAAGGCGAAGGCTCCAGCGGCACCCAAAGGCCCTGCTAAAGGAAAGGGCGCTGAAAAAGGCAAAGCAGCCGAAAAGGGTAAGGGCAAGGCCAAACGTCCCGACGCCGTCGGCCCAGCCATCGGCGCAAATGTGGCCACGCCGGTCACGAACATCAAAACGCTGCCGGATTTCAACGTGGAGCTGCTTTATAGCGTGCCCGGCGGTGAGCAGGGCTCGTGGGTGAACCTTTGCACCGACGAGAAAGGCCGCATCTACGCCAGCGATCAATACGGCGGTCTCTACCGCTTCGCCGCACCTGCCGCAGGCCAGCCGCTGAAGCCCGCTGACGTGCAAAAGCTGCCCGCCGACATCCGTGGCGTGAACGGCATGCTCTTTGCCTTCGGAGCGCTGTATGTCGGCGTGAACGATTACGAGAAAAAGATCCCCAGCGGCCTCTACCGCATCACCGACAGCAACAGCGACGACATTCCCGACAAGGTCGAGATGCTGCGTGAATTCGACGCCAGCAGCGATCACGGCGTCCACGCCATTTTGAAGACTCCCGATGGCAAAGGCCTCTACCTCATCACCGGCAACAACGCCGTGCTCAAAGATGGCCCCGTGGCCGGAACGCCCGCCACATCGCCCGCCACATCGCCCGTCGCGAAGCTTTGGGGCGATGATCATCTCCTCCCTCGCATGCCCGATGGTCGCGGTCACAACCGCCACGTCATGGCTCCTGGCGGCATCATTTACCGCCTCGATCCCAAGGGGAAGAACATGGAAATCTTTGCCAGCGGCTTCCGCAACATCTTCGACGGCGGTGTGAATCGCGATGGCGAACTCTTCACCTACGACGCCGACATGGAGTATGACTTCAACACCTCGTGGTATCGCCCCACGCGTGTGAATCACGTCGTCAGTGGCGGCGAATACGGCTGGCGGAATGGCGCGGGCAAGTATCCCGAGTTCTACTATGACAACCTGCCCGCCACCCTGAACATCGGCCCAGGCTCACCCACTGGCACCACGTTTGGATATGGCGCGAAGTTCCCCGCGAAATACCAGGAAGCCTTTTATGTACTCGACTGGAGCTGGGGCAAAATCTACGCGGTGCACCTGAAGCCCAATGGCAGCACCTACACCGCCACGAAGGAAGAATTCGTCACCGGCGGCCCGCTGCCGGTGAGTGATGCGATCATCGGCCAAGACGGCGCGATGTATTTTACCATTGGCGGCCGCCGCGTGCAGAGCGGGCTGTATCGGGTGTCTTATGTTGGGCGGGAATCCATTGCTCCGCGAACCCAGACCGGGCTTCTCACTCCTGAGCGTGATGTGCGCCGCTCCCTCGAAGCCTTCCACGGCAAACAAGACCCCAAAGCCGTCGCCACCGCCTGGCCGCATCTCAGCAGCCCCGACCGCTACATCCGCGCAGCCGCCCGCACCGCGCTGGAGCACCAACCGCTTGCCGAATGGCAGGACAAATCGCTCGCTGAAACCAACGTCACCGCGCAGCTCGAAGCCCTGCTCGCCCTCACGCGTGCCACCGGCGTGTGCCCTACGCATCGCGCTGCCGATCATGTCGTGAACAACGCCATGCGCGACAAACTTTGGGCCGCCCTGCTCAAGCACGACTTCACCAAACTCACGCCCGAGCAACGCCTCGGCTATGTGCGCCTCACGGAGATCGTGTTACATCGCTTCGGCAATCCCGACGACGCCACCGTCGCCGCAATCATCGCCAAGCTCGATCCCGCCTATCCCGCCGACAATTTCGAGCTGAACTGGCTGCTCACCGAAACCCTCGCCTACCTGCAGGCGCCGAACACCGCGGCGAAAGGCATGGCCCTCATCGCCGCTGCCGAAAGCCAGGAGCCGCAGGTCGAATACGCCCGCAGCCTGCGCTTCCTCAAGACCGGTTGGACGCCTGAACTGCGCCAGCAGCAGCTCGAGTTCTTCCTCAAGGCCGCGAACTACAAAGGCGGCAGCAGCTTCGCCATCTTCATCGACTTCATCCGCAAAGACAGCCTCGCCACCTTCACGCCGGAAGAGACCGCGCAGTTCGCCGAACTCATCGCCAAGAAGCCCGAGGTGAAATCCGCCATCGAAAACGTCGGTGCCATGTTCGTGGGCCGCACACCGACCATGTGGACGCTCGATGAACTCAGCGCCGCCGCCAAAACCGGCATGAAAGGCCGCAGCTATGACAACGGACGAAAGATGTTCAGCGCCGCCGCCTGCTACACCTGCCACCGCTTTGGCAACGCCGGCGGCATGACCGGCCCCGATTTGACCGGCGCTGGCGGCCGCTACAGCCCGCACGACCTGCTCGATCAAATCATCAACCCCAGCAACGTCATCAACGAGCAGTTCGCCCCCATCGTCGTCACCAAAAACGACGGCAGCATCATGACCGGCGTCGTCGTCAACCTCAGCGGCGACGGCGTCACCCTCAACACCGACCTCACCGACCCCAACCAGCGCGTGAACGTCGATCGCAAAGAAGTGAAGAGCATCGAACTGAGCAAAGTCTCCCCCATGCCCCCGATGCTCCTCGCGATGCTTAAGAAAGACGAGATCCTCGACCTTCTCGCCTACGTCCTCAGCGGCGGAAACAAGGAACATGCGATGTTTACCAAATAAGGCTGCCTTGAACGCGACAGCGTCGTGGAGTGCGGTGACAAGCCTTGGCGCGACACCGCTGTCATCTGCCGGACGGTGTTCTGTAGTCTCAACACATTCTCCCCGAGCTCACGACAGCGGTGTCGTCGATGCAGAGGCTTGCGCCTTGCATCACTGCCACCGCACTCCACGACGCTCCGCGCACTTGCACCTCATTAGTCTTTGAGAACTTTGCAATTCTTCATGGCTTCTCTGATCGCCTCCTTCACGTCATCCCAGTCCTGTTCCATGAGCAACTCGGGATCGTTATCATCTTCGGCGTCATCGAAGTAAATCATGCTGCGCAGGACAATCATGGGATCGTGGCTGGGGTATTTTTGGCGGTAGATGTCGATCAGCGCGTCCACGCCGAGATGCTGAATGAGCGCATGCAGATCATAGAAGTCCTTTCGCGCGCCCCGATTGGTGATCGCGCTGAGCTTCATGCCCACGATGTCGGGCAGGCTGAACATGCGGATGCCATCCTGCGTCTCCGGCTGGGCCAGCAGCGGATAGCGATAGGTCACGAAGTCCACCTTGAGTTCGCCAATGTGGGCATTGAAACCGACCTTGTTCATGCCCGTGGTTCCAAAGCCTGGCACCTCACGGCTCAGGGTATCCGCCAAGGCCTCCACATCGAAGCTCTCCGGCGTGAAGAAGTCGAAATCAATCGAGCGGCGATGCCCGAAGCGAAGCGCCAAGGCCGTGCCGCCTACCAGCGAGAACTGCTGAAGGGCCGGATGTGCGGACAGGTCTTTCAGAAGACCCAGGGTGCCGGTGGGAAGGGTCTCGAAGTGCAGCATCGGAAGTTTTCCTTTTTCAGATTCAGCATGAGGCAGAGGAAGTTCACCGCGCGCGGCTCCAGCGTCCGCAGGCTCGTGACGACCTGCCGCAGCTTGTCATCGCCATAATAGCGACGTAGTTTTTTCCAGCCATCCAATCCACCGCGCTCGACTACACGGGCGATGATCTGCTTCTCATGCAAGGCCAAGTCCAATGTCGTGAGATCTGTATCCCAAAACAACGCGTTGGGTAGGCCAAGGGGAGATTGGGTGTTAGAGATTTTTGAATTTATGCGGCAGATGCTACATGCCAGACTTCAAAGCTCAACTCTCGATCTCCGACTTGTATGTGGAATAAGACACACGTTTTGCTGGGAGAACGAATAATTCTGCATCGTTACCACCCAGTCATGAAACATGTCCTCTTACTCTTCGCCATTTGTGGCGCATCCCTAGCCGCTGAAAAGCCCACGAAAGCCAAAGGTGGCCTTGGGGCCGATGCGCCTGCTGGGAAGCCCTACATCTACAAGACCTCAGCCGGCAAAGAGCGCCAGATGGAGATCTACTTCCCGCCGAATCACGATCCTGCCAAAAGCAAAGTGCCTGGATTGATCTTGTTTCACGGCGGTGGATGGGGCGGTGGCTCGTTGGGACAGTTCCGCATCGCCTGTGCTTACTTCGCCAGTCGTGGGCTCGTTTGTGCCACATCGGAATATCAGATGCTCAGCGCTGCCGATGCCAAAAAAATGCCCGCAGGCGAAACACGGAAGCGCGTGTGCGTCACCGACGCGAAAAGCGCCATCCGCTGGTTCAAACAGCACGCAGGCGAGTTTGGCATCGACCCGCAGCGCCTCATCACCGGCGGTGGATCGGCGGGTGGGCACATCAGCGCTCTCGCCACGATGAATCCCGGCCTCAACGATCCCGCCGACCCGAAGGACATCGACACCAGCGTCGTCGCCTATCTGTGGTTCAATCCCGCCTTCGCCACCGATGACGACAAAGACCCCGAAATCGACATCCTCCGCCATTTGAAGGCCGACTTGCCGCCCGCCATCGCCTTCTTCGGCGATCAGGACACCTGGAAAAAAGGCTGGGACACTGCCCATGCGAAATGGAAATCGCTCGGCACAAAAACGATCGACCTTCAAATCGCTCCCGGCCAAGCGCACAGTTTCTTCAACAGTGGCCCGTGGCAAACCGTCACCCTGACCGCCGCTGACAAGTTCCTCGTCCAACACGGCCTCCTTAGCGGCGATCCGACGAAGACGATGCCTGAGACAGGCGAGAAGTTGATCCCCACTCCATGAAACGCATCCTCACCGCCCTCCTCCTCACCACTTCGTCTTTGGTCACTTCGCATTCGACATTCGCGGCGCAGCCAAACATCATCCTCATGATGGGCGATGATCACGGCTGGGAGGAGACGGGCTATCATGGTCATCCGCATGTGAAGACGCCGGTGCTGGATGAGATGGCGGCCACGGGGCTGCGCATGGACTGCTTTTATGCGGCGCACCCGAGTTGCTCACCGACGCGCGCGAGTTTTCTCACGGGGCGGCATCCGAACCGCATGGGCACCTTTGCACCGGGTTGGTCGTTTCGGCCGGAGGAGATCGCCAGTGCGCAGATTCTCGCCAAAGCAGGCTATCAATGCGGTCACTTTGGCAAATGGCATGTGGGCGCGGTGAAAAAGGAGTCGCCCGTGAGTCCAGGCGCGATGGGCTTTCATGAGTGGCTTTCGCACGACAACTTTTTCGAGCTGAATCCATCCCTTTCGCGCAACGGCGGCCCGCCTGAAGTTTTCAAAGGCGAAAGCTCCGAGATCCTCATCGACGAGGCCATGCGCTTCATCGACAGTGCCAAAAAAGCCAACAAGCCTTTCTTCACCGTCGTGTGGTTTGGCTCGCCACATGAGCCCTACAGCGGCCTGCCGGCCGACCTCGCGCTGTATGACGATCTGCCCGCCAAATACACCAAGAAGGTCAAACTGACCTCCAACGAGACCGGTGGGCCCACCACACGGCCTCAAGGCGAAGTCCTCCGCGAGCGCTACGCCGAGATCACTGCAATGGACCGCGCCATTGGCACGCTGCGCAAGCATTTGGCCGCTGAAGGTCTTCGCGATAACACGCTCGTCTTTTACTGCGGCGACAACGGCACCTCACCCGACGCCGCGCTTGGCTTCCCGCATCGCGGCGTGAAGGGCCAAGTGTATGACGGCGGCATCCTCGTCCCTGGACTCATCGAATGGCCAGCGCGAATCCCGCAACCGCGCACCACCAAAGTCAGTGCCACCACCAGCGACCTACTGCCCACGCTTTGCGCCCTCACCGGCCAACCGCTGCCTGCACGCCCCATCGACGGCATCGACCTCAGCCCATTGCTCGATGGTAAAATGACCGACCGCGCCAAGCCGCTCTACTTCTGGGAATACAACACCGCCAACCTCGGCAAGTCAGAGCCCTACATCGACCCCGCGCTGCAAAAAGGCACCACACCGCTCGCCAAAAAATCCGGCGGCAAAGCCACTCGCGACTTCAACAACTTCCGCCATCCAACCATCACCGAGACCGATTACCTCGGCGCACGAGCCATTATCGACGGCTCCTTCAAGCTCGTTATCCAAGAAACCAAGAAGGGCACGGCCAAGTTCGAACTCTTCAATCTGAAGTCCGACCCTGCTGAGAAAATCAATCTCATCGATCAACAACCCGCCACTGCCGAAAAACTAAAATCACAGATGCGTGAGTGGCAGCAGTCTGTGCTGACCAGCCTCACTGGCGCAGATTACCAAAAGTAAAATCACCCACAACTCCACCATGAAAACCATTGCCGCAGCGCTCGCTCTCCTATCGTCATTCGTCATTCCTCAGTCGTCCTTTTCGGCGCAGCCGAACGTCATCTACCTCATGGCGGATGAACTCGGCTACTACGAGCCAGGATTCATGGGCGGGGTGAATATCCAGACGCCCAATCTCGACAAGATGGCAGCAGAGGGCATGCGTTTTAAAAACCTCTTCGCCGGATCAGCGGTGTGTGCTCCCACCCGCTGCTGCTTCCTTACCGGCAAGCACAGCGGACACACCAGCGTGCGCTCGAATGGTGGTGGCACACCGATGCGTGCCGATGAAACGACCATCGCATCGATGTTGAAGCCGCTGGGCTACGCGACAGGTGGATTTGGCAAGTGGGGCAATGGCGGCCGCGACTCGACCGGTGTGCCGGAGAAGCACGGCTTCGATCTCTTCCTCGGTTATTACGATCAAGTCCACGCTCACACCTACTACCCGCCGTATCTGATCCAAAACAGTGAGGAAGTGAAGCTGGAGGGCAACAACGGCGGCACCAGTGGCAAGACCTACTCGCATTACGTCATTCATCAGGCGGCGATGAAATTCATTCGCGACAACGCGAAGAAGCCCTTCTTCGCCTACCTGCCCTACACGCCACCGCATGGCAATTTCAACATCCCCGACAGCGATCCCGCATGGGCCATCTACAAAGACAAGCCATGGACCGAAGAGGCACGCCGCTATGCCGCCATGGTCACCATGATCGACACTCAGGTCGGTGAAATGCTCGCGCTACTCAAAGAGCTCGGCCTTGATGAAAACACGCTCATCTTTTTCAGCGGTGACAACGGCGGCAACGACTACTTCAAGTCCGCCGAGTATCCGCGCGGCGTTCATCTCGCCAACAAAGACCCCAAGACCGGCGTCGAGTTTCGCGGCACCAAAGGCACGCTCTATGAAGGTGGCCTGCGCATTCCCTTCATCGCACGCTGGCCAGGCAAGATGGCTTCCGGCGGCGTTAGCGACCACCTCGGCTACTTCCCCGACATTCTACCCACTGTCGCCGAGGCTACGGGTGCCACAATGCCCGCTGACATCGACGGTCTCTCGCTTTTGCCCGAGTTGACCGGCCAAAAAGCCGCGCAGAAGCAGCACGAGTTCTTGTATTGGGAAATCGGCAACTGGACCGCCATACGGCAGGGAAATTGGCGTGCCGTTCAGCCCAAGACAGGCAAAGCATGGGAACTCTACGACCTCGCCACCGATCCCAGCGAAGCCAAAGATCTCGCCGCCGCCCATCCGGACATCCTTGCCAAACTCACCGCTTTTGCCGCCAAAGCACACGAGCCTGCACGCGAAGGCAGCTTCAGCAAAACCGACCGCCATGAGCGTGATCGCCGCGCCAAATTCGGCAAGCAGGACGATACCAGTCTCGAAGGCACTCCAGGTGGCGTGAAGAAGAAAGGGAAGGCGAAAAAATCGGCCGCCGTGACGCCGCTACCCGGTCAGCTTTAAAAGTTCAACGCAATTCACCTCGCTGCCTAAGCGTTGTCACCCACACCATGAAGCTTCTTCTCATACTAACCTTCCTCACGGCACTCTGCCCTGCGCTGTTCGCTGCGAAACCCAACATCGTCTTCATCCTCGCGGATGATCTCGGTTACTCCGACCTTGGATGCTATGGCAGCGAGATCGCCACGCCGAATCTCGATTCGCTCGCGAAGAACGGCCTGCGCTTCACGCAGTTCTACAACACTGCCCGCTGCTGGCCCACTCGCGGTGCTTTGATGACCGGTTTCTACGCGCAGCAGATCCATCGCGATGCACTGCCGACTGTCGGCGGCGGCGGCCAGGGCGTGCGTCAGCCGTGGGCGCGACTGCTGCCGGATTTTCTCAAACCGGCAGGCTATCGCAGCTATCACAGCGGCAAGTGGCACATCGACGGCAAAGTGCTCGACGGCGGCTTTGACCGCTCACTCGACATGAAGAACCAGGGCAACTTCTTCACCGCCAAAGGCAACTCCATCGACGACGTGCCCGTCACACCTCCTGCGGATGAAAAAGGCTACTACGCCACCATCGCCACTGCCGACCACGCCATCGAGTGCTTGAAGGATCACGCCGCGAATCATGCCGCGAAGCCGTTTTTTCACTACATCCCCTTCATCGCGCCGCATTTCCCGCTGCACGCACTGCCGGAGGACATCGCCAAGTATCGCGACAAATATCTCGCAGGCTGGGATGCACTGCGCGCAGCTCGTTTTGACCGCCAAAAGGCCATGGGGCTCACCAACACAACCTTGTCGGCCCTCGAACGCGAAGTCGGCCCGCCGTATGCTTTTCCTGATGCCATGAAAGCACTCGGCTCTGGCGAAGTGAACCGTCCATTGCCATGGACTGAACTCAACGAAGAGCAACGTCGCTTCCAAGCCACCAAGATGGCCATCCACGCCGCCATGGTGGACCGCATGGACCAGGAAATCGGCCGCATCCTCGCGCAGCTCAAAGAGATGCGTGCGTTTGACAACACGCTCATCTTTTTTGCCTCCGACAACGGTGCTAGTGCCGAGATCATGGTCCGCAATGGCGGTCACGATCCAGCAGCGCCTCCAGGCAGCGCCGAAACCTATCTTTGCCTCGGCCCCGGCTTCTCCAGCGCGGCAAACACACCGCATCGTCGTCACAAAACATGGGTGCATGAAGGCGGCATCAGCACGCCACTCATCGCGCATTGGCCTGCGGGAATCACTGCCAAGAACGAACTGCGCACCACACCCGCACACGTCATCGACATTGTGCCCACCGTGCTCGAACTCGTCGGCATCGAGAAGCCCAAGGACTGGAAAGGCGAACCCATCCCTGCTGCGCCCGGCAAGAGCCTTGTCGCTGCCTTTGCCAAAGACGAAACCATCGCCCGCGACAGCCTCTGGTGGTTGCACGAAGACAACAAAGCCATCCGCATCGGCGACTGGAAGCTAGTCGCCGCCAAAGGCGATCCCTGGGCGCTCTACGACCTCAAAACTGACCGTGCCGAGCAAAACGACCTCGCCGCCAAGATGCCCGGGAAAGCCAAAGAACTCGCCGACGAATGGCAAAAGCAAGCCGATGACTTCACCGCACTGGCGAAGAAAACACTCGTCGATCAACCGAAGGGCAATGCGAAAGGCAAAGGCAAAAAGAAAAAAGGTGAGTAACCATCATGCGCTTCGCGAGCCTTCTTCTCATCGCGTTCAACGCCTCGCTCTTCGCAGCGAAGCCAAACCTCGTTTACATCCTCGCCGACGATCTCGGCTACGGCGATGTGCAGTGCCTGAACCCGCAGCGCGGAAAGATCGCCACGCCGCATCTAGATAAGCTTGCGGCGCAGGGCATGACCTTCACCGATGCGCACAGCGGATCATCCGTCTGCACGCCGACACGCTATGGATTGCTCACAGGGCGCTATTCCTGGCGCACACGGCTTCAGAGCAGCGTGTTGAGTGATTACGTGGAGCCTCTGATCGCAGCGGATCGGCTCACGGTGCCGGGTTTTTTAAAGCAACAAGGGTATCACACGGCCTGCATCGGCAAATGGCATCTGGGCTACACGATTGAGGGAACCGAGAAGTTCGGAAAGAAAAAGAAAGGTGCGATGGCAGGTGCCCCACTTGGTGCGGTGACACACAATGGGCCGATCACGCGCGGGTTTGACTCCTTCTTTGGTTTTCATCATGCGCGGATGATGAAGTCGGTGTTTGAGAATGATCGTGTCACGCAGCTCATGGAGCCGGTGGACATGCTGCCCGCGCTGGCAAAGCGTGCGGCTTCATACATCGCCGAGCGTGCGAAAAGCGCCCAGCCTTTCTTCCTCTACCTGCCGTTGAACTCGCCGCACACACCCATCGTGCCGTCAAAGGAATGGCAAGGGAAGAGCGACTTCGGTGATTACGGTGACTTTGTCATGGAGACGGACTGGGCCGTCGGCGAGGTGCTCGCCGCGCTCGATGCAGCCGGTATCGCGAACGATACGCTCGTCATCTTCACCGCCGACAACGGCTGCTCACCTGCCGCTGGCACGAGCAAGCTTGAACAGGAAGGCCACTTCGCCAGCGCACAGTTTCGTGGCTACAAGGCCGACATTTGGGATGGCGGACATCACGTGCCGTTCTTCGTCCGCTGGCCAGCGAAAGTGAAAGCAGGCTCGCAAAACGACCAGCTTATTTGCCATGTCGATTTAATGGCCACTTGCGCTGAAATTCTCAAAGTGAAATTGCCGGAAAATGCCGGTGTAGACAGCATGAGCTTTCTTCCCGCCATGCTCGGCACCGAAAATGCAACACTGCGAAAAAGCGTTGTGCATCACAGCATCAATGGACGATTCGCCGTGCGTGAAGGCCGCTGGAAACTCTGCCTCTGCCCCGGTTCCGGCGGCTGGGGCAAGCCCGGCGATGCTGATGCGTCCAAACAAGGCCTGCCAGAGGTGCAGCTCTACGATCTGAGCACTGACATCGCCGAAACGAACAATGTCAGCACCGAGCATCCCGAGATCGTCGCCAAACTCACCAGGCAACTCGAAGCCAGCATCGCCAACGGCCGCAGCACTCCCGGCGCAAAGCAGGCTAACGATGTCGAGATCGTTGTCTTCAAATCCAACCAGGCCAAGGTCGCCAAAGAATAGCCATGATCCGCCAACTCTTTTTTGCTCTTATTTTCGGCTCTTCACTCTTCGCGGCACAGCCCAACGTCCTGGTCATCATCGCAGATGACCTTGGCTACGCAGACATCGGCGTTCACGGCGGGAAGGCAGTGCCAACGCCGAACATCGACGCATTGGCGGCCTCGGGGGTGCGCTGCACGAATGGTTATGTCACCGCGCCCTATTGCAGCCCCTCGCGGGCGGGATTTCTCACCGGCAGGATGCAAACCCGCTTCGGCCATGAGTTCAACCCGCATGTCGGCGACGAAGCGAAACTTGGCTTGCCGCTGGATCAGCGCACGATTGCCAACGTGTTGCACGACGCGGGCTATGCCACGGCGCTCGTCGGCAAGTGGCATCAGGGTTTCGATGCTGCGCATCATCCGCTGTCACGAGGATTTGATGAGTTCTTCGGCTTCCTCGTAGGCGGGCACAACTTCTTGCTCCACAAGGACGCCGAGCCCGAGTTTGGCTCCGCGCATTCGCATGATATGATCTACCGTGGCCGCGAGTTGCAGCATCTTAACGGCTACACGACCGATCTCTTCACCGATGAAGCGCTCGGCTTCATGAATCGCAACGGAGCTAAGCCATGGTTCCTCTACCTCGCCTACAACGCCGTCCACACGCCGCTGGAGATCGCCGAGAAACTCAAAAACCGCATCCCGACCTCCATCACTGATGAAAATCGGCGCGGCTACCTCTCGCTGCTCCTCGGCCTCGACGACGCCATCGGCCGCATCAACGCGGAACTGAAAGCAAAGCATCCCAACACGCTGGTGTTCTTCTTCAGCGACAACGGTGGCTCCGGTCGCAAGCCGTTCTTTGCCTACAACACCGGCCTCAACACTCCCCTGCGCGGCGACAAAGGCCAGACGCTCGAAGGCGGCATCCGCGTGCCGTTTTTCATGAGCTGGCCGGGCCAACTACCCGCTGGCAAGACCTACGACCACCCGGTCAGTGCCATGGACGTGCTGCCGACCGCCTGCGCAGTCGCAAGTGCGAAGCATCCTAATGGTGTCGAAGGCGTGAACCTCCTCCCTCATTTGAAAGGCGAAAAGACCAGCGCGCCGCATGAAATGCTCGCCTGGCGTTTCGGCCCGCAAAAGGCCATCCGGCGTGGAAACTGGAAACTCGTCGATGTGCGCGACATGGTTGCCAAAACACAGTCCGGCTGGCAACTTTATGATTTGAGCACTGACATCGGTGAAACGGAAAATCTCGCTGCCGAAAAGCCGGAACTCGTCGCCGAGCTTTCAAAGGCCTGGGACGAGTGGAACGCGAAAAACATGGCTCCGAAGTGGCATGGCAGCCCAAACGAAGATCCGACTTCTCCGCAAAAATCTTCCGCAAAGACGAAGTGAGTCCAGCTCACACAAACCGCCGCGCGATCTGCGTGTAAAACGTCTGCGCCGCTTCCACCTCGGTACATTCGACGTATTCGACGGCGGCATGCGCTTGATCGATGCTGCCGGGACCGAACAGGATCGTGGGGATGCCCAAACGTGAGAACTTACTCGCATCGCTGCCAAACGGCACTCCGCTGATGCCATCTTCGCGGTTCATCTCACGCAGTACTTCGCGTGAGAGGTGGACGAGCGGAGTGTTCGCGTCCGTCTGGAACGGCCAGTCCTGCAACATGGGCTTTTCCATCTCGGCGATGATGCCGGGATGACGTTTCGCCAGTTCGTCGAGAAGGCACTGATAATGCGCAAGCACCTGTTCAACCTCCTCGCCAGGCAGCAAACGGCGATCGATTTCGATCACGGCCTCGTCCGGCACGAAATTGACCTGCACACCGCCATGGATGACGCCCACATTGCAGGTGCCAGGACCCAGCAGCGGATGCTGCATCTGCTGCATGCGCTCGTGATCTTCATTTAAAGCCAAAACGATGCGTGACATCGCCGTGATGGCATTGATGCCGAGTTGCGGCTTCGCGCTGTGCGCCGCCTTGCCCTTCGTTCGAATGCGCCAGCGCAGGACACCCTTGCTGGCGATGACACATTTGAACTCCGTCGGTTCCGCCACCACGGCGGCGTCCGCATGGAGGTCTTCGCAGAGCTTGACCACGCCACGGAAGGAAAACTCCTCGTCCACCACGGCGGCGAGCCAGAGTTCGCATGGCGGTGGTGCTCCGCTCGCATGAATGTCCGCCACCGCATGCATCATCGCGGCCAGACCCGCTTTGTCATCGACGGAGCCGCGTCCGTGGAGCTTTCCATCACGAATCACCGGATCAAACGGGTCAATCATCATGCCTTTGATCGACACCGTGTCCATGTGTGCCTCAAATACGATCCGACGCGATGAATCACGCCCCGGAACACAGGCGATCACGTTGTTGCGACCAGGGAACACCTCCTGCTCCCAGACCTGGATGCCGCGCTGCTCAAAGAACCGCCGCACATAGGCCGCCGCCTCTTTTTCACCGGGACCGCCCTCGTAGGAGCTGTTGATGCTGTTGATGCGCACGAGGTCGGCCAGGGTCTGAATCACGAGAGACATGCCGAAGCGTAGCCATATCGTCCCGCACGGCAAGAAGCCCTCTGACTGACCGTATTTTTTCCTGACATGAAGATTGCGGCAGCCATCTCCCTCACCATCGCATTGCAGGCAGGCAGTGCGATTGCTGACGATGCCGACAAGATCGCCTTCTTTGAGAAGACGATCCGTCCTCTCCTGATCAACCGCTGCTACGAGTGCCACTCCGTCGAATCCGGCAAGAGCAAGGGCGGCCTGCGGCTCGACTCACGTGACGCCGTGCTCAAAGGCGGCGACAGCGGCCCCGCACTCGTCGCAGGCAATCCTGAGAAGAGTCGCATCATCGAATCCGTTCGCTATCACAATCAGGATCTACAAATGCCGCCGAAGGGTGCGTTGCCATCCGCTGAAGTGAAGGCACTCGAGGAATGGGTCGAAATGGGAGCACCTGATCCACGCGAAGCCTCCGTGGCAGCCAAACATGCCACTCCGCGAGTCATCGACATCGCTGAAGGCAGCAAGCACTGGGCCTTCAGCCCCATTTCAAAACCGGCAGTGCCTGAAGCGAGGGCGGTGCATCCGATTGATGCCTTCATCATCACAAAGCTCGCCGAGAAAGGCCTCTCACTCTCTGCGCCTGCGGACAAACGCACGCTCATCCGTCGTGCCACCTTCGATCTCACTGGCCTGCCACCCACGCCTGCGGATGTGGATGCTTTCCTCGCTGACAACTCACCCGATGCCTTCGCTAAAGTTGTCGATCGTTTGCTGCGTTCACCGCATTACGGCGAGAAATGGGGCCGTCATTGGCTCGATGTGGCCCGCTACTCCGATTCGAACGGTCTCGATGAAAACATCGCCCTCGGCACGGCGTGGCGTTACCGCGACTACGTGGTGAAGTCGATCAACGCGGACAAACCCTTCGACCAGTTCCTCACCGAGCAGCTCGCGGGTGATCTGTTGGAATCAAAAGACATTCCCGCGCGGCATGAGCGCATGACGGCCACCGCCTTCCTCAATCTCGGCGCCAAGGTTCTTGCTGAACCGGACAAGGACAAGCTCACCATGGATGTCGTCGATGAGCAGATCGACGTCATGGGCCGCGCCTTCATGGGACTCACGCTCGGCTGCGTGCGCTGCCATGATCACAAGTTCGATCCCATCCCGCAGGACGACTACTACGCCCTCGCCGCCATCTTCAAGAGCACGCAGAGCTTCAGCGTGGACCGCATCGGTGCACTGAGCACCGCGTATGAGTCGCCCATGGGATCACTTGATGACTTCGCGGCGGTGAAATCCTCCGAGCGCATCCTCAAACAGCAAAAAGAAGCCGTCACCAAGGCTGAAGCAGCGGCAACCAAAGCGCTGCGTGATGAAGTGCGCGGCAAAGCGGCTGATTACCTCATGGCCGCCGCCGAACTGCCCGTAGCTCCCACATTGAGCCAAGTGAAACCTGTGGCGGACCAGCACGGCCTGCGCGCGCATGTGCTGCTGAACTGCCGCGTCTATCTCGCCGCCAACGAATCGAATGCCTTCTTCCAGCCATGGCAGGATGCGCTCGAAACCAAAGGCGATGTGAAGCACCTCCGCGCCTACTTCACTGCCGTCTTCAACGCCGCCGCGCAGATCAAAGTTGGCCCCAAGGACAAGGCGGAAGATTCCCTGCTGCATCAGGCCCGTGCCGAACTGGACAAAACGACCGGCTTCCTCGCCCTGCCGCCTGAACCGATCATTCTTTATCCCAAAGAAATCGCCGACAAAGTCCGCGCCTTGCAGGACACGATGATGACCACGGAGAGCAATCTCCCCGATCTGCCCACGACGCTGGCAGTGTCTGAGTCGCCCAAGATTCTCAAGGAGCTGCCCATCCACATCCGTGGCAATCACCTCGCGCTCGGCAAGCCGATCCCACGCGGCTTCATTCAGGTCGTTCAAGCCTCGCAAAAATCGAAACCACAGTTCCCCAGCGATCACAGTGGCCGCCTCGAACTCGCCCGCTGGCTCGCCAGCCCGGAACATCCGCTCACCTCGCGTGTCATCGTCAACCGCATCTGGACCTGGCATTTCAATCAAGGCATCGTCCCCACCACGGACAACTTCGGTCTCCTTGGTTTGAAACCGACACAGCCCGAGTTGCTCGACTGGCTGGCGCGCTGGTTCACCACCAACGGCTGGAGCTTCAAGGACATGCATCGCCTCATCATGAGTTCGCGGACGTATCAGCAAAGCTCGACCGTCCCGGCACAGGCTGCGCTCGCCGATCCCGAGAACCGCCTCCTCAATCACTTCCCCGTGCGCCGTCTTGAGGCCGAAGAAATCCGCGATGCGCTGCTCGATGTCGCCGGCAGTCTCGACACCACCATCGGCGGCAAAACCATCCCGCGTCGAAATCGCGAGTTCGTCTTCAACCACACCTCCAAAGACTTCACCACCTACGGCAGCACCCGGCGGGCGCTTTATCTTCCCATCATCCGCAACAACCTCTACGACCTCTTCCAGCAGTTCGACTATCCCGATCCCTCGACCTCCACCGGCCTGCGCAACAGCACCGTCGTCTCCCCGCAAGCGCTGCTGCTCATGAACAGCGATCTCGCCACCGATGCCGCACAAGCTTTCGTGAAACGCCTGTTTGCAGCGTCCCCCGACAAAGAACAGCGCCTCCGCGCCGCCTACCGCATCGCCTTTGCCCGCGAAGCCACCGACGATGACCTGCGCCGCGCTGAAAACTATCTCACCGCCACCAACGCCGCGCTCAATTCCAGCCAGCAGGACTCCGACCAACGCGAGCAGCAAACCTGGGCGCAGTTTTGCCAAGCGCTGATGATGAGCAACGAGTTCATTTATCTGCGGTGATCATGCTGCGGCTTTTTTGGCCTGAAAGACGCGTTGGTCAGACTTCATTAAACCGTACATTTTTGAGCTTCCAAACTTTGGCCGGACCAGACTGGCGCATCCGCAGTAAACCAATCTCCCCCTCAAGCTGCTTCACCCAGGTGGGGCATGGACGCTCGTAAGGCAGCCGCAACTGCACCTTGAGCTCCTGCCACGTCAGGCCGGCAGGCTTTTGGACGAGCCTGCGTTCGATGCGTGATTTGAACTCAAGATAAGTCATGCGCTGCTTCAAACGTCATGTCCTCGCCGGTGTTTTCCGCGATTGCATCAGCACCAATCACCATTCATGGCAGTTTCATGAATCTGGATGAATCGCGCCCGCCCATGCCCACCTTTGCCGAAGCCCTGCGCTACTGGCTCAAGCTCGGCTGCATCAGCTTCGGCGGTCCTGCCGGGCAGGTCGCCATCATGCACAAGGAGCTGGTGGACAAGCGACACTGGATCAGTGACGCGCATTTTCTGCACGCGCTGAATTTCTGCATGCTATTGCCCGGCCCCGAGGCGCAGCAGCTCGCCACCTACCTAGGCTGGCGCTTGCATGGTGCGAAGGGCGGCATCGCGGCCGGGGCGTTGTTTGTGCTGCCGTCCGTCTTCATTCTCTTCGGCCTGAGCTGGCTCTACATGGCCGGCGGTCATCTGCCATGGCTGGCAGCGATTTTCCATGGCCTGCTCGCAGCCGTCATCGCCGTCGTCGCTGAAGCGGTGCTGCGCATCGGTAAAAAGGCGCTCAAAAATCCCACGCTCTGGTTTGTGGCCGCGCTGAGCTTCGTCGCCATCTACTTCTTCCACACCTCGTTCGTCCTCATCGTGCTCGCCGCTGCCTTGCTCGGCTTTGTCGGCAACCGCTTGTATCCAAAGCAGTTCCCTGCGGGCAAAGGCCACGGTGCGGCCAAGGACACCGCCCCAGCCATCGAATTGCCACCTGCGTCCAAAGCCTCGTGGACCCGCACCTTCGGCATCACCGCACTGTGTCTCACGCTGTGGTGGATTCCCATCATCGGCATCGCATGGTGGCTCGGTTGGGGCAGCACGCAGGCGCAGCAGGGTCTGTTCTTCAGCAAAGCCGCACTCGTCACCTTCGGCGGCGCGTATGCGGTGCTCCCTTATGTCGCGCAGCAAGCCGTGGAGACACACGGCTGGCTTTCGCATCCGCAAATGATGAGCGGACTCGCCCTCGCCGAGACCACGCCCGGCCCGCTCATCATGGTGCTGCAATTCGTCGGCTTCGTCGGTGGCTGGCAGCATCCCGGCACGCTCACCCCGCTCGCCGGGGCCACGCTCGGTGCTCTCATCACCACCTGGACGACTTTCCTGCCCTGCTTCCTGTTCATCTTCCTCGGCGCACCGCACATCGAAAAACTCGGCGAGCAACCCCGCCTCAGCGCCGCGCTCACCGCCATCACCGCCGCCGTCGTCGGCGTCATTCTCAATCTCGGCGTCAAATTCACTACCCACGCGCTATGGCCAGCAAGCGGCGGTTTCGATGTCTTCGTCGCAGCGCTTGCCATCGCGGCCTTCATTGCCATGCAGAGCTTCAAGATCGGCCTCATGCAGGTCATCGGAGCCTGCGCCCTCTTAGGACCGGTGAAACAACTCGCTTTTGGCTAGCATCGTCTGAAATAAGGCCCCCGCCCTGCTAGTTACCCCTTCTTGTTTCGCCATTCCTCAATGTCTCTCCCCCGCCTCGCTCTCCGCCATCCGTGGTCCATCATCGTCGTCGTCATCGCGATTGGACTCGGCGCATGGGTCGCTGTGCAAAAGATGGCGCGGGATGTTTTCCCGCCGCTGGGCATTCCGACGATCTACGTGGCGCAGCCGTATGGCGGGATGGATGCGCTCCAGATGGAAGGCTACCTGACCTACTACTACGAGTACCACTTCCTCTACATCACCGGCATCGAGCATGTGGAATCGAAATCAATCCAGGGCGCTTCGATCATGAAACTGCAGTTTCATCCGGGCACCGACATGTCCGCCGCGCTGGCGGAGACCATCGCCTATGTGAACCGTTCGCGCTCCTTCATGCCGCCTGGCACGCCGGGAGCTTTCGTCACCCGCTTTGATGCGGGCAGCGTTCCTGTCGGCAATCTCGTCTTCTCCACCGAGAACCCGAACCGCTCCGTGGCGCAGATGCAGGACGCGGCGCTCAACATGGTGCGCCCGTTGTTCGCCACGCTGCCCGGTGTGTCAGCGCCGCCACCGTTTGGTGGCAGTGCGCGCACGATTGTCATCCAGGTGAAGCCAGATCGCCTCCGCGCCTACGGTTTGTCGCCCGATGACATCGTCAGCGCAATGACGGCGGCCAACACAATCAGCCCCAGCGGAAATCTGTCGCTGCCGAACAGCTATCCCATCGTGCCCATCAACGCGGTGGTGAAAAACATCCAGGATCTCGCCGCCGTGCCGCTCAAAGTCACCGACAAGGGCGCGGTGTATGTGCGCGACATCGCCACCGTGGCGGACGATCACGACATCATCACCAGCCATGCCCTCGTGAACGGCAGGCGCACCGTGTACATGCCCGTCACGAAGCGCAGCGATGCCTCCACGCTCAGCGTCGTCGAACTGGTGAAGAAAAACCTCGGCAAATTCAAGGCCGCCTGCCCCGAGGACATCAACGTCACCTTCGAGTTCGACCAAAGCCCGTGGATCATCCGCGCCATCAACGATCTCGCCAAAGAAGGCCTGCTCGGTGCCGCGCTCACCGGCTTGATGGTGCTGCTGTTCCTGCGCGATCTGCGCAGCGTCTTCATCGTCGTACTGAACATCCCCATCAGCATCGCCGCCGCGTTGTTCGGCCTCTGGATCGGTGGTCACACGATCAATCTCATGACGCTCGGCGGTCTTGCCCTCGCCGTCGGCATTCTCGTTGATGAAGCCACCGTCGAAATCGAGAACATCCACCGCCGCATGCAGCATCGCGGCGACAAATCCATCGCCCGCGTCGTCCTCGACGCTTCCGAGGAAACCATCGCGCCGCGTTTCCTCTCGATGCTCTGCATCCTCGCCGTCTTCGTGCCCAGCTTCTTCATGACCGGCGCTGCCAAGGCGCTGTTCGTGCCGCTCTCACTCGCCGTCGGCTTCAGTATGGTGGCGTCTTATGTGCTTTCCAGCACGCTGGTGCCGGTTTTGAACATCTGGTGGCATCCAAGTGGTGCAACCGTCCCGGTTACACGAGTCCGGGCAAGCGGGACGCTTGCACTACTTTTCAAACCCAGCATCGCCACCCGCCACATCCTTGTCCCTGCCTACCTTGCAGGCACGGTCTTCGCGCTCCTGCTGTTCTTCCCGCGTCTCGGCAGTGAAATCTTCCCGCAGGTCGATGCCGGGCAGCTCCAGCTCCGTTTCCGCGCTCCTGCGGGCACCAAACTCGAAACCACCGAGCAGATCGCCAAGCGCATCCTCGCCGCCATTGCCGAGGAAGCCGGTGCCGACAAGATCGCCATCACCATGGGCCTCGTTGGCGTGCATGCGCCGAACTATCCCGTCAATCTCATCCATCAATGGAACAGCGGCCCCGAGGAAGGCATGCTGCAAATTCAGCTCAAAGAACACAGCGGCGTGGCCGTCGCGCCGTTGCGCGAAAAACTGCGCGAGCGTCTCGCGCGCGAACTCCCCGGTGTGCGGCTCTCCTTTGAGCCTGCCGACATCGTTTCGCGCGTCATGGCGCTCGGCTCGCCCACGCCCATCGAGGTCGCCGTCAGCGGCAAGGACTTCGCCGCCAGCCGTGCCTTTGCCGAACTCGTGCGCGAAAAACTCGCCGCCATCCCCGCGCTGCGCGATGTGCAGTTCGGCCAGACGCTCGATTATCCCAGCGTCGATGTGAACATCGACCGCGAGCGCGCGGGTTTGCTCGGCGTGAAAATGAACGACGCCACGCGCAGCATCGTGGCCGCCACCACCAGCAGCCGCTTCACCGTGCCCAACTACTGGGCCGACACCAAGACCGGCATCAGCTACAGTTTGCAGGTGCAGGTGCCCACCGAGCAGATGAAGGGCCTCGAAGACCTGCGCAATCTGCCCATCACCGCCAGCAAGGCCACCGTGCCGCTGCGCAACTTCGCCAAAATCAGCGAAGGCAGCGTCATCGGCCAGTACGACCGCTACAACATGGCCCGCACCGTTTCCATCACCGCCAACATTCACGACAGCGATCTCGGCAGCGTCGTGAGCGAAGTGGAAAAAGCACTCGCCCAGCTCACCGCACCCGCCGGAATCAACGTCGCCCTGCGCGGCCAGGTGCAGCCGATGAAGGAGCTGCAAGCCGGTCTGCACACTGGTTTGCTCATCGCCGTCGTCGTCATCTTCCTCCTGCTCATCGCCAATTTTCAAAGCGTGCGCCTTGCCCTCATCGTCGTCAGCACCGTGCCAGCCGTGCTGCTCGGCGTCGTGCTCACGCTGTGGATCACACAGACCACGCTCAACATCCAGAGCTTCATGGGGGCCATCATGGCCGTCGGTGTCGCCGTCGCCAATGCCATCCTGCTCGTCACCTTCGCGCATCGTGCGCAGCTTGGAGGTCTCGCCCGCAAAGACGCCGCCCTCGAAGGTGCCACGTCTCGCATCCGCCCCATCCTCATGACCAGCCTCGCCATGATGGCCGGCATGATCCCCATGGCCCTCAGCCGCAGCCAGACCAGCCCTCTCGCCATCGCCGTCCTCGGCGGCCTCGCCTTCGCCACCGTGGCGACGTTGCTGGTGCTGCCTGCGGTGTATGCGCTGGTGGCGAGCAAGCAGGCGAAGACAGCTTCCTTGGAGCCTGACGAATCACCCTTGATCTAAGAACCCATGCGCCATCTCATTTCTTTTCTCCTGCTCAGCAGTCTGGCTTCCGCGCTCGATCTGCCTGCCGTTAAACCCACCACCGGCCTCATACATCGCTGGGTCACACTGCCTTCGACACTCGTACCATGGCAGCAGGCTGTGCTTTACGCCAAGGTCACCGGCTACATCGACAAAATCACCGTCGATAAAGGTGACACCGTCAAAGCAGGCCAGGTGCTCGCCACCATCGAGATTCCTGAACTTCAGGCCGATCTTGCCAAGAACCAGGCCGAGGTCGCTGCTGCAAACATCGAAGTGAAGCGCATGCATGAAGCACGGGTGAAATCGCCTGATCTCGTGCTGCCGCAGGCTGTGGATGATGCGGAGGCCAAACTCGCCATCGCCAAGGCCACGTTCGAACGCGCCAGCACGATGCTGGCCTTTGCGCAGATCAAAGCGCCCTTCGATGGCATCATCACCATGCGCAGCGTCGATCTCGGTGCCCTCGTCAATGCCAGCACCAGCCAGGTGTTCCAAATCGTCGATGCCAGCACCATCCGCCTGCAAATCCCCGTCACCGAGATGGAATCGGCACTCGTTCAAGTCGGCAAGCCCATCAAAGCACAAATCGATGCCATTAGCACCACGCCCGTCGAAGCTACCATCTCCCGCATCGCCTACGCGCTCGATCCCGCCACGCGCACCATGCTCGCCGAAGCCGATTTGAAGAACGCCGACCTCAAACTCCGCCCCGGCATGTATGCCAGCACCAAGATCGCCGTGGAGAAGCACGAAAAGGCCACACTCATCCCTGTGGCCGGACTGGTGATGGAAAAGACCAACGCCTTCGTCTTCAAGCACGTCGATGGCAAAGCCATCAAAACCGCCGTGAAGATCGGCTTCAACGACGGCACGAATGTCGAGATTCCTGAACTCAAAGCGGATGACGTGATTCTGCTGCCAGGAACGACATTGCTCACCGACAAACAACCCGTCACACTCGCGAAGCCATGAAACTCGCCCTTTCCTTTCTTTTCATCGCGACACTCGTCCACGCCGACCCCGCGTTCGTCGATTTGCGCACGGTGATGAAGCTCGCTGGCGCGAACAACGACGAGATCCAGCTCGCGCGTGCAAAGCATGACGAGGCAGTGGCGGAGTCGAAGCAGGCGTGGCAGCGCTTCTGGCCGGCGCTGAGTCTGGGAGCCGGTTATCGCGGGCATGACGGGCGGTTGCAGGACATTGGCGGCAATGTGTTCAACGCGAACAAGCAGCAGTACAACGTCGGCACCGGCGTCATGATCGACTGGTCGCCCGGTGACATTTATTATGCGGCCCTGGCCTCCAAACAGCGCGCTCTGGCTGCCGAGCATCTCGCTGAGAAGGCACGCATCGACATCGTCACGCAAGCGGTGGAGCGTTACTACGATCTGCTCGCCGCAGAAGCCTCGATGGTCATCATTGAGGACGATCTGCACCTGACCGAGGGCTATGCGAGGCAGCTTGAAGGCGCCGTGACAGCCGGAACGGCCTTCCGCGCTGATTTGCTGCGCGTTAAATCGCAGATCAGCCGCGCAAAGCTCGCCATTCGGCAAGGCGAGGAAGCGCGCGACCTCGCCGCTGCGAGACTCGCTGAAATTCTCCGCCTCACACCCGACGCGGCGCTGCGTCCCGCGAAATCCGATCTCGTGCCGGTGAGAATGATGTCTGGCAAAGGTGTCGCCACGATGATCTCGCTCGCACAGCGGCATCGTCCCGAGATTCAAGCGGCACAGGCCATTCACAGCTCGATGGGCGCGGAAAAGGACCGCGCCCGTGTCGCGCCGATGATTCCAAGCGTGCAAGCTGGTTACACGATGGGTGGCTTCGGCGGTGGTCCCGGGGTCGGGGGCCAGCAGTGGGGCAATTTCGGCCGCCAGCAGGACTTTTATGTCGGTCTGGGCTGGAAAATTGGCCCGGGCGGCTTGTTTGACAGCCAGCGTCAGAACATCGCGAATGCGCGTGAGGAAAGCGCCTCGCTGCAATCCAGCCAGGTCCGCGCCGCCATCGGTCGCGAAGTCGTCGAGGCCGCCACGCGTTCGCAATCCGCCAACGATCAGATCAAGATCAACGACGAAGCCGTCGATGCGGCCGAGGAGATGACCAAACTCGCCAAAGAACGCCAGGCCAGTCAGGTGGGCGTCGTGCTCGAATACCTGTTGGCGCGCGAAGAACTGACCCGGGCGAGACAGAGCCGCGTGAAAGCGGTGACCGACTTCAACAAGGCACAGCACGCGTTGAAACGTGCGGTGGGAAAGTGATCATGATCGGCCTTTTATAATGCCATTAGAGATCCACAAAGGCACACTCACCTCGACAAGATGAGAGTGATTGAATTCGGTGACGCTG
>JAYVIO010000295.1:0-3427 GCA_043770175.1 Verrucomicrobiales bacterium | reverse complement strand
GCCACGCGCTTTGCGGCGATCACGGACAAGGTGGCCAATTTCTTTGGGGGTTCTGATGAGCATGGGCGATTGTCGCATTGTTATCGAGCGAATACAATACGTATTTGTATTCGATAGATATCATTACGGCAAAGTAATCGAGCGCATCCATGTTGAGGTCTCACCTTTCCTTCGAATCGCATGCTGCATCACTTGCGGGAACTGGCAGGAATCTTGCGCCGAACCCTAGGTAGCTTGCATTTGCGCGATTGCGCTGCCGCGTCTAGCTCTCCAGCTCTCAAAAAACTCCGAAATCATGTCCGCCAAGCCCACCATTTACTACACGCTCACCGACGAAGCACCGCTCCTCGCTACCTTTTCGTTTCTGCCCATCGTTCAGGCTTTCACCAAGTCGTCCGGCATCGCGGTGGAGACGCGCGACATCTCGCTGGCGGGCCGCATCATTGCCCAGTTCCCGGATTTCCTAACGCCTGAGCAGCGCATCAATGATGACCTCGCCTACCTCGGCAAACTCTGCCTGGAGCCGACCACGAACATCATCAAGCTCCCGAACGTCTCCGCCTCCCAGCCGCAGCTCAAGGCCGCCATCGCTGAGCTTCAGGAAAAGGGCTACGCTTTGCCAAATCTCCCGGAGAATCCGCAAACGGACGCCGAGAAGGACATCAAGGCTCGCTACGCGAAAGTCATGGGCAGCGCCGTGAATCCGGTGCTCCGCGAAGGCAATAGCGATCGCCGTGCTCCGAAAGCGGTGAAGGATTACGCGAAGAAGCATCCGCACTCGATGGGCAAGTGGTCCGCCGATTCGAAGACGAGTGTTGGGACGATGGGCAAGGACGATTTCTTCTCGAATGAGAAGTCCGTGTGTGTGCCAGCAGCCACCGAGGTGAAGATCGAGTTCACTGGCAAGGACGGCAGCACCAAGGTTCTGCTTCCGAAGCTCGCGCTCAAAGCCGGCGAGATCATGGACGCCACGAAGATCAGCAAGAAGGCCCTCGTTGCCTTCTTCGAGCAACAGATCGCCAAGGCCAAGGCCGATGGAGTGCTGTTCTCGCTGCACATGAAGGCCACCATGATGAAGGTGAGCGATCCCATCATCTTCGGTCATGCCGTGAGCGTTTTCTTCAAAGACCTCATCGCGAAGCACGCCGCCACGCTCGCCGAAATCGGAGTGAATTTTAGCAATGGCTTCGGCGACCTCGTCGCGAAGATCGACAAGCTGCCCGCTGACAAGAAGGCCGCGATCGAAGCCGACATTCAGGCCGCTTACGCGAACGGCCCCGCTCTCGCGATGGTGAACAGTGACAAAGGCATCACCAATCTGCATGTGCCGAGCGATGTCATCGTGGATGCCTCAATGCCCGCCATGATCCGCGCAGGCGGCAAGATGTGGAATGCCGCCGGCAAGGAGCAGGACACGCTCGCCATGATTCCGGACAGCAGCTACGCCGGTATCTATCAGGCCACGATCGACTTCTGCAAAAAGAACGGCGCTCTCGACCCGAAGACGATGGGCAGCGTGCCCAACGTCGGCCTCATGGCCCAGGCCGCTGAGGAATATGGCAGCCACAACAAGACCTTCGAAGCCCCAGGCGAAGGCACCATCCGTGTCACTGACAGCACAGGCAACCTGCTCTTCGAACACGCCGTTGATCAGGGCGACATCTGGCGTGCCTGCCAGACCAAGGACGCCCCCGTGCAGGATTGGGTGAAGCTCGCCGTCAAACGTGCGCGTGCTAGCGGCGTGCCCGCCATCTTCTGGCTCGATAAAGCACGCGCTCACGACGCGCAGATCATCGATAAGGTGGAAAAGTATCTCAAAGACCACGACACCACCGGTCTCGACATCCGCATCCTCACGCCTGCTGAAGCCTGCACCTTCTCGCTGGAGCGCATCGTCAAAGGTGAAGACACCATCTCCGTCACTGGCAACGTCCTCCGCGATTACAACACCGACCTCTTCCCCATCCTCGAAGTCGGCACGAGCGCCAAGATGCTCTCCATCGTCCCGCTCATGAACGGCGGCGGCCTGTTTGAAACGGGAGCCGGTGGTTCCGCGCCGAAACACGTGCAGCAGTTCATGGAGGAGAACTATCTCCGCTGGGACAGCCTCGGCGAGTTCTTTGCGCTCGCTCCGAGCTTCGAGCACATCGCCGACACCTTCGGCGTCGCCAAGGCCAAAGTGCTCGCCGACACGCTCGATGCTGCCACCGGCAAGTTCCTCGAAAACGACCGCAGCCCCGGTCGCAAACTCGGCACCATCGACAACCGCGGCAGCCACATCTACCTCGCGCTGTATTGGGCGCAGGCCTTGGCCGCACAAACCGCCGACACCGAGCTGCAAGCCCAGTTCAAGCCCATCGCCGAAGAACTCACCGCCAACGAAGCCAAGATCGTCGCCGAACTCATCGCCGTCCAAGGCAAGCCCGTCGAAGTCGGCGGCTACTACAAGCCCGACACCGCGAAAGCCAATGCCGCGCTGCGTCCGAGCGCGACGTTCAATGCGATTTTGGCTAAAGTGTGAGGTTTCAGGCTTGTCTCCTCGCAACGCCATGTCTCTCTAACAGGTCTCCAGCAAGGAGTGTGACTTTTCGAAGTCTCGCTTCACGATGTCTGTATGCCGCAGCATGACATGACAGGCCCCTGCATCCCAGATGTTGAAGCCTACATTAAAGTTGGAGTCGATCCGCAAAAACTGACACCATTGAGCCATTTCCTCATCAACCTTATGGTGCCGTCGGCGAAAGCTTCTTTCGTCGCTTTCAAGCGGTCCCAAACATCATGGCCCAGAGCTGAGAAAGGTTTCGTATCGTCTAAACTCAACGCGAGCAGTGCCATATCTCTGCAGGGCCGTGACCCATGCGTCATTGACAGCCAAAGAGCTTCCCTGCTGTGGCTTCGATGTCAGATGTCCCTTTTAGGAGCGACTCAAGATGGCTCGTTAAGTCAGCGGCATCATCTCGTTCGTAAAAATCCAACCCGCTCGAAAATTCCGAAAGTGGCACATCGACTCCATGCACCAGTTCAATGGCATAAGGGACAAGCTCGCAGTTGCGGGCATAATCTGCATTCATTTCTGATGCTGGAGGTAATCTCACCGTTTGGAGTGACGCGCTGTCTTCAACCCAGATGAGTTTGTGTTTCACATTCATGGCCAACGCAGTTCCATGTGAGCGGACAAGCTGCCCCGGCTTCTTTTCAACTATCACTGCCATGCCCTCGCGGAGGTGCCTAAGCGGGAGATCTGGCTGGAGCGTTTTGCTGGGGCAGCCGGGGAACAGATGCTCTTCGAGCACCTTCGCACGCTTTACAGCCGTGAGTTTGTGGGACTTTTAAAGCAGGAGATCGAGGAACTGCGAGAGCCGGGCATGGACACGCTGGCTTTGCTCAGGTTTGAGTCGATCAAGAAGCGATTCTGTGAGCTGTCGAT
>JAYVIO010000294.1:0-9717 GCA_043770175.1 Verrucomicrobiales bacterium | reverse complement strand
AGAGAAGGCGGTGATCTGCTCGACGCAGTGACCGCATTCGTGGCCGAGGTAGAACATGAACAACGTCGGTTTTTTCGAGCTGTAGTCGGTGCTTTTGACGGGTTTGTTGTCGAGCGTGAGGGCTTCGAAGGTGGGCGCGTCGGGGGCGTGCCAGTGGACAGGGCCGAGTGATTCAATCGGCGGACGGGTGCCACTGTCGGTGCGTTTGGGGGCTGCGGCAGGCCAGTCGCCGGTGATGGCGAAGGTTTTGGCGAGTGAATCGAGACGTTTGGCGATGGGAAGATTGCGATCGATGGCGAAGGCGACTTTGCGGGTTTCCTCGAAAGTTTTTTTGGCCTCGTCGGTTTTGCCGCAGGCTTGGAGAACTTCGGTTTTGGCGGCGAGGCCAGAGAGGTCTTGCGTGAAGTTCTTGGTGAGATCGAATGCTTTGGTTTTGTCGTCGAGCTTGAGCCAGTAGCGGGCGAGGCGTTCTTTGGGGACGTCGGCGTCTTTGAGGGCGTCGAGGAGTTTGGTTTTGGCAGCTTTGGGCTGTTTTTCGTCCATTAAAGCCGTGAGAGCCTTCAATTCGGCGAGGGCGCTGTTTCTGGCTTTGGTCTCGGGTTTTTCGGCAGGCTTGTCGCTTTTTTTCTTCGGGTCGGATTTGGCTGACTTGTCGGGTGAGTCGGGCTTTTTGGGTTTGAGCTTGCTGGTGTCGATGTTGACGAGTTTTTGCTCGGTTTTGACGGCTTCGAGAGCGTTGATTGAGTCGGCAAGCAATTTGGCATCGCTGAGATGATAAGCGGCGAGGCCTTGGGCGCGGAGGCGGGTGATGTCGTGGGCGGGATGACCAGCGGGTGTGGCGGTGAAGGTCTTTAAATCGTCCCAGAGCTCCCATTTAATGAGAGTTTCGATCAAGCGGGTGCGGCCATAGCTGGAGGAGGTGCTCTGTTTGTCGAGGGTGTTGTAGCTGGGGTGGCGTGGATTGCCGATGAGACTGTGCGCGAGGCCGATGGCGTCTTTGGCGCGGCCGAGGTCGTTGTAGGTGCGGATGAGCCACTCTTCGTTGTGGGCGTAGTTGTGGATTTGATCGGGCAGGACGTACTGGCGGATCATGTACGCGTGATCGACGCGGGTGCTGGCCTCCTGCTGCCAGGCGGCGTCATCGGGACGCTTCAATTTGGAAAAGGTGTGGCCGGGCATGTGCCACATGTGGGCGATGCCGGGCGCGGCCTGCCCGCACTGTGCGCCAGACTTCAGGGCGAGGATGGGTTTGCTCTGATCCCACAGGTGGATGCGGTAGTGATGCGCGGGATGATTGGGAACTGCGGCGAAGATTTGATCGAGCAGGGCATCGACGGCTTGATTGCTGGAGATGGGGGCTTCGGTGCGGGAGAACCAGATGCGCCAGACGAGAAAGGCTTTGGCTTCGATGTCTTTCGGATCATCCTGCACGAGTGCTTCGAAGTCTTTGATGCAGTCGAGGCTGCGCTGTTTTTTGTCGCGCTTGTCGTCACCTTCGCGGTAGAGGGTTTCGAGGGCGGCGATCCACTTCTGTTCGCGTGGGGTGGCTTTGGCTTTGAGTGGCGTGGCTTTCTTGATGAAGGCGCGGGCGCGTTTTTCGTTGTTCACGTTGGCCATGGCCATGCCCCAGTAAGCCATGGCGCAGTCGGGATCGATGGCGGCGACCTGACGGAAGGAGCGCTCGGCTTCGTAATACCAGAAGCCGTGAAGCTGGCCGACGCCCTGCGTAAAGAAGGTTTGCGCGTCGGGTTTTTTCGAGCTGATGGGGAATTTAACGGCATCACCGCAGCCGGGAATGAGCACGGCGGCCTGACGGGGGCCTTCATTAAAAGCTTCACCATGCGCGGAGTGGCCGGGGAGTTCGTCGGCATGAAGCGGCAATGCTAGGAGGAGGGCGAGAGAAAGGAACGGGCGCATGAGCAGACTCAAATAACGTGGATGGAGGTTGGAAATTGAAGATTGCTGTGTGAAAAAACAAAAAATGCCCGGTGGTATGACCGCCGGGCATTCGAGGCAGGCACGCTAAAGCGTGAACAACAAACTCACTTGCCGTATCCCGGTGCTGCCTTGCCGTTTTCGTTGATGTGGCCGGTGGTCCAGAGGATGCCGCGAGTGACGAGGTCGAGGTAGCGGGCGTCTGCCACGGTGGCGGTGTTGTGGCCGATGGTGGTGGAGAAGATTTTGGTCTTGTTCGGGCCGTATTCGTTGGTCCAGGCGACAACGGCGGTGGCTTCGGTAGCTTTGGCGTCAGGCGGCAGTGTCTCGCCTTTTTTGGCCTTGGGCGGAACGATCTGCACGCCGGTAGCGAGGGGTTTGCCGGTGAGGACCTGGATGTTGTTGTAGAGTTCTTCGTTGATGGTGGTCCAGTTTTCGAGGCCCTGGGTGATGGGACTGGTTTTGTCGGTGAAGGTGATGGAAATGGGCTGCTGCGGGCCGTGGCCGGTGGACTGGAGGCCGAGCATTTCATACCAGCCAGCGTTGTCGGCACCGGGTTTCACGGCTTCGCGGAAATTGCCCCAGCGGTAGCTGTGCATGGCACAGTGGAGATTCACGGCAGGTTTGCCGGCTTTGTGGGCATTGAGAATGGCTCCGACGTAGGCGGGATCGGTGACGTCGGCGCTGCACTCGTCATGGATGATGACGTCGAAGTCCTTGTCCCAATCTTTGGCCTTGTAGATTTCAAAGGTGGCCTTGGTGCTCTTGTCGGGGTTGTAGGCGATATCGACGACGGCATTGAGGCGTGCTTCGATGCCTTCTTTGAGGGCCATGGGCTGCTTGTCGTATTCATGGCAGCAGCCACCGGCGACGATCAAGACGCGGAGAGGTTTGACGGCGGTGTCGGCGGCCTGGGCGAGGAACAGGGCGGCGCTGATGCCAAGGGTAAGGAGAGGAAACAGAAGCTTCATGGGAAATGACGTTGGTTGTTTGGACTGAGGGGGGGATTGGACCTCGAATGAAACGAGATGTCGAGCGGGAAAATTGCGGACGGTGCTTTGACAGCAGCGCTTCGCTGGCGATGTCTGGGGCGTGGGAGATTATATATTGTTTGATGAATTGATGCACTGGAGCGCCGCCTCCGGGCGCTTCATGCCACCTGCGCGGCTGGCAGTGATTGGTGATCCGATCGCCCATTCACGCAGTCCGCAGATGCACAATCCGGCGTTGCAGGCCTGTGGCATTGCGGCGCAATACATTCGTGTGCAAGTGCCGGTGGGACGCGTGGCGGAGGCCTTCCGGCAGTTTGCGGCCTGCGGTTTTCTGGGCGTGAACATCACCATTCCCCACAAATTTGAGGCGCTGGATGCGGTGGACGTGCTCGATCCGCTGGCGCGGCAGCTCGGCGCGGTTAACACGCTGGCGATTCGTGATGGCAAACTGCATGGCTACAACAGCGACGGGCCGGGCTTTCTGCGCTCGGTGCGTGAAGTGTTCGGTGTTGAGGTGAAAGACCTGCGGGTGCTCATTCTTGGTGCCGGTGGCGGTGCTGGGCGGGCGGTGGCGGTGCAGTGTGCGCTGGCGCACTGCCCCAAACTCGTGCTGGCGAACCGTACGGTGTCAAAAGCAGATAAGCTGGCGGACAAAGTGACAAAATTTTCACAGAGGAGTGAAGTGCGCGTGATTCCGTGGACCGATGAGGCGGTGGCGGCGGAGATGAACGGGATCGATTTGATCGTAAACGCCACTTCGCTCGGCATGAAATCTGGCGATGCGAAATTGGTGCCAGCAGAGGCGCTACAGTCACGCCATCGCGTGTTCGACATGGTTTATCGTGCCGCTGGCGAGACGCCGCTGCTCGCGGATGCAAAGCTGGCTGGCGCAAGGACGGTGGACGGCCTCACACTACTGCTGCACCAGGGCGCAATCTCGTTTGAGCACTGGTTTGACCGGCCCGCGCCGCTGGAAGTGATGCGTGAGAGCTTGCGTAATGCCGTGATGGCGTAAAGATGTGCCACCACATGACTTCGACGCGGCATTTTGCACTCAGCTTTTTCGGGCCGATCCTGATGGGAGCGATCTATTGCGGACTGGTTTATCAGATCTGGGACTGGCTGGACCACCAGCGGATCCCGCCGCTGGTGGCGATGCTGGTGGGTAGTGTAGTGGTGGCCATGGCCACACGCTGGTTCGTGAGGAATTTCATCCCGGTGCGCTGCATCTTCTGCGGCGGTAAGAGCTATGAGATTCCCGATCGGGGCAACCGTTTCATGTGCCGTGTCTGCGCCAAAGACCACTGACGGGCTGTTTTGTGGCAATAAATCGCCTTGCTCAATGTCGTGAAAGTCGTTACCTATCCGCAGCGTTTGACTCTCCAGCTTCGCTAGGCGGCCATTCGGTTTTCTGAGCGCGCCTTTTCCCAATAGACTTTCCCCGCATGATTTTTTCTTTGTCGCGTCCAACCACCCCGCATGATCGGGAGATAGCAGGCGCGTGCATGTCGGAATCGAGTCCGTGCTGATATGATGTTTGCAGCGCGTTTTTCTCGAATGATTTTCCAGGTGGTTGCCACACGGCGGCCTGGAGTTTTGAACACACCCGGAGGTATCCCATAAGCAATCCATTCCAGCAGTTGAGCGGCGGCAATTTCGCCCCTCGTCCCCAGCAAAATCAAGGTGCAGGCGGTCCGCCGCCACCACGTCCTGCCAGTCCGGCTGGACCACCCAGTGCCGCACCACGTCCCGCAGGCCCCCCTGGAACTTTTCCACGTCCCGCAGGTCCGCCTCGTCCGGCAGGTGGCTATGCCGGTGCTGGTGCTGGTGGAGCGTTTCGTCCCGGTGGCGGTGGAAGCCGTCCTGGTGGTCGTGACCGACCCAATGGCCGCTTTGTCGATCAGACCCGTGTGAATGAGCGCATCCGTGCGCCGAAGGTCCGTGTCGTCGAAGAGGATGGTCATCATCAACTCGGCATCATTCCCACGGCGCAGGCCATCCGCATCGCCAAGGAGCGCGGTCTTGACCTCGTGGAAGTCGCGCCAAACGTCGATCCGCCCGTGTGCAAAATCGTCAACTACGGCAAGTACAAGTACATTCAGGAGAAGCACAAGAAGGAGGCCCACAAGCATCAGAAGGGCGGCAAGGTGAAGGAGATGAAGTTCCGCATCGGCATCGATCCGCATGACTACTTGATCAAAATCACGCACGCCGAAGACTTCCTTGCCGAAGGCCACAAGGTGCGCATCCAGCTTCAGTTCCGCGGCCGACAGATGGCGCATCAGGAACTCGGGCATCTGCTTGCCAAGAAGATCAAAGAGGATCTCATCACGATGGGACACCTGGATCAGGAGCCGCGAATGGCGGGCCGTAACATCAACATGCAGCTCAGTCCGTTGCCGGAGCGCCAGCGTCATCGCAAGTTCAAGACGCACCTCAAAGGCGTCACGGAGCACAAGGACATCCTGCACGCAGAAGGCCACGATCCGCGCGAAGACAAGCACGACGCCGAGGAGCATCACGACGACCATCATGGTGACAACCATAAGGCAGCGCCACCGTCAGAGGAAGCCGCACCGCCGCCGCCTGCTGAAGCTGGTGCCGCACCGCCGCCCGCAGCCGAATAAAGCTCACGAAGGGCAGGAGATCACCTCCTGCCCTTTTTCTTTTCACGCCACTGCGGCTGCGAGATCACGCATGGACTGCTGCATGTCTGGCGGACCGAACGACGACGTGCCGCAGACAAACAGGTTTGCCCCGTTCTCTTTCGCAATGGGGGCTGTATTCGTATAAATGCCGCCATCGACTTCGAGATGGAATTTCAAGCCGTGCGCATCGCGGTAATCGCGTGCGGCGGCCAGTTTGGGCATCGTTTCCTTTTCCATGAAGGGCTGCCCGCCAAATCCGGGCACCACCGTCATCACCAGCAGCAGGTCGATGTCCTTCACAAACGGCAGCGCCGCCTCATACGGCGTGCTTGGATGCAGCGCGATGCCGCATTGCAGCCCGGCGGCGCGAATGCGCTTCAGCGTCTCCGCCACGCTTGTGTCGTAGTTCGCCTCGACATGGATCGTGATGTTCTGCGCTCCCGCCTTGATGAACCGGTCAATGTAATGATCCGGCCGGTGGATCATAAGATGCACGTCGAGGAACATGTCCGTACACTTGCGCACCGTCTGCACCATCTGCGGGCCGAAGGAGATGTTATCGACAAACGCACCGTCCATCACATCAAGATGCAGCCATTTGGCACCCGCATCCGATGCACGCTTCACTTCAGCGTCGATTTTTGACCAGTCAGCGGCCAGCAGGGAGGGGAGAATGAGGTTCGTCGTGTGATTCATGCTCTTTCTTTAAGTTCAAAGTTCCCCGCCCGCAACGCTTCGCGTAGCGATGCGGGCGGGAAAGTTCAAAGTTCAAGGTTTGAGTTGGCCGCGGAGCCGTTTATAAACCCGCGTGGCCGACACCCTCATTATCAATCCCTTCGACGACGAGCATTTCATGCGCGAGGCGCTGCGGCAGGCCCGCAAGGCCGCCAAACAGGACGAAGTGCCTATCGGCGCGGTGATCGTGCATCAGGGCAACGTCATCGGCCGTGCCTGGAACCAGGTCGAGACGCTCAAGGACGCCACCGCCCATGCCGAAATGCTCGCCCTCACGCAGGCCGAGAGCGCCCTCGGCGACTGGCGGCTCAACGAGTGCGATCTCTACGTCACCAAAGAGCCTTGCCCCATGTGCGCCGGTGCCATCATGCACTGCCGCGTGCGTCGCGTCATCTTCGGCTGCCCCGACGTCAAAGGCGGTGCCGCCGGCGGCTTCTGGAACCTCCTCCAGGCTCCGAACCTCAATCACCGCACCGAGATAACTCCTGGCGTGCTCAATGACGACTGCGTTCGCATCCTCAAAGAATTCTTCGCCGAAGCCCGACGCCGTCGTGCAGAAGGCATTGAGCACAAGAAGGGTGCGGCCAAAGACGGCGACGATGTTGTGGTGTTTGATGGACCGTGATTTTCTCAATACTTCGAGGTCACGGTCTTGATCTCGCGAATCACGCCGTCGATGCCAAAAACAATATCGAAGTTTTCGGGGCCCTTCCCCCGGTTGCGAATTAATCCGACAAAGAGTCGATATACCGGATCAGAGGGTTTGTCGTTTTCCCTTGGCTCGAAATATCGGACTTTGCTAGGCTCATAGGTGATCTCGCCGTGCGCGAGGATCCCTGGATATGCGAATATAGATGTTCCTACCTTTACCAGCGCACGAACTTTCAGGCGATCTTCTCGATATTTTTCTAACTGGTTCTTTGCTTCTTCAATCTTCGCCTTCTCTGTGTTGGGATCACCAGGATATAGGAAATGAAAGAACTTCTGTGCGTCAGATTGTGATGTCATTGAGGCGAGCACTTGTTCCATCTCAGTGGCTGTAGCAGTCGAGACAGCAATCGCCTCCACTGCTACAGCACGGTTTAGGAATGCGATCATTATGGCGATGTAGATGACGTTTTTCATGGATGTGCAGGTTTCTATCGGGTACTTCTAAACAAAACTTAAATCTCACTCCTCTCCCGCAAACGTCGCCACCACTTTGGGTTCACTGCCCGCCTTGATCGCAAACACCTCGCAGCTCGCGGCGAAGGCATCGGTGGTGTAGCGCTCGGCGAGGTCTTCGGCGAATTCATGGAAGGCTTCTTCCTTGGCCGGAAAAACATACAGCGCATGGCGGTCGGGCATGGCGACCCAGATTTCTTTGCCGAACAGCTCCTCGAAAATCTTGGGCAACGAGGGCCCGACGAGCAGCGTCGCGAACAACGGCGATTCGCCGCGATAGACGGCGTAGGCGATCTTGCCATCGTCGCCTTTGATGAGTTCTGGCTTGAGGAGCGCCAGACGCTTGTCGGCGGCGATTTTGGCGCGCTCGGCGAAGGTTTCGATGCTCAGGCCGAGCTTGGAAAAGGATTCCTGCGAGTAGGGCTCGATGCCGCTCGGTGCGACGGCGGATTCGCGATACGGCGTGAGCACCGTGGCCTTCGCGCCGGCGGGTGTGATCGAATACGCCGAGCGCATCGCCTTCGGCTCCGGCATCAGCAGCAGGGTTTCGAGCTTGCGCTCCGTCTGGGCGTGCAAGGCGTTCGCGGTGAGGAGCAGGAGGCAGAAAAGCGGGCGCATGGCGTGAACTGTCGTCGAAACTGGCTGTGAAGCAAACCTGCGCTTGCACCTTCGCGCCGCACCGCCTTCATGAGCGCATGATCGCCTTTCTCCGTGGCCTGCTGGCCGAAGCGCTGCCGCACCGTGTCACCCTTGATGTTCACGGTGTCGGCTACGTCGCGCTCATTCCGCTGACGACGTTCGACAAGCTGCCGCAAATCGGTGCCGAGGTGCAGTTGCTCACGCATTACCATGTCACAGATCGCGATCACACACTGTTCGGCTTCATGACCTCGGATGAACGCGATCTATTCCGACTGTTGATGGATCGTGTGTCCGGCATTGGCCCAAAAATGGCGCTCAGTGTGCTCAGTGGTATGCCGGTGGCTGCGTTCAAGGACGCCGTGATCGCGGGCGATGTGAAGGCGCTCTCGCGCATCAAAGGCGTGGGCGGCAAAACCGCCGAGCGCATCGTTTTGGAACTTAAGGACAAGGTCGGTGTCGTGACGGCTTGGCAGGCCGCACAAACCGCCAAAGGCACGCACGATCCGAAGCAGGAGGCGCAAAGCGACGCGGTGCTTGGGCTGATCGCGCTCGGTTACAAGCAGAGCGAGGCGATCAAAGCCGTGAACGAACTCGCCAAGCAGCCCGGCATCGACACGGCGGACAAACTGATCCGCGAAGCGCTGCGGAGCATGAATTGAGGTCGCAGCATGGAGCGCGAGTATGGCGAAGCCTACTCGCCTGTTTGAGGAGGATTCGTGAGCGCTGGGTTTAAAAAGTGGCGAGTAGGCTCCGCCATACTCGCGCTCCGTCACTTCAAACTCTTGATGTAAAGAATCAGGCTCTCGATCTGCGAGTCATTCAAGATCCCCGCGTAGATCGGCATGCCGGTGTCGAATTTCTCGAAGCCTTTGACGACCTTCGCGCTCGGATTCGTGATGGACTCGCGCAGGTAAGCCTCATCGGCTTTGAACTTGCCTTTCTGGCCTTTGGCGATGTCACGTTCGCTGCCGAACAGGCCTTTCCAGCTCGGGCCCACCTTGCCGACGAGCGTACCGTCGGTGCTGTGGCAGGCCATGCAGCCGAACATTTGATACATGCGCTCGCCTTCCTCGGCGGTGGGCTTCACGGCGGCGGCTGCGATCGTTTTGCGCGGCGTGAGATCGACCTTCAGGCCCTCTTCGAAGCCTTCTTTCTTCGCATCAAAGGTCAACAGTTCCCACGGCGAGAAGTAGGCGGTGTTCTCGGCCTTCAAACCGTCCGCGCTTTTGAGTCCCCAGCCGATGCGCATTTGATGCACTCCCGCTTTCATGTCGGGCAGGGCCACCAGCACGCTCATGCCGTCCTTGCTCAGGTAGGCGCTGCTGGCGTTCAGCCATTCCTGGCCCGTGCTGCCGTCGAGCTTCAAATGCGGCGAGCCGTAGTCGAAGGTGCGTTTGTAGTTCCAGCGTTCGGCGCTATAGCTGGTCGGGTCGGTGGCCAGCTTTGCATCCAGCTTCGCGTTGAAGCGCAGGATGAGGCCCTTGTCCGTCGGCGTGACTTCCTTGAGCAGCACACGCGGCTTGCCCGTGTAACGCACGCGAGCGAGGCCGCTGATCTTCTTCACCACCGTGCCCCAGACTTGGAAACCGGTGACGTAGAGC
>JAYVIO010000293.1:0-9731 GCA_043770175.1 Verrucomicrobiales bacterium | reverse complement strand
TCGGCTTCACGGCTCTCAGCGAGTCCACATGCGATGGCGAGCATGATGCCGTTGCGAAACGGCACGACCGTCTGCTTCATGGTTTCATGCGCATAGTGTCCGTCCGGAATCTCGCCGCCGCTTTTGAGCAAATCGGAGGCGAACAGGCGGTTCATGAAATCCAGGTCGATGATGTCGTGCTGCACGCCCGATTGTGCACAATGCCATGCGGCGAGCGGGATCTCGCGATGATTGTGCTTCGCGCCGTAATCAAAGCTCACCGCGCCCACAACCTCGTGCTCTGCCCGAGCCCAATACAGCGCCGTCACGGAATCCATTCCGCCTGAAAGCAGCACGACCGTTTTCATTCCGGCAGGCGCAGCGTTTCGTCGATATCAGGAAAGCGGGCCTCACAGGTGAGTTGGATGCCGCCGCGCGCGCCAAATTTGCCGCGCACGACGACTTGTTTTGGGGCGCAGGCTTTCACGATGTCATCGAGCACACGATTCACAATCGCCTCATTGAACGAGGCGTGATTGCGATACGAGGCGAGGTAAAACTTGAGCGACTTCGTCTCGATGCACGTCGCTTCAGGAATGTAGAGAATTTCGAGATGCGCGGAGTCCGGCTGGCCCGTCACGGGGCAGATAGAGCTAAATTCAGGCGCACTGAGATGGATGCGATAATTTCGCCCGGGCGTGCGGTTCGGGAACGTCTCCAGCACCGCCACATCAGGCGAAGCTGGCAGGCGGTTTTCGGATCTTCCGAGCAATGTGAGGTCTTTTTCCTGGCTCATGTCCGCGCAGAATGCGGGAGAGAGGCCAGATTGCAAATGCGATGAGCCGTGCGTTTGAGATCGTGCGATAGTTTTCCAAATCCAGAAGCGTTTCTAAATATAGAATGCTCAAAGAAGCCCCCATCACTTCCACCGAAGACACCCTCGCGCCCGGCACGGAGCGCACGCTCGCCATCCTGGAACTCCTTGGCCAGCATCGCGCTGGCCTGAGCCTCACCGAGATCGCCCGCGAGCTAGATTTACCGGTGAACTCTGTTTTCCGCATCACCGGCACGCTTCATAATCGCGGCTACCTCCAGCGCCGCGAGGACGACAAGCGCTTCGTGCTCACGAACAAGCTCTTCGACCTCTCCCGCCCTCAAGTGCGTGAGAAAAGCCTCGTCGTCTGCGCTTTGGAATCCCTCAAATGGCTGCGCGATGAATCTGGCGAAACCACGCAACTCCTCACCAGCGTGAATCACAAAATGACCGTGCTGGAGCAGTGCATCTCGTCGCAGCCGATTAAAGTGAGTAGCACCGTTGGCCTTCAGGTGCCGATGTACTCGTGTGCGCCGGGGAAAGCCGTTCTCGCGCATCTACCGCCGCAGGAACTCGACGCCTTCTTCGTTGGCGTGAAGCTCAAGCAATACACGCCGACCACACTCGCCACGCGTAGCGCCATGGAGGCGGATCTGGCGAAAACTCGCAAAAGAGGCTTCTCCACTGACATCGCCGAGGGACTCGAAGGCATCCACTGTGTGGCTGCTGCGGTGCTGGATGAATACCGTTACCCCGTCGCCGCCATCACCGTCATGTCACCCTTGTATCGCTTGAAACGAGATCAGTTCGAGAAGGTTGGACGTATGTGTATTGAAGCCGCAGAAAACATCACCCGGAGGCTCTTAGCATGAAAAAACAACTCCTCCGCTTCTCAGCCTCTCTGCTCCTCAGCGGCAAAATCTTGGCTGCTCCAACACCGCAGCAAATCGAGTTTTTCGAGTCGCGTATCCGCCCCATCCTCGCGCAGGAATGCTACGAGTGTCACAGCGCAGCCACGAAGAAGAAGGGCGGCCTTGTGCTCGATTCCCGCGCCGGTTGGCAATCGGGCGGTGAATCCGGTGATGTCATCAAACTCGGTGATCCCGCCGCATCCTTGTTGATCCAAACGATCAAGCACGAGCACGAAGATCTCAAGATGCCCAAAGCCGGTGCGAAGCTCGATGACAAGGTCATCGCCGACTTTGAGCGCTGGATTCGCGAAGGCGCTTTCGATCCCCGCGACACCGCCCCCTCCAAAGAGCAGGTCGCCAAAGAAACTGATTGGAAAGCAGTCCTCGAACGCCGCAAGCAGTGGTGGGCCTTCCTACCCATCTCGAAACAGCCCGCGAACAAGACCATCGACGACTTCATCGATGCCGAACTCACCAAACAAGGCATTCCCGCTGCACCGCAGTCCGATGCGCAGACGCTGCATCGGCGCATGAGCTACATCCTCACCGGACTTCCTCCGAGTGGCGATCAAACCATCGATCAATTCCTCGCATCGCCCGCCTTCGGCGAAAAATGGGCACGCCACTTCATGGACTGGGTGCGCTACGCCGAGTCCTACGGCTCCGAAGGCGATCCCCAGATCCCTTACGCTTACCAATACCGCGATTACCTCATCCGTGCCTTCAACGACGACGTTCCGTATCCTCAACTCGTGAAGGAATCCATCGCTGGTGATCTCCTCCCAAAACCGCGAATCAAGAACGGCCTCAACGAAAGCGCCATTGGCATCGCGCAGCTTCGCATGGTGCTGCATGGCTTCTCGCCGGTCGATTCACTCGATGAAATGGTCACCTTCACCGACAACCAGATCGACACCGTCACCAAGGCCTTCCAAGCCCTCACCGTGAGCTGCGCCCGCTGCCACAACCACAAGTTCGATGCCATCTCCCAGGCCGACTTCTACGCCCTCTACGGCATCTTCACCAGCACGCACCCCGCCGTCATCGACGTGAATGCTCCCGGTACCGGCGATGCCATTCGTGCGGAGTTGAAGCAGCTTAAAACGCAGATCAAAACCACGCTCATCGCCGATTGGCTCACCACCTTCAAAGATACGTCGAATAGGTCCAATAAGTCCTATCCGAACTTTCAAAAGCCAGCCTTTACCTTCAACGGCCTGCCTCGCTCCAAGCCCGGCGAATTCTCCATCACCGAAAAAGGCCTCCGCATCTATCCCGGCGGCTATTTCTCCGATCTCATCTCCACACAGGACCGCAGTGTGCTCATCACGGATCGCTTCAAGAATCCCGGTGGCACTTTTTGGTTCCGCGTCGCTGGAAACGGTGGTGTGAAGGCCAAATACGTCGTCCAGAACTACCCGCGCACCGGCACCGTCCACAAAGCAATCGAACTGAAAGACGAGAAGGACGAAACCCTCGCTTGGCGTAGCCTCGACCTCGATTTCTGGAAGGACGACGAGATATTCCTTCAATTAGCCACCGCCGCCGATATGCCCGCCGAGTTCAAAAGCGGACGCTCTTGGTTTGCACTGACCGACGCCGTCATCACCAAGGACAAAACACCTCCCGCCAAGCCCGAGCAGTCTAACGTCCCCGCCCACACGCTTATCCTCGCTTGGCAGAACAATACACTCACCGACGCCCAAGCCGAAGCTCTTGATGCCCTAGTCCAATCCAAGAAACTCTCGACAAAAGCCATTGCAGATTTTCTCAAGCGCTACCGCGACCTCGAAGCTAAACTCCCTGCCCCAACACGCGTTCCGGGCGTGATCGAGGCCAACGCCAAAGACGCCGCTCTATTCGTCCGTGGTGACCACAAACAACCCGCCGAGACCGTCCCACGCCGATTCCTCGACGCTCTCGATCCCACGCCATTCAACACCTCCGGCAGCGGTCGCCTCGAACTCGCCGAGCACATGGCGGACATGAAGAGCAACCCGCTCACCGCACGTGTCATCGTGAACCGCCTTTGGCATCACATCTTTGGCCGCGGCATCGTCGCCACGACCGACAACTTCGGCAAGCTCGGCGATCTGCCCACACACCCTGAGTTGCTCGACTTCCTGGCCCAACGCTTCATCGACAGCGGCGGCTCGATCAAAGAAATGGTGAAGCTCATGGTGTCATCGAAGGCATTTCAGAGAAGCGCTCAGTCCTCGGAACTCAGCACTCAAAAAGACCCGGAGAACAAACTCCTCAGCCATTGGAGCATGCGTCGCCTCGAAGCCGAGGCCATACGCGATTCCATCGTGACTCTGTCCGGCAAGCTCGACACCACGCTCTACGGCGAATCCGTTGGCAGCGGCGATCCACGACGCAGCATCTACGTCAAAGTCATCCGCAACGCCCTCGACCCGTTTCTCACGACCTTTGACCTTCCCGTCCCTTTCAGTACCCGTGGCAAACGCGACACCACCAACGTCCCCGCGCAATCCCTCACGCTTCTCAACGACAGCAAAGTCATCGACTGGTCACGCAACTGGGCAACCTATGTCGTCCATGATGGCAAAGATCGCACGGACGACCTGCGCGTGCGTCAGATGTTCCGCCAAGCCTACTCCCGCGATGCCAGTGACGACGAAGTGAAGCAAAGCCTCGCCTACCTTGCCACACTTCAGAAGGAAAGTAGCGAGCAAGCCCGCGAACTCGCCAAGCAGGAAGAAAAAATCTCCGCTTTGAACCGCCAAATCACTGCGATTCTCGATCCTGCACGCACCAAGCTCCAAGCCGAACGCAAACTCCCCGTCGCACCCACCGATCTGCCAGAAGCCCTCGCCGAATGGACCTTCGAAAAGGATTTGAGCGATACCAAGGGGCGCATGAACCTCGATCTCGTCGGCTCCGCCCGCATCGAAAACGGCGCACTCATCCTCGATGGCAAATCCATGGCCAAATCCGGATCGTTGCCGAAAAAACTCACCGCCAAGACCCTCGAAGCCTGGGTCATGCTCGACAACCTCACCCAGCGCGGTGGCGGCGTGCTCACCGTGCAGGGCAAGGACGGCGGCCTCTTCGACTCCATCGTCTTCGCCGAGAAAACACCCGCGCATTGGGTCGCTGGCAGCAACTTCTTCGAGCGCAGCGAACTCTTCGAAGGCCCTGCCGAAACTGAGGCCGTCACACGCCCTGTGCACATCGCTGTCGTCTATCAACCCGATGGCACCATCTGCGGTTACCGCGATGGCAAACCCTACGGCCGCACCTACCGCAAAGCCCCCGCCGCCGTCTTTGAAACCGAAGCCAGCCAAGTCCTCCTCGGCTGCCGCCACGGCTCTCCTACCGGCAACAAAGGTCTCGCCGCCCGCATCTTCCGCGCCCGCCTCTACGACCGCGCTTTGACGCCCGAAGACATCGCCAAAACCGCCCGCATCGAATCCTCAACGATCACCGAAGCCGACATCCTCGCCACGCTCTCGAATGACCAGCGCACTCAACTGACACGGCTTCAATCGCAGCGTGATCTCCTCACCAAGACACTCGAATCCACCCGCAGCACCGCCGCTGGCATGGACCCTGTGCTTCAAGCCTGGGCAAGCCTCGCGCAGAGCCTCATTAACCTCAAAGAATTCATTTACCTTCGATGATCACGCCTCCAACCATCGCGACAGCGTCCTGGAGTGCGCCGGTCCTCCGGCGCTTTCGAACGTCCCCAGGCCTCCGCAAAGCTCCAGAGGGCTGGAGCACTCCAAAACGCTCACGCGCTATTTTCGGCCACAAGAAATGAACCCGTCGCCTTCCATGGAAGTGCTTCTCGCACGATCTGAACTCCTCACCTTGTCAGGTTCGGGTTATCAGACGATGGCTATAAAGCTAATTGAAGATGGCAAGGAATGCGATGCATTGCACGAACTCGCGTGGGAGCCAATCACCTCCAATGCCGAAGCATTTGTGTTGTTTGAGTCTGCAGCTCAAAAACTTGGAATCTCGAAGCCTTCTAGAGAAGAAGCCGTTAACACGCTTCTGCGCTACTATTCGACACGAATCGCAGCAGAGAACAGCACTCCTCACGCTGAGTTGGAATGCATGATGCAGGAGGTTTACTGGCCTGAAGTTTCCAAGCACCAATCCAGCGTCGTTGTTGGCGACTCCCATGACATGGGAAAGTTCATTGGTGCCTATTGGAACTACGATGACCTCCGTGATAATCCCGACGTCGTCGGTTACAATGGACTTTTCGGGCTGAAGGCGATTCAAGCTTTTGACCAGCATGTTCGAACCATCGCAGAGCAATGGCTTACGCGACACCCTGCGCCTGTCTTACCTCCTCATTCAAACCCTTCATGATGAACACTCTCTCCCGTCGCCACCTCCTCTCCCGCGCCTCCACCGGCTTCGGCATGGCCGCTTTGGCCGGACTCATGCAGGAAGAGTCGCAAGCCGCGCTCGTGAATCGAGCCAAGCGCTTCGCGCCGAAGGCACGCAGCGTCATCTTCCTCTACATGAGCGGCGGGGCGTCGCATGTCGATTCGTTCGATCACAAGCCGATGCTCAAGAAGTTCGAAGGCAAACCGATGCCGGGAGCCGTTAAAAAGACGCAGTTCAACAACAACGGCACCGTTCAGCCCTCGCACTGGGACTTCAAACGATACGGGCAGTCGGGACTCGAAGTGAGCGACCTCTTCCCGCAAATCGGCGGCGTGGCGGATGACCTCTGCATGATCCGCAGCATGACCGCGAAGTTCAGCGAGCATGCGCAGGGGAATTTCTTCATGCACACCGGCTTTCCCTTCCTCGGCTTCCCCAGCGCCGGTGCTTGGACGAGTTACGGCCTCGGCACCGAGTCGCGTGATCTTCCCGGCTACGTCGTGCTGCAAAGCGGCGGCGCGGCCACACCGCATGGCGGCGTCGGCCTTTTCAGCAACGGCTTCCTGCCCGCGCAGCATCAGGCCAGCGTCGTGAAGGCTGATGAAGCCGAAGCCGTCGCCAACATCCGCCCGCGCCAGCCTCACGACATGCAGCGCAAGCAACTCGACTTCATCGGCGCGATGGACAAACGCTTCGCCAGCACCACGCAGCACGACATGCACGTCGAGGCGGCCATTTCGAACTACGAGATGGCCTGGCGCATGCAATCCGCCGTGCCCGAGCTCTGCGACATCTCTGGCGAAACCGAAGCAACGAAGAAACTCTACGGTCTCGACGATCCCGAGCCGAAAAAAGCCGCTTACGCTCGCCAATGCCTGCTCGCTCGCCGACTCGTTGAACGCGGCGTGCGCTTCATCGAACTCAGCACGCTCGCCTACAATCTCGGCGGCGGAAACGGAGCCAATCCCTGGGATCACCATGGTGCGATCAAAGAAGGCCACGGCAAAATGGCCCACCAGATCGACCAACCCATCGCCGCGCTCATCAAAGACCTCTGTTCACGCGGCCTGCTCGACAGCACGCTGCTCGTCTGGGCTGGCGAATTCGGCCGCACGCCCTTCGCTCAAGGCAACAATGGTCGCGACCACAACCCCTACGGCTTCACCGTCTGGATGGCCGGCGGCGGCGTCAAAGGTGGTCATGTTTACGGCTCCACCGATGAATTCGGCTACAACGCCACCGAAAACGTCTGCACCGTCTATGACATGTGGGCCACGGTGCTTCATCAAATGGGCATCGACCACGAACAACTCACCTACCGCTTCAGTGGCCGCGATTTGCGACTCACCGATGTGCATGGGAATGTGCTGCGGGATGTGATCTCGTAGCCGGAGCGCGAGTATGGCATTAGCCTACTCGCCTGTTTGGAGGTCTTGCGTGACGATGGGAGTTGAAAGTGGCGAGTGGTCTTCGACACACTCGCGCTCCATGTGATCACGCCTCCAGCTTCCATGGACCGCGATACTCGCGTCCAAGCAGCTTGCTGGCGTCGGCATCACCGATGATTTCTTCTTTGACCGGATCCCACTTGAGCGGGCGGTTCACGAGGAAGGAAATCAAAGCGAGGTGCCCAGGTGTGGCGCTGCGATGGGCGGTTTCGACCGGCGTTACCGTCGGCTGGCGGCTCTTGACGCAGTCGAGGAAGTTGCGGTGGTGGCCGGGAGTGTTGTACAGCCGGGTCTTGATGATGTCATCACCGAGAACAGGTGCTGCGGAAGATTCCACCACGGCGCTGTTCGGGTCCTTTTCATCTTTGCGCTTCTTGACGACTTTCTTGAGCGCCGGATTGGATGAATCGTAGCTGCCACGATTCACATGCACCCAGCCGTCAGTGCCGATCCATTTGGTGCCCATGGCAATGTCGGAATGACCACCGGCGATGGTCATGGTGATGTCACCGGCATACTTGGCTTCGGCGCGATATTTGGTGGCGGTGTTCCAGATGTCGGTGCGCGGTGGCATGTCCACCTGGATAGGATTGATTTCCGTCGGGCCGCTGCGGTCCATGTCCATGCCCCAATGCGCGATGTCGCAATGATGTCCAATCCAATCGAGGAGCTGACCGCCGCCGATGTTGTAGTCCCAGCGCCAGTTCTTGTGAATGCGGCACTCGATGTAGTCCTGCATCGTCGCCGGGCCGATCCACATCTCGTAATCGAGTTCGGCGGGTGGTGGCGTGACGCTGCGTTTGTCTTTCGTGCCAGCGAAGTCGTTGTGACCGCTCGGCAGGCCGACGTGCACTTCCTTGAGTTTGCCGATGAGGCCGTTGCGCACGATTTCAGCACCAATGCGGAAGTTGTTCTCGCTGCGCTGCCAGGAACCGGTCTGCCAGATGCGACCATGTTTCTGTACCGCCTTCACGATGGCCTGCTGTTCGGCGATGGTGCGTGCGAGCGGCTTTTCACCGTAGATGTCCTTGCCGTTCTTTGCGGCTTCGATGGCGGTGAGCGCATGCCAGTTGTCCGGAAGCGCGAGCATGACGGTGTCGATGTCCTTGCGGGCCATGACTTCGCGATAGTCGTGGTAGCCTTTGCAGTCCGTGTTTTTGTAAGCGCCGTTGATGGTTCCCAGCGCTTTGTCGAGATTGCGTTTGTCGATGTCGCAGGCGGCGACGATCTGGCAATCGGACTCAGCGAGGAATTTGTTTGTGTTCCCCGGTCCCATCATGCCCCAGCCGAACACAGCCATGGTGATTTTATTCGAAGGCGCATTCTGGCCGAGCACGCTGGCGGGAATAATCGTGGGAAAACCGATGGCGGCGGCGGACTTCGTGAGGAACTGGCGACGGGAGGAAACAGGGATGCGTTTCATGGGATGGTGGGATGTGAGAGCGAGTTAATCGAAAGCGTGGCGACAAGTCCAGCGCAAACAAAGCGGAGTGATGGAGTTTTGAAGGGATGCTATCAAACAGACCATTTCTCCATCACCCATCACTGCATGGCCGTTTTCCGCCTCAGCAGCTCGTAGGAACGCGTTGTGCGAGCTTCACGGTGTGTGGAATAGCTCCGAGGACAAAGCCGAGGCAATCGACGGCGCCCTGGGGCTTGCCGGGGAGCGCGATGACGAGGCTGAGGTCCACGATGGCAGCCATGCAGCGGGAGAGGATGGCGTTGGGCGTGAGTGCGAGCGATTTCATGCGCATCAACTCGCCGAAACCGGGAATTTCGACGCGCATGATGCCACGAATGGCCTCGGGCGTGACATCACGCTCGGCGACGCCGGTGCCACCGGTGGTGAGGATAAGGCCGCAGCCTTGAGCGCTGAAGGAACGGATTGCATTCTGGATGCTGAATAAATCATCAGGGACGACAGCCTCGGCAGTGGTGCTCCAGCCATAGCCTTCGGCCGCTTGTTTCAAAGCGGGGCCGCCGAGATCGTCATACACGCCCTGACTGGCACGGTCAGAGACTGTGATGATGCCGACTTGCATGCTGATGACGGTGCCAGTTCAAATTGAAATCAGGCCATGCAACCAGTCTGACTTATTGTGCCCGGGGTTTGGCGGAGACCTGGGGTTTCTCTTCGGTCTTGGCGGCCGTGGTGGGCGCATGGTCAAGCTCGATGAGATCGCGGAGGATGTGGATGGTTTCCATCTTCACGGG
>JAYVIO010000292.1:0-9746 GCA_043770175.1 Verrucomicrobiales bacterium | reverse complement strand
GAAACGCATCTTCAAACCACACGACCTCGCTCGTCTGCACCGGTGGTGGTGGATTCAAAGTGGTGGGATCGGTGTAGTTCAGGTTCTTGATCGCCTCGCGGATCTTCGTCTGTGTGGCGGCGATGTTTTGCTCCAGTTCCGTGAGCTGCTTTATCTGCTCAGCGGTGCTGAGCTTCAAAATCGGCGGCGTCATCAGAATGTTGCCGTCCATCGCCGGATCGGCAGCGCTGTTGAAGAACGCATACATCGAGTAAAACTCTTTTTGCGAGATCGGGTCAAATTTGTGATCGTGGCAGACGGCGCAGCCCGCTGTGAGGCCCATCCACACCGCCATCGTCGTGTCCGTGCGGTCCACGGCGTAGCGAAAGACGAACTCCTCATTGATGCTGCCGCCTTCGCTCGTCGTCACGTTGCAACGGTTGAACCCGGATGCGATTTGCTGGTCCGTCGTCGCATTCGGCAGCAGATCGCCCGCAAGCTGCCAGACGGTGAACTGGTCATACGGCAGATTCGCATTGAAGGCGCTCACCACCCAGTCGCGGTAAGGCCACATGCTGCGTTCGTTGTCGAGGTGCAGCCCGTGCGTGTCCGCGTAGCGCGCCGCATCCAGCCAGTAGCGACCCATGTGTTCGCCATAGCGCTCCGACTTCAGCAGCCGTGCGACGACCTTCTCATACGCATCCGGGCTGCTGTCGGCGAGAAAGGCGTCGATCTCCGCCAAAGTCGGCGGCAGGCCGGTCAAATCGAGCGTCACCCGGCGAATCAACGTTTCCTTCGATGCCTCAGGTGATGGCGACAGTCCCGCCTCCGCCAGTCTCGCTTGGATAAACGCATCAATCCCATTCCTGACCACACCCTTGAGCGGCGGCGGAGCCGTTTTGACCGGAACCTCAAAGCTCCAGTGCTTTTTGTACTCGGCGCCTTCTTTGATCCAGCGCTGCAAAATCTCAGCCTGGGCCGGGGTGATCTTCTTGTTCGACTCCGGCGGCGGCATCATTTCGTCTTCATCCTTGCTCAAGATGCGCTGAATGACCGTGCTGACCTCCGGGTGGCCCGGCTTGATCGGAAACGCGCCGTCAATCGGCGCAATCGCCCCCTCGGCCGTATCCAGCCGCAAATCCGCTTTCCGCTTCTTCGCGTCCAGCCCATGGCAGGCGAAGCAGTTGTCACTCAGGATGGGCCGGATATCGCGATTGAAATCGAGCTTCCCCGCCCCCTGGGCAGAGGCGACGACAACAGCAGAGACAAGGCAGGCACGGAAAATCATGGTGCTGGTGTACGAAACTCAGAGGGCAGTGCTTTCCAGCGGCGGCCTGTTCAACTCCGCACTCGGCGCAGCGCAACGATGCGCAGCTCATCCACGGGGCCGTCGTGCCAGTAAGTCACGAGGAATGGACGCACCGCCTTCACTTTCAGGAAACGACCCGTCGAATCTGTGATCAGGTAGTCTGCATCGTCTTTCCACCAGTCGTGTTGGATCTGATGCAGAACACGCAGGGCATGCCTGCGTTCCGCCGCCTTCATTCCCAGAACGGCATGCAGCACCTTCTCATCCAGGACGATTTTCGGCTGGTCGGCCATGACTCACAGCCCCTCGTGTTCCAAGGCGTGATGCAGCCGCTCCAATTGCTCCAGAGACACTTTTTTTCCAGCGTCCATGCGGTTCATGCGTTCCGTTAGCTCGGCCTGATAGGAGCTGTCTTTCTCGCTCGCCAGATGGTCAAGATAGGCGGTGGCGAAAAAACGATCATCGTCCGTCATGGCGTCGATCTGTTGTTTGACCTGCTGCGTCGTCATGCGCCGAAACTAGCCGCCTTGTGGCTGGCTTGCAACCCACGATGATGCCTTCCGCCATCACGCATGGAACGCATAGCGCACCACATGGAAAAACACCGGCGCCGCGAAGCTCAGCGAGTCCATGCGGTCCATCACGCCGCCATGACCACCAATTGCCGTGCCCCAGTCTTTGACGCCGCGATCTCGTTTGATCGCCGACATCACCAGACCGCCAGCGAAGCCCATGAGCACGATGATGGCTGACATGCCTGCTGCTTGCAGCGGCGAAAACGGCGTCGCCCACCACAAGGCGGCACCCAGGCCCACGGTCGTCACACCGCCACCGATCAAGCCTTCCCACGTTTTGCCCGGACTCACGCTGGGCGCGATCTTGTGTTTGCCACAAGTTTTGCCCCACACGTACTGCATCACATCACTCATCTCGACGACAGCGACGAACCAAAACAGCAGCTTCGCATTCTGGCCGACAAAACCGGGAATCTTGAGCAGCAGGATCGCAGGAGCGTAACTGATGCAATACACGCACACCATCAGGCCCCACTGAATCTTCGCGGTGCGTTCCAGAAAGCGCTCACAGTCACCCGCCATCGCCGTGCGCAGCGGCACGAACAGGAAGGCATACACGGGGATTAAAATGACGAACACGCCATACCACTGCGTCGCCAGGAAATAGTAATGCAGCGGGGTGATGATGAAGAACACCCAGAACAGCGTGCGGTGATCGCCCGGCTTCGTTGGCGTGAGCGTGATGAACTCCCGCAGCGCCATGAATGAACTGAAACCGAACAAAATCGTCGTGCCGACCGGTCCGACGGCCAGCGCCGTCGCAAACACCGCCACCATCATCCACCACGCCCGCGTGCGCGCATTCAGGTTCGCCATCGTGGCCTTGGCAGCGTCGGACGTGGCTTTTTTTGCCAAAACGAAGCCGATGACCGAAGCGGTGATCAGCAAACCCAGCGTTCCGCCGATGAGGTAGAAAAGCGCGGGGTCGTTTTGAGAACGGAAGAAATGAAGCATCAAGTTAGCCGTCTCTGGCGCTCACATCATGAAAGCCGAGACAGCAACCGCCGTGCCCGCAATCCCGACGACCACGCCGACATAAAAAATAGCCCGCCATTTTACCAAGATGGCGATGGAACAGATCACAATGGCGATTTGCAGCAGCAGCGAGGCCTCATCGGCTCGGTCATCAATGCTCATGGCGTACTCGACTTCTTTTTCGAGCGCCTTGGCCTCTGCCATGATCTCCTTTTTCTCACTTTCGTAGCGAGTGACTTCCATTTTCATTTCCTCCGCTTTCGCCTGCGCCTTGGCAGGATCAGCGGCGGTCAGGTTGGCCAGCAGTGTGGCGCTCGTCTCCGCCAGATTCTCCTTGAGGCTCTTTGATTGAAAATAGGCCCACTTGTTAGAGGCGTGGTTGGTTTTGACGATGCCGTCGGTCTTGGCATTGTCGCCGGTGTTGTCCACGAAGGACAAAACCACCGCCAGCATGGCGATGGAGAGAGCGACAATGCGCTCGAAAGGACTGTTTGCTTCTTCAGGTAGTTCGACGTCGGCCATGCGGTGATTCTGCGCCGGGATGCTCGTGTATGGCAAGATTATTTTGGAATGAATCCTGCACGCTGGTCTGGCTACGGCGTGGACAAGAAGACGAGATGTGACGCGAGCATCGTGCTCGACTTCCGCGTGCCTGGCTGTCATGCTTTCCGGTATGAAACTTGGCGTGGTTTTCCTCGCGGCGCTGCTGTGCGCCTCCGAATTGTCGGCACAGACATCGGCCGCAAATTTTTTGACCTGGTTGCAGGAGGCGGAGGCCGCCATCCGCTTTGAAGACCGACTGCGCACACACGAGCGTGCGCTGGACGCCATCCTGAAGGCGGACGTCGCCGCGCTTGAGGCCGTGCTTATGCTCTGGTGCCGGGATAACGATCGTTATCGAAAAAATGACTTCGTGCAGATGACCTGGAGACGCCTGGCCCAGATCGACACTCCGCGAGCCGTGAAGTTTCTGGAGAACGTCGATGATGAGTATGCCTTCTATCTGAACGCGAAGGAGGTATGGGCCGAGGTCGCTCGAACCGATCCCGAGCGCGTTTACATCGCCGCCCAGGGCTTTGTGCCGCAAAACGGGGAACGGCATGAGCGCGAATGGCTCGTGCAGCACATCATGCAGGCAGTCGGCGCGGCGTGGTTCCGCACGGCTGGCCTTGAGACGCTGAAACGTCTCTCCACGCTCTCTCATCCCGACCTCATGGCCACCGCAGTCTTCAAGGGTTGCGTGAGCGAGGCCAAAACGGCGGAGCAAAAGATCGCGCTGCTGGATCGCTTCGCAGATGATGGGCAGCCCGTGATCGAGGAAATCACTGCCAAGGGTCCCGATCTCTGTGTTGAACTCGTCCGCGCTGCGGCGCAGGCCGACTTGGCGCAAACGCGCGCCTGGGTGGAGCGGCGCTTTTCCGCAGGCCAGAAACGCGCCGAGCAGGACCGCCACGATCATCTCAACGATGCAAGGCAAACACTGTTTCGTGTTTGGTCCGGGTCGGACGCCAGCGCCGCCGCCGACTGGCTCATCGCCCAGCAGCATCCTGATGAGGATTCCGACACGTCCTACGCGATGACCATCGCTCTGCGCGCCATGGCGGGCGCGGATCGCGAGAACATCTTGGCCGCGCTGGCGTGGCTGGAAAAACAGGCAAGGCCGCAGGACCGTATCGTCGCACTGGTGAACTTCCTGGACGATGATTTCGGTGAAGATACCGTTCTGCGCCAGTCCCGCGAAAAAATCGCCGGCTGGCTTTCGCAGCGACCAATGGCCGAACGTGAGACGGTTGTCCTCGCGGCGGCAAAAGAGTACATCCGTCTTCAGGCGAAGGACGGTTTTCTTGTCATCGTCTTCCCCGATGAGGCGAAGCAAAACGAGATGGCGGAGCGTCTGGAGAAAATCACCGGCCCTCCGGGTGATCTCAAATGGAGCTCATGGATGCTGCGTGTCTTTGACCTCGCACCTCTCCACGACAAGAAAGTTGTCATTGATGCTGAGGCCATGAATCGCAGCCGCGATCTCGCTCGCCTTCACGAGCTGGCACGAACGTCTCCCGATCCGGCGAGAAGACGCGAGGGGTTGGAGGCGCTGAAGTGGATGAAATCCGCCACGCCTGACGCGATCCGGCCCGTGCTGCTCGCCTATCTGCGCGATCATGACATGGACTGGTTCTCCGAGGATCTGCTCAGCGCCTGGGCGCTCCAGGACTGGCGTTCCTGCGAGGCTTTCGCGATGAACGCGCCATTTTCTGTCGCCAAACGCGATGACATGCTCATCCATATTTTCTGCGAGGCTGCGGAGCTTCTTCCCGACGCTGTGCTAGCACGCCTGCGTGAGCTGCTTCAATCCAAAGTGCTCGTTCAAGCCGCGCTGGATGACAGCGCTTCCTTCGCGCGGGTGAGGTGGAGGACCTACTATTTTGGTGAGATGATCATGCGCGGCCTCGCACGCGGATTTTTGCGCCAGGAAGACATGAAGGCGTTTGCCAAGATCCAAAATCTGCCGCCAAGGTGGCAATTGGCACCTCTCGAGGTGCTCTCGGATCTCTTCACCACTCCTGAATGCGGCAAAGTACTGCTCGCCCGACTGGAACAGGTGGAGAACAAGGAAATACAAAGCCATGGGAAATCCGCACGTGGGAACCACGATTACGAGATGCGTTCCATTCTCGAACGCATGGCCTCCATCTCGCCCGCAGATGCGGTGAAATGGCTCGAAACACGCCCTGAGAGGCTCAGTGAGCATGAGAAATTGGGCAGCCTCGTGTGGGGAGTGCATTCCGTCTGGAGAAAGTCGGACCCAAAGACCGCCGATGCCTGGATGGAGCGTGTGCGACGTGAGAATCCGCCGAAGAAGCCCGATCCGTCCACTCCGGTCATCAAAGCTCCCGCCACCGGACCGTTGCTTCCATTGGTACGATAACCCTTTGCTCGTGAGGAATGTTTGCAGGCTGTTGCGGAGATGACGGGACGCGTTCACGATCCAGCTTCATGAAAGCGTTTCCCGGCTGCGTCCCCATTTTCTTATTCGCCCTCTGCCTGTTGCATGCACTGGATGTGCCGCAGGGGGGCGTGGAGATCGGCGGTGCTTTGCAAGCTTCAGCCAACGAGGGGGCAGGCACGGTCGAATCACTCGCGACTGGTAAACGCATCACCATCATGCAAGCGGATGAGGCGAAGTCCTACAACGCGCAGTTTACGGCGCCCTGCACAGCCGCCATTGCCAAGGATGAACGCGTGTTTGCCATCATCAAGACGCGGGTCGTGGGCGGCGCCGCCTTTGGCGAGGTGCAGGCGAAGTTGCAGCTCAGAGCAGCACCTTACACCTCGTTCGGCCCGGCGATTGGCATCGTCATCCATCGCGAATGGATGGAGCAACCGGTCACCTTCGTCGCGACAGACGACATCCCGGCTGACAAAGCCGCCGTGGCGCTGCTATGCGGTCAGAAGGCGCAGAGCATCGAGATCGAGAGCATTCGCCTGCTCAAATACCCCGCCAGCATCGACATTGCCGCCTTTCCTCGTGCCAAAGGCATCAAGCGCAGCTACCCAGGCCGCGAAGTCGATGCGCCATGGCGCAAGGCGGCGCTGGCACGCATCGAGCAGCAGCGCAAAGCCGATCTCGCACTCACGTTGACTGGGGCCGATGGCAAACCGCTCGCCGACACCGAGGTAAAACTCACGCTGCGCAAACATGAGTTCGGTTTCGGCTCTGCCATCAGAGCGAAGCACCTGTCCGGCACCAGCGAGGATGACCAACACCATCGCGACATCGTCGAGCGGCTGTTCAGCATCGTGGTGTTTGAAAACGATCTCAAAGACGGCAACTGGTCGCCCGATTTCGACGAGAACCGCCGCAGCCAGCGCAATGCCGAGCTGGATCAAGCCTTCGCCTGGTGCGCAGAGCGTCACATCGCCGTGCGTGGTCATTATTTGATGCAGGTCGCCACGCCGTTCAATTGGCAGTCGATCAAGGACAACGCTGTCATTCGCACGAGCATCCTCGACAGCGTGCGCGAGCGTATGAGCTTCCTGAAGGATCGAGTCATCGAGTGGGACGTGATCAATCACCCCATCGCCTGGGACGGTGCAGACATGTTGAACAAACGTCCTGGTCTGGAGAAAATGGACCGCGAAGTGTTTCAGCTTGCGCGATCGCTGACAAAGCTGCCGTTTTTAGTCAATGAAGATCAAGTCTTCCGCCCAGGCCCCCAGTGCGACGACACCTTTGCCTACATCAAGGCGCTGAACGCCGCCGGTCTCACCGTGGCAGGCCTTGGCAATCAGGCGCACTTCCACGAGACCTATCTGCCCTCACCGGAGCATCTGCTCGCCGTGACGGATCGCTTCGCGCAGATCGTGCCGCATCAGGCGATCACCGAATATGACATCGTCACCACCGATGACGAAGAACTCGCCGCCGATTACACACGCGATGTGCTCATCGCCGTCTTCAGCCATCCGGCTTACACCAGCTTTTTGCTCTGGGGCTTTTGGGAGGGTTCCCATTGGAAACCCGAGGCCGCCTCCTGGAATCAAGACTGGACGCCACGTGCTCGCGCCAAGGTGCTGGAAGAATGGATCGGCCAGAAATGGCGCACGGAGATCACTTTGAAGACGGATACGAAGGGACGCGTAGGCTGGCGTGGGTTTCCGGGCTGGTATGACGTGAATGTGGCTGCTGCAACGCAGGCGGTGTCATTGACCAAGGCCGCGCCTGCGGGTGCCGCCAGGTTTTGAGCAAGGTCAGCACCGCGGATCGCGGCAATCACAAGCCACGAAACGGATTCACCACGGTCACACTGCCATAAGTTTGGCCGTCATTGAGGTCTTCGGAGAAAACGGTCTGACATCCGCACTGCGTGGCGGCGGCTATTATGGCGGCATCGAAGTAGCTGGTTTGATACCTCGCGCAGATGGTGGTCGAGTCGTCAAAGAGTTTCAGGGTCGGTTCGAGCACGGTGAAGGTCTTTCGCCAAGTATCACACAGGTGTATGGCATCGGCATGTGTGAAACCCAGTTTCTTCGGATGAGTGGCGACCCGGTAGAATTCCTGCAGGACTTGCAGCGAGATGAACTGGCCTGATTTTTTGATCAATGCGCGAGCCGCGTCTGATTTCCTGGCATCCGCGACAAGACGACTTGAAGCGTAAATGAGCACGTTGGTATCAAGAAACTCCACGGTCGTAAAGTTCGTCGCGGTTCAATGGGCCGACAGTGCCTTCGCGCAGAGGCTTCGAGTCCACCAAGTTCCAGGCAGACTGCAAAACATCGGCGGTGTCACCTTTGGTGACATCATTGCCACCCCGCAGCGCTACAATCAGCTCACGAAACAACTCGCCCAGCGACTTTCGACGCTGCTGAGCTGCCCGGACGGCCTGATCATAGACCTCGTCGTCCACAGTGAGGGTGATGGTCTTCATGGGCTGAACTATGCCGTCTTGCCCTTTGTCCTCAAGTCTGAGTTATTGCCCGTAATTCCTCCCGGTTCCCTGCCGTTCACAGCCGACCATGAAGCTCCTGCTCACGATCCTATTGTCATTTGTCATTCTACCTTCGTCATTTTCGGCGCAGCCGAACGTCATCCTGTTCCTCGCTGATGACATGGGCTGGATGGACAGCGGCGTCTATGGCTCAAAGTATTATGAGACGCCGAACATCGACCGCTTTGCCGAGACGGCGATGCAATTCACGAATGCCTACTCGCAGCCGTTGTGTTCGCCGACACGGGCGTCGCTGCTGACGGGGCAGTATTCGGCGCGGCACAAGATCACCAGCGCGACGGGACACCAACCGCCGCAGCCTGCGGAACATGTGTTTCTGCCTGAAACTGCAGCGCCGACGCAGCCGATGCTTACGCCGGAGAGCAAGAACTACTTGGAGCCGACGCAGATCACGCTGGCGGAGACCTTGAAGGGCGCAGGCTATCGTACAGCGCACATTGGGAAATGGCATCTCGGCCTCACACAGCCGCACTGGCCGGAGCAGCAGGGGTTTGATGTCGCGTTTCACTGCCATCCCGATCCGGGGCCGCCGGGAAATTACTTTTCGCCATACGGAGTGACTGCCGAAGGCAATCCTGGCGGCAAGAACAAGGTTGGCACGATTACGGACGGCACGGTGGGCGAATACATCGTGGACCGGCAGGCGGCGGAGGCGGTGAAGTTCATTCAGAGCAGCAAGGGCGGGCCGTTTTTCCTGAACTTGTGGTGCTACGGCGTGCATGGGCCGTGGGGGCACAAGGAGGAGTACACGAAGGCGTTCATGGCGAAAAAAGACCCGAGCGGCAGGCAGGGCAATCCGATCATGGCTTCGATGCTGAAGAGCGTGGACGAATGTTTTGGCCGTATCCTGGATGAAATCAAAAAACAAGGCCTCGCTAACAACACGATCGTCATCTTCACGTCCGACAACGGCGGCAACCAACACAGCAACATCACCACCGAAGGAAAAAAATCCGCCAACGAGGACTGGCAGAAGTGGGCCGGCACGCAGCCGCCCACGATGAACACACCGCTGCGCGATGGCAAAGGCACGCTCTACGAAGGCGGCACACGCGTGCCGATGATGTGGTCGTGGGCCGGCAAGATCGCGCCTGGCAGCACCAGCGAAGCGGTGGTGGGGCCGATTGACGTTTATCCGACGGTGATCGACCTCCTCGGCATCGCGAAACCAGAGCAGCAGAAGTTTGATGGCGTGAGCTACGCCAAAGTTTTGCAGAGTGAAGGCGATTTGAAACGCACCGCCTACTTCAATTACCATCCGCATGCCGGAGCCAATCGTGCCGGTGGTGTGTGGGTGCGCAGCGGCGATTTCAAATTGCTGCGCTGGTTCGGCAATCCGAACACACACGAACTCTACAACCTCAAAGAAGACATCGGCGAGGCGAACGATCTCACTGCGAA
>JAYVIO010000291.1:0-9786 GCA_043770175.1 Verrucomicrobiales bacterium | reverse complement strand
GCTTCGGATTGAGCTGGCCGCTGACGGCGAGCATCGAGTCGCGGATGGCTTCGACTTCCAAGCGCCGATAGCGGTAGAGCGGAGGGCGAAGGGCGGAGGGCGAAGAGACTGAATCGCCACTGGGTGTCGCGCTGGCTGGCTTGGACTCTACGCTCTTTGCCCTTTGCTCTACGCTGCTGCTCTGCCACGCGCGGCTGGTGAGAATGAGGCGATGCAGTTTCTTCATCGACCAGTTCGCATCATGCATGAACCAGTGTGCGAGCCAGTCGAGCAAATCGGGCTGCGATGGAGCGGCTCCCATGAGGCCGAAGTCGTTCGCGGTGGTGACGAGGCCCTGGCCGAAGTGCTGCTGCCACACGCGGTTCACGATCACGCGGGCGGTGAGCGGGTTGTCGGCGCTCGCAATCCATTGCGCGAGGCCGAGGCGGCGCTGCGTGGTCTGCACGGCGGATGGAGGACCATCCGCCCTACCATCTGGAAACGGCGGCTGCTGTTTGACGAGAATCGCAGGCACCGCAGGCTCGACGAGATCACCGAATCGGGTGGGTGAGCCGCGTACAAGCACGTGGGTCTCGGGTGCTTTTGCGGAAGGTTCTTTCCATGTGTAAACCTCCGTGCCATCGACGGGCACGGTCAGCTCGGTGCGGCCTTTGCGCGGGCGTTCGAGCGGATTGAACACGGCGACGAGGCTGTAGTAGTCGCGCGTGGCCAGCGGCTCGAACTTGTGATCATGGCAACGCGCACAGCCGATGGTGAGGCCGAGGAATGCCTGGCCGGTGGTACTGACGATGTCGTCGAGCTGGTCGTAGCGATCCGTGGCGGGATCGGCAGGCTCGTCGTCCCAATGACCGAGGCGCAGGAAGCCGGTGGCGATGTGAGATTCGAGCGACTTGTCGGGCAATTCATCGCCCGCGAGCTGCTCCATGACGAAACGATCGAAGGGTTTGTCCTTGTTGAGCGACTCGATGACGTAGTCGCGATAGCGCCAGACGAAAGGCTTTTCCGCATCGCGCTCGTAGCCGTTGCTATCCGCGTAGCGCACCACATCGAGCCAGTGCCGCGCCCAGCGCTCGCCGTAGGCGGGACGCGTGAGCAGATCCTCCACGACGCGCACGAAGGCCGCGTCTGACTCGTCGGACGTGTCCGACAGGTCCGATGAAAAGGCATCCTGCTCCGCAATCGTCGGCGGCAGGCCGGTGAGATCGAGAAATGCGCGACGCAAGAGCGCCAGCGGAGCAGTCTGTGATGCGGCTGTTTTCTTCCCGAAGACAAAAGCATCTATCGGATGCGCAAACGCCGACGCTGGCACCGGCGGACGCTGCACTGGCTGAAACGACCAATGCTCGGAAGGCATCTTCGGTATCACTTCGTTTTTCGGATACTCCGCTCCGCCATCAATCCATTGCCGCAGCAGCTCGACTTGTTCAGCGGTGAGCCGTTTGCCCTCCGGCGGCATGCGTTCATCTTCATCATCGGTCAGCACGCGTTCCAGCAGCGCACTGCGTTTGCTTTCGCCGGCAACGATGACGGGATGCTTGCCGCCCTTCGCAATCAAGACACCCGCATCGAGCCGCAGCCCGCTTTTCTGCTTCACCGAGCCGTGACAGGACACGCAATGTGTTTTGAACAGCGGCTTGATGTCCTTATCGTAATCAGGCGCTGCAATCGCCGACGAGAGCGGCGCTAGCATCAGGCTGATGACGACAAACTTCATGAAGGCGACATGACTCACACCTCCGGCAGCTCAAACCCCGCCGCGTATTCTTCCTGGCAGAGCTTGTTGGCCTCGGTGGCGAATTCGCCGGTGAACTGGATGCTCGCAGGATCGAAGTCGAGCCAGGGGCCGGCGATGATTTGTTTCTCCTGCGTGTCGATGTTGTTGCTGGCGAGGTTTTTGAGGAATTCGGCGAAGAGTTCCTGGCCGAACTTGTCGCCTTCGAGACGCTCTTTGATCTCGTCGTTTTTCATCGCCTTGCCGAGACGGTAAGAGACATTCGCGAGATGTGACAAACAAGCCGCAGCATGGCCGTGGCGAATGTGCAGCACGTCCTTGGTGTATTTGCCGGCGCGGACGGAGTCGATGAAGTTTTTCATGTGATCGGGGCCGGTGAGGAAGTTTTCAAACTTCATGATCGCCTTGCCCTCATGGTCATAGGCCTTCGATTCGGCGACGTAACCGCCTTCGCAGTGGATGATGTTCCCATCGCGCACGCCTTTGAACGGAGCGGAACCGAGCTTCGGATTCATGTCCTTCATGGGCAGGCCAAACTTGTCCATGATGAGCGGCACCGGCTCATACGGATGAAAGGCGATCTGGCAGTTCGCGGTCTGGCCGTCATCCACATAGCCCCAGCGGTTGCCAAAGCTCATGACACGCTTTGGCAGCACATCGGGATCGCCGAGCGCCCAGCGGGCCACGTCGTATTGATGCGGGCCTTGATTGCCAATGTCGCCGCCGCCATACGGCCACTGCCAATGCCAGTCGTAGTGAAATTGTTTCCGCATGATCGGCAGCTCAGGACGCGGTGAGGACCACAGTTTGTAATCCACCGTGGCAGGCGGCTGCTGCGGACCGTCCACCTTGTCAATGCTCATGCGCAGGCCATGAACGAGCGCGTGGGAGAGCTTCGTCTTGCCGATGTGGCCTTCCTTCACCCACTGCATCGCCGAGGCCCAGCCCTCATCGGATCGACGCTGCATGCCATGCTGAACCACAAGGCCCTTCGCGGCGGCTTTGGTGGCCGCGGCCATGAGTTTGGCGCTTTCGATGAGATTGTGGCTCACCGGCTTCTCGACATAGACGTGCTTGCCATGCTGAAGGGCGGTGAGCGCGATCAGCACATGGCTGTGATTCGGAGTGGCAATGGTCACGGCGTCGATGTCTTTGTCGGCGCAGCACTCGCGGAAGTCGCGGTAGGTTTTGACCTTCACGCCCTGCTTGTCGAGTTCGGCCACCTTCTTGTCCACGACGGCGGAATCGACATCACAAAGTGCCACGATACGCACACCAGCTCCTTTGAGATTGAGCAACTCCTTGATATGACCGCCACCGCGACCACGAAAGCCGATCACCGCGACACGCACATCGCCGTTAGCACCGAGCGGTGCGGCCCAGGCAGGCAATGACACAGCTCCAGCGAGGGAGGTTTGCAGAAAGCGACGACGGGAAGTGGCGGGCGTGTTCATGGTGAGACTCATAACGCGGCGAGCGGGCTTGCCTTTGCGAAGTTCATGCCTAGCCATGCGTGATGGAGCCACTGCCGACCCTCAGCGAAATCGAAGCCGCCAAGGTGCTCATTCGTCCGCACATTCACGAAACACCAGCGTATCGCTGGCCAATGTTGGAAGCGGGCCTCGGCTGCGAGCTGTGGCTGAAGCATGAGAACCACACGCCCGTCGGCGCTTTCAAGATTCGCGGTGGGCTGGTCTATATGGATGAGCTGAAACGCCAGCAGCCTGAGGTGCGCGGCGTGATCGCCGCCACGACTGGCAATCACGGGCAGTCCATCGCCTTCGCGGCCAAACTCAACGGACTGCGCGCGGTGATCGTGGTACCACACGGCAACAACCCGGAGAAGAACACGGCGATGCGCTCTCTCGGTGCTGAACTGATCGAGCATGGCCGTGAATTTCAGGAAGCACTCGAGTATTCCCGCGAACTGGCCGCCAAAGAAGGTCTGCATGCCATCCCATCCTTCCATCCCTGGCTGGTGCGCGGCGTGGCGACGTATGCGTTGGAACTGTTTCGGGCCGTGGCGGATTTGGACGCGGTGTTTGTGCCCATCGGCCTCGGGTCCGGCTTCTGCGGCATCGCGGCGGCGCGTACGGCACTGGGTTTGAAGACGAAGATCATCGGCGTCGTGTCCGAGCATGCGCCAGCGTATGCCCTGTCGTTTCAGCAACAACAATTCGTCGAGCAATCGAGCACGACGCGTGTGGCGGAAGGTGTGGCGTGCAAAACGCCAAACAAGGACGCGCTGGAACATGTGATCCGCCACGCGCACGAGATCGTGACGGTGAACGATGACGAAGCCGTCGCCGCGATGCGCGAGATCATCCAAGCCACGCACAATATCGCCGAAGGCGCGGGTGCGCTGGCCTACGCGGCGCTGAAGAAACAACGCGATGCGTGGCAGGGCAAACGCGTGGCCTGTGTGCTCACAGGTGGGAACGCCAGCATGGGCATGCTGCGCGAGGCGCTTCAACGCTGAGGCACGAACGGCAGCACGATGTGCGAGGGATGCTCCTCACCAAAATGGATCGTGTTCGTGGCGATGACCGTGCGGCGATGCTGCTGGAGCGGTTCACCGGTGTTCGGGTTCACATCGAAGCGCGGAAAATTGCTGCTGCTGATGTCCACGCGGATGCGATGGCCTTTTTTGAAGACGTTGCTCGTGGGATAGAGCTTGATCGTGAAAGGATAAACTTTCCCAGGCTCCATGAGTTTTTCTTCCTGGAGCGAATCGCGGAAGCGGGCGCGGACGATGCCGTCCTGGAGATTGAGGTCGAAACCATGCGGCCAGTCGGCGCTGGGCGGATAAACGTCGATGAGTTTGGCAGTAAAGTCGGTGTCCACGGCGGAAGACGAAGCCCAGAGCTTCACTTCGATCTCGCCGGTGACTTCGATGTCTTCGGCGAGCGGTGCGGTTTCAAACATGAGCACGTCGCTGCGGGCGGAAAGTGGGATGGGCTTCGTCCAGTTCCAGAATTTGTCACCACCGCGCTGATCCCACGCGCCCTGCTGCATGATGCCGTCGCCGGAGGAGATGTTGCCACAGAGCGTGGGCACGGGATTCTTCGGATCAAACGCATAGGCCGTCGATACGGTCTCGTTCTTCGGCTTCCTATCGCTCAACAGGCCGTCGGCATGCAGGTAGAACGGTGTGGGCTTCGCACGGGCCAGCGGCCATTCCTTTTCATCGCGCCACTGACCGCCATGATTGAGCAGTCCGTCCTTGGTCTTGCTGCCATCTCCGGTGCCCATGACGAAGATGCGCACCTTGGTAGCAAAGGGTGCGGCTTTGCCGACGCTGTTGTCGATTCCCTTCATCCAGTGATCGAACCACTCCTTGCGCCAGGCAAGCTGGTCCGCGATGGCCGCTGCTGGGCCGAACTCGACCTGACCATGCGCGGATTTGCCCTGCGCGCCGTGAATCCACGGCCCCATGATGAGATACACATCGCTTTTCAGCGTCTTCGACAATGCGGTGAAATTGGCAGAGGTGTTGCCGGCCCATGAATCATACCATCCGCCGACGAGATAGACGGGCATGTCCTTGTAGCGCGAAGGATCGGCCAGGATGTTATTCTGCGCCCAGAAACCGTCGTCCTTGCCGTGGCGCATGGCCTGGATGAGCCAGTCCTCGTATTCGGGGGCCAGTTTGAGCGGCGTGGAGCCGGGACGCAGTGGTAGATGGTTAAGATACTCCCAGCGATTGTCCGCCATCTCCTTGAGTTCGGCCTGCGTGGCGGGATCGAGCGCGGCGTTGCTGCCTTTGCCAGCATTGAGCATGATCCAGTTCCAGAAGCGCATCTCAAACGCACCCGCATTGCGCATGCTCTGGCGGCCCATGTTGGACACGGCATCGACCGGAATGACGGTGGTGAGCTGCGGCACTTTTTCCAAAGCCATCGCATGCTGCGTGCCGCCGACATACGAGGTGCCAACCATGCCGATCTTGCCGTTCGACCACGGCTGCGCGGCGATCCAGGCGGCGCAATCGGCTCCATCGACGCCGTCATCGGTCATCCAATGCCAGACGCCTGCCGAGGCATAACGACCACGCGTGTCCTGCGCCACAAAGGCGTAGCCATTGGCGGCAAAGTATTCGCCGTAGCTTTTCGCGCCGTCCTTGTTGTAAGGCAGGCGCGTCAGGATGACGGGCAGTTTTTCGGCATTCGTAGCAGGCAGGTAAATGTCCGTGGCGAGCTTCACGCCATCGCGCATCGCCACCATGACATTCTTCTGAACCTTGATGGCAGGCTCCTGGGCATGTAGCCAAGAAGCGGCCAGCAAGACCGCCGCGAACAACGAGCGCTGAATCATGAGCTTACTCCGCGAGCAGTTTCGTCACCGTTTCCTCGAGTCCACCACGAGCATTGGTGCTCACGACCATGCCCTTCTTGTTCAGCAGCCACATGGCGGGGATCGAGTTGATGCCGTACTTGGAGGAGATTTCGTTCTGCCAGCCCTTGCCGTCGAAGTACTGCGGCCATTCCATGCCTTTTTCCTTCACGAAGGCTTCCAGTTCGGCTTTGTCGGAATCGAGTGAGATGCCGACGATCTCGAAGCCCTTCGGATGCAGCTCCTTGTAGGCTTTGATCACGTTGGGCAGCTCTGCCACGCACGGTCCGCACCAGGTGGCCCAGAAGTCAATGAGCACCACCTTGCCCTGGAGCTTGCTGACATCGACTTCCTTGCCGTCCACGGCGGTGAATTTCAGTTCGAGCGGCTTGGTCTTGAGATCGGCGGTGGCCTTGATGCTCTTCACTTTGCCTTCGACCATGCGGTTCATCTTCTCGGCAGGGAAAGCCTTCAGATGTGCCTCGGCCTTCGCCATCCATGCAGCAGTGTCGCCGCCAGGGCCTTCAGCCGCTTCAGCAGATTCCATGACATCAATCAGGCTCGCCTGGGATTTGGTTTCCGGCTTGGCGTCTTCGGCTTTGAGAATGTCCGCCAGCGTGATCGCCACCTTCGCAGGGGCAGGCACTCCTGCCATCTCGCGTGCGCGTCCGACCATCGTTTCAAACAGGGCCGCTTCCCAGCGTGCCGGGTTGGTGGGGGCGGCTTTCATGGCCGCAGCGTAGGCTGCATCGAAGTTCGTCAGACCTGTTTTCAACAACGCGATCGCTTCATCGCGCGACTTAGGCTTCTCCTTTGGGTTTTTGATGCCTTCGACGACATCATTGACCTTCTGCCATTCGGCATCGCCGTCAGCAGCACGAAGAGAGGAGGAAACGGCCAGGACAAAAGTCGTGACCCCGATGCAGAGAAGGCGATGTGCGTTCATGAGACCAGCCTAAACGGGGCAAACTGCCGCTGGCAATCGTTTAAGCGAAGATTTCCGTCACAGCCTTCCCCTTCCCGTCTTCCGTGACGTAGAACGGCCGGCCTTCGATCTCGAACTCGGTCTTCGGACTAATGCCCATCGCGGTCATGATCGTGGCGTGCAGATCCATGACGCTGACAGGGTTTTTCGTGGCGATGAGGGGGCGCTCGTCGGCGGTTTCGCCGTAGAGGAAGCCTTTCTTCACACCGCCGCCGAAGGTCATGACGCTGGTGCCGCCGGTGAAGTGGCGGTGCAGGCCGTAGTGCTTCATTTCGCTGAGCGCATCGACTTTGAAGGTCGTCTGGTCGTTCGCGGTCGAGCCGGGTTTGCCTTCCATGAGCGCATCACGGCTGAATTCGCTGGCGATGATGATGAGCGTGCGGTCGAGCAGGCCCTTGGCTTCCAAATCGAGCACAAGCTGGGCGATAGGGCGGTCGATTTCTTTGTGCATGGCGTCCACGGTGGTGTGGCCGTCCTTGTGCGTGTCCCATTGGAAGAAGGGCACATACTCGGTGGTGACCTCGACAAATCGTGTGCCCGCCTCGATCAAACGGCGTGCGAGCAGGCAACCGCGCCCAAAGCGGCCCGTGTCATACTTCGCGTAGCTCTCCTTGGGCTCCAACGTGATGTCGAAGGCCTCGCGCTCCTTCGCGCTGAGCAGGCGGTAAGCGTTGTCCATGCTGCGTAGCATGGATTCCTGCTGGTAGTCGCTCATAAACTCACGCTGCGGGCTTTGATCGACGAGTTTGCGGAACAGACGGTCGCGGTTGGCGAAACGGTTCGCATCCATGCCCTTCGGCGGCTTCACCGATTGTGCGGCTTCCTCAGGAAACGGCAGATTCATCGGCCCGAACTCGCTGCCGAAGAAGCCGGCAGTCGTGAAGGCCTTCAGCTCCTCGCTTTCGCCCACGCCTTCGAGCCGCTGGCCGATGTTGATGAACGCGGGCATGACCGAATTGCGCGGCCCAAGCACCTTCGCCATCCAGGAGCCGATATGCGGGCACGCGACGGTCTGTGGCGGCACATAACCCGTGTGCCAGTGATACTGATGCCGCGAATGCAAAATGCTGCCGAGATCCGGCTGTACCGCGCTGCGGATCAGCGTGCCGCGATCCATCACCTGCGCGATGTTTTCGAGACCCTGGCAGATTTTGATGCCGTCCACGTTCGTGTTGATCGCCGGAAAAGTGCTGAGCATCCGCTTCACTTCGAGACCCTTCTCGAACGGCAAGTAACGCTTCGGATCAAACGTGTCCGGCGCCGCCATGCCGCCCGCCATCCACAGCAGGATGCATGCGTCTGCTTTCGCGGGTGGATGTGTGACTTTGTCGCCGGTTTTGGCCCAGATCGCCTTTGGTGCGCCGGTCATCCACGCGGCGGTGGAAGCTGCGGCGAGTTTCTTGAGGAAGTCGCGGCGAACGAGGTGCTCTGGGAGGCTGGGATCGAGGTCGTGCATGATGAGAGGAAAACGTGCGATGTCTGCCGAGCTTGCGGATAGTAGCCATCATCGCTCCGCTTGATGAGCCAGCGTGTGGCAGGCAGGACAAGCGATAATTGGCCTTTCGGCGTTGTGCGAGTTGAACGAGCGCACAGCTCGTCACGCGGAGCGATGACGGCTACTTTCGCTCGCACAGCGAGTCCTGCCAGCTAGCTTCGCGGCCATGCGATTTTTCAACCCGCATGACGATCTTCTCATCACCCAGCGCAAACTGCCGCACTGGGCACAGGATGTGGCTGTGGTGTTCATCACCTGGCGGACCCTGGATTCCATGCCGCAGGAGGTGCTGGAGGGTTGGCGGGCAGAGCGCAATCGCTGGCTGGTCGCGCACAACATTGATCCGACGCTTCCTGGCTGGAAAACACAGGTGCAGGATCTGCCGCTTGAGCAGATGACCGAGTATCATGAACAATTCACAACGAGGTGGCATGAACATCTGGATGCGGGTCATGGTGCCTGCGTGCTGCGCCAGCCGGAACTCGCTCAAATCGTCCGCGACAGCCTCCTGCACTTCGACGGTGACCGCTACGAGATGCTCGACTTCGTGATCATGCCGAATCATGTGCATCTGCTGGCTTGTTTTCCCGACAAGGCCGCGCTGCTGGAGCAGTGCGAGTCATGGAAGCACTTCACGGGCGTGCAGATCAATCGTCAGCTCGGCACGAAGGGCCGTTTCTGGCAGCAGGATGCGTTTGATCATCTCGTGCGGCATGAAGCGCAGTTCCGGCGTTTGCAGCACTACATCGCGGAGAATCCGGCGCACGCCAGCCTGCGGGAGGGTGAGGCGCTGCGGTGGCAAAGTAGCCATCACCGCTCCGCGTGATGAGCCTTGGGCGTGGCAAGCAGGACGACTGTCGAATGGACTTTGCGCCTCTCTTGCGTGGGCGGAGGCGCTGGCTCGTCACGCGGAGCGATGACGGCTACTTTCCAATGCCCTTCGTTGGCTTCGCAGCGGGATCACCCGGCATGCCGGAGTGCATTTTGCCAGCGGTGGGGTCGTGAGGGCCTGCGGGAAGCGTTTTGGCCCAGGTAGTGACTTGACCAGCGAGTTTCTCGACAACATCGGGATGATGCTCTGCCACGTTGTTGAGCTGCGTGAGGTCTTTGGTGATGTCGTAAAGCTCCACGCGACTGCGATCGGGATTCATGAGGAGTTTCCAGTCACCATCGCGGATGGCGAGTTCGGGGCTGTGATGGAAGGGCTCGCCGGCGATGTTGAAACGCCATTCCCACATCAGC
>JAYVIO010000290.1:0-9792 GCA_043770175.1 Verrucomicrobiales bacterium | reverse complement strand
CGCGCAGCGCGGGCAATGCGAAACGCCTGGCGAAAGCCTTGTGGCAAAAATTTCCTTCGCTGGCGCCCTTTGGCGATTCTCCGGCTTTATTGCTCCAGAAGCTGCGCCACAACGGATTGCTGCGTGGCGGACGGAAACTGCTGATCGTGATCGACCAGGCCGAGCAGTGGTTGAGGGCGGGCGAAGCAACCGCCGCAGTAGAAGACGGGGTGGATTCCCACGGGGAAACCCTCGCTGGACTTGTTACAATGGACGAGCCTGATCTTGAGGAAGGTGCCGCACTGCTCAACACTTTGCGTCAGTGCGACGGCGCCCAGGTGCAGGTGCTCATCCTCGTGCGTGACGATTTCTGGCGCAGTGTGAGCCGGCTCCTCGCGGACGCAGATGTGGAACTGGACAACAGCAACAGTGCGCTGGTGGATCTTTTTGAACTGCGGCATGCGGAAATGGTGCTGGAAAGCTTTGGCCGCGCATACCGGTGTCTGCCTGAAGACCCTGCGTCACCGCTGCCCAAACCAGCCCGCGAATTCATCCGGCAATCCGTCCGCAGTCTCGAGGAGGACCGGCGGGTGTCGCCGGTGCGGCTGGCGTTGTTCGCTGAGATGTTCCGTGATCGTGAGTGGAGCCCCGAAGGATTGCGGCAGGTGGGTGGCGTAAGCGGTGTGGCCGTGACTTTTCTGGAGGAAACATTCCGCGGTGCCGCCGCACGCGGACCGCACCGTGTCCACGAACGTGCGGCGCGGCAGGTGCTGCAACTGTTTGTGCCGGAGACAGGCGACGTGCGCGGTTCACCGTGCGCGCAAGCGGACATGCTCGCAGCCTCCGGCTATGAATCACGCCCGAAAGCGTTTCAGGAGCTGTTACACGTATTGGATGCCGATCTTCGGCTGCTGACGCCAGTGGACACACTGGAGACGACGGACGGACAGGCTTCCTGGCAGCTCACGCACGACCACATGGTGGCAGCCTTGCGCCAATGGCTGCTGGCACGCAAAGCGGACAGCATTGGAGGCCGGGCGGAGATAGCCATGCATGAAAGGGCGCATGAATGGTGTCAGCGTCCGAGTTCCGCACGCCTCCCTGGCATGCTGGAATGGCTCGGACTCCGATTGATCACGAAACGCGAACGTTGGGACTCGGTGGAAACGCGCTGGATGATGAAAGGCATGCAGCGTGTGCGACTGTGGGGAACGGCCTGCCTAGCGGCAGGAGTGTCATTGGCGTTTTTCCTGCGTGAACTGCGCGGCATGGAGCACGGGACGGAACTGGCCTCACGCGTGCTCTCCGCGTCAGCAGGCGACGTGAATGAAATTATGTCAGAGGGAGCTTCGTGGAGTCAATGGATGCGCCCGAAACTCATGCAGGCCGCCCGGGAGCCGGTCAACTCCAACGCAGGTCTGAATGCACGTCTGGCACTGCTGCCGTCAGAACAGGCATTCGTTCCGGATCTGGCCGGTGTTCTGCTTGATGTGGAAGCACGAACGTTCGGGGTGATTTGCCAGGCTCTGAAGCCCTCGATCGATCTGCCAATGGGCGCTTTTCAATCGGTGCTTGATGACGCGCTCGCCACCAACGCGCGAAAATTGCGCGCGTTTGTGGCGCTGGCAATTTTCCAACCAGACGCGGCGGTATTAAAGGGCAAGGCGTCCGAGATGGTGCGCTGGCTGCTAGCAATGAATGATGAACATGCATTGTGGGCGGCGCACTTGCGACCCATGGCGCATTTGCTAAACGGTCCTTTGGAGGAAACTCTGGTGACTGCGGCCGGCAGCCGTGACGCCCAAAATGCATCTATTGTGCTCGCCAGCCTCCACATGGGTGATCCCACAGCCTTGGTGAACCTGCTGCCCAAATTTCCACCGACCTCTGTTTCGCTCCTCGTCATGGGACTGCGCAACCAACCGAATATACAGAACATTTTCTCCACTCTCAAGGCAGGCACAACCAGCCAGCCAGTCAACCAGCCAGCCAGGCTTTTGGACAAGGAGGAAGAACGCGCATACATCGGCCAGGCCAACAGGCTGCTGGCAAGCTTGTCGCTAGGACAGGAACAGCAGTACTGGCCGTTTCTAAGCCGGAAAGCCGACCGCACTCTGCGAACCTTGCTGGTTTTGAACGCAGCAAACGCGGAAACAAGCCCGTCCCTGTTTGGAGAACGCTTGCAGCATGAGCAAGACCCTGGAATCCGGCAGGCATTGTTGCTGACGCTGAGCCATTATCCAGCGGCACTCCTGCCGACAGAGCTTCATAAGAAGTTGATGATCTGGCTGGCGCGCGCTTACAAGGAAGATCCGGACGGCGGGATTCACTCATCCATTGCCACCCTGCTGCGTCGCTGGGGCATGGAAAACGAGCTGGACGGTTTGAACAAACAGATCCAGCGAACCCATGAGCCTGTGCCGGGACGCGGCTGGTGGGTCACTCCGGCAGGTGTTGACATGAGGATTGTCAGCAGACCAAGTGGCGCTCAGTTCGCCATCAGCGCCAGGGAGGTGAGCCAGGCCGAATATCAACTGCTCGTGGGGGCCGCTTCGGATTCCACCACAGCAGCCTCTGATGGACGGGTGCCGGCAATTGACATTTCGTGGGAGGATTCCGTGCGTTACTGTCACGCCCTCACAGCACAGGAGTCGCGGGACATCACCCACCAATGTTATGAGCAGAATGCCGGCGTTTGGGCCGCGCATCCGTCCGCATTGGAGCGATCAGGTTACCGCCTGCCCACCCTAGAGGAATGGATGACAGCAGCGACATCTTCACCAGCCACACTTTGGGACTGTGGCAACGCGGCCTCAACCATGCTCAGCTATGGATGGGTGGCGGAAAACGCAGGAGACCAGCCCCGGCGAACGGCAGCGTTGCTGCCCAACGAACTTGGCTTGTGGGATGTCGTGGGAAACGCCTCGGAATGGGCGCATGGTTTACGGAGCGAGAACCATATGCTGCTGGCGGAAGCACTGGGACTTAACTTTGGCTCAAGGCGTCTGGAAATGGAGGCACCCAAACCAAAAGCCTATGGTGCGGCCACCTATCGCAAGCCATTTGTCGGTCTGCGGCTGGCCAGATCGGTGTCAGCAGGGAACAAGGCGTTGACAGAATGAATTTCATGCGGCAACCACTTCATTCAGGAAGGGTTATAAAATAATGACTAAGGACCAATCTCCATGCCCGCCAAAGTTGATCAACGGCGTTCTCGCCCCAGGATCATGCCCTGAGGATGATGACCCGTCCAATTGCACTCATGGTTATGCCGTGATTCACTCCCACGGTCCTGGCACGGTTGAGGATGTGGTCGATGATCAATGCACCGGCGGTTGGGTGCCGCCAGTGGTGAATCTCTCAACGATGCTGGAAGAAATGCCCATCGATTGTTTTTACCGGCGATGCTGCGTTCCTGCGGAACTGTAACTGACCGCCCCATCTTCGCGCCCGTTCCCCATGTGAAAAATGAGCCGTACTCCGGAGACATGTGAACATAGACGCCGAGTCACTGGCGGGCACGAAAAGGTAGAGCATGCGTGCGGGCTGGTAATCGACATCACCGGTGTTCAGGATCCTCATCTCGCGCACATGAGACCGGATGAATGCGCATTCTGCTGCCGGCAGAGAGAACCCGCTCTCGAGTCGCCAAATGTCATGGTCGCCTCGGCAATCTACAAGACCATCCTGAGTGTGATCAAAGCTGGCGGTGTGGGGGGCTGTGATGTCGTCAAAGCAGAAGCACTCAAACCGTTCGCCGCAGATCATTTGCTGACGATCGGCAACGCACCTGAAGCATCGCCGAACTCCCCACGCAAATCGGGCGTGCCTGCCTACACGGGAGCATGCCGGTTTTTGGGTCAGCAGACCGGTGAGCGCCAGTGCAAGACGTGCAGCGGGCGTGTGATGCAAAAGGAGTTCGCCTGCCATCATCCGCTCCACACCCTTGCCACGGTCATGGAGTGCCGCACCTGTGCTGACTACGAGCCAGGCCGCGGGCGTCACATGGTGGAAAAATGGGCGATCGGCATGACTACGGCGCCCCGCAAGCGGCAGGAACTGAACGCCACCCTGTCCTCCTTGCGTCGGGCTGGCTGGCGCGACCGCGTCTATCTTTTTGCTGAAACGGGCAGTCGTACCTTCATGGCCCGACATTTGCAAGGTCCGGTCACTTTGATTCAGCGCCAGGGGCCAGCCTTGGGGGCATGGTCCAATTTTCTGCTAGCGCTGGCGGAACTTTGCCAGCGCGAGCCGCTGGCCGACGCCTATCTCATGCTGCAGGACGACGTGGATCTGTGCCAGAGTCTGCGTGGCTACCTGGAGGAAAAACTTTGGCCGGGGGCACAACCGGGCGTCGTTTCACTCCACACCCCTGCCCATCTGGCACCGCGGCATGGAATCGGCTTTTTCAAGGCCGACCTAGGGTGGAACGCCTGGGGGGCGCAGGCGCTGGTCTTCTCCAATCATGCCGCCAGAGCATTGCTCGCGGACATCAAGGTGATGGATCATCGGCTCAAGGGTCCCCTCGGAGGAAACAAGAATGTGGACTCGGTGGTTGGTGAGTGGTGTCGCCGGACGAAGCACGGGTTCTGGTTGCATGCCCCCAGCTTGGCTGAGCATACGGGCCAGCATTCCACCCTTTGGCGCGGCACCAAACTCGAAGGCAGGCGCAAGTCGGCCGACTTTCCGGGCACGGCCCAACCGGTAGATGAAATGCTGGAGCAAATCTCTAGAATCCGAGGTGCCCAGCCCCCACAACCCATCGTGATGCGAGTGGACGGCACCCTTGGCCCTCTTGTCCCACAGCCAGCCAAATTACCACCCAAGCAGCAAACTGCGCCCCTTACACCTGCCGCTGCCACGCCGAGCTTCGATGACTTTTGGAATACGCTCACCTTGGACATCCTGTCGATCTCCATCGGGCGTTCGAGTGCCTTCGAGGAGTGGTCGCGATGGCTATGGGAGGCGGATCTGCCACGGGGAACATCGCTCGTCATCGTTGACAACACCCGTCCATCAGCGACGTCCGATATGAGCCGGTGGCCGCGCCAGCCACCGGTCAGTGGGCGCTTCCGCAGCCTCACCACAGTGCAAGGAAACGGTCCAAGCGATCAGCCGCGCACGAGCGATGACCGCGTGCGTAATTGTGCGCTGCACTATGGCCTCGGCTTCGCCCGCTCAACATCCGAGTTTGTGCTGGTGCTGGATGATGATGTGATTCCGCCCATGGACGCGGTACGACGGTTGATGACCTCTTTCCACGCGCTTCGAGCGGAGGGCTGCAAACCGGGCTTGGTCAGCGGCTGCTACGAAAGCGCCCGATCACCGGGAATTCTGGTGGCAGGCAGGGATCTCACTGTCTGGAAAAACCAGCCCAAGGTCGGCGAGCTTGGAGCAGGAGACAGGCAGGAGGTCGGTTTTGTCGGCCTCGGCTGCGCCCTCATTCATGCGCCCGCCTGGCGTAAAGTCGGCAGGTTTGACCTCAACGCGATTCATGGCAATGCTGGTCCCGATGCCTGGCTGTGTGTCCAGTTGCGCAAACAAGGGTTCACGCTATGGCTGGACGGAGGCGTGCCGTGTCTGCACCTGCACCAGGAGTTATGACCTCGTATGTTTCGCTGGCTGTCACACCGTAGAAACAAGCACAGGGTGGCTTGGAACGCCGGCGAAGGCCAGTACGGCCTGTGTGACCGGCTCCGCGGCCTCGCCTGCGGCCTCGCTTGGACGATTCCGCAACAACGTGTCTTATTCTACCGCTGGGAACCAAATGAAATCTGTCCGGCTGAGTTCCGCGAACTGTTTGAGCCGCACGCGCACGCGCTGATCAAGTCAGATCTGGGCCAGTCATGGCCCGACAGCACCATTCATATCCAAATCGCAGCCAATCCCCTGCCGCATCATTTCTGGAAGTATCTGCACGAAAAAGGGCATCCTAGCTGCGGGTTTCAATCTCTGGATCAATTCCGGGCTGCCTGGAAGCAGGAACTGCGATCCCTGCGCCCCGCGACGCAGATCCGCAAAGCCATGAAGCAATGCATGCGCGCAGCCAATGGCCGCTCCCTGGTTGGAATCCATCTGCGGCGCACCGATGTGGTGCATGAGGACTGCAAACCTGAAATCAACGCTGAAAACATTCATCTGCACAACAGTGGAATACTCGCACAAATTCGTTCCCTCGCCTCCACCAACCGTGACATCTGCTTCTACCTCGCATCCGACTCTCACGATCACTTTCGACAGATGGAAGCCCAGTTGAGCAGCGAATGCATTCCATTCATTCACCACGAAAAAGAATGGACCTCGAACTTTCGACAGACGCAGGTTGCAGATGCGGTCGTCGATCTATGGATGCTCGGATCTTGCACCCGGGTCATCGGCACAGTGGACTCAGGCTTTTTGCTCATCTCATCTGCGTTAGGTGCAAGAACACAGGTTTTAAAGGTGCCCCAAAGCAACACGGCTAGCCCCTAGGAAGGGGCATCACGGTTTTGGGTAAAGCTGATCAAACTTGCGACTGGCCTCGCGATCACGTTTCCGGCTGGCCTCACGGGAAGACTCCCGGTCGCGTTCACGATGCAACTCCCGCCGCTTGTTCCTCCTCTTTTCACGCCGCGTCTCTCGCATCTTTTCGCGTCTGGCTTCACGGTCTTTTGCTGGCTGTGCCAGCCGATCTGCCATGCGTTTGGCCTCGCGATCACGTTCGCGGTTGGCTTCCCGACTCCGCTCATCAAGACGCTGTCGATCTAGAAACCTAGCTTTTTCCCTGTCCCGTTCCCTATGCTTCTGGCGGCGTAATTCGCGGTCCGCTTCCCGGCGCGCTTCTTGATGCCTCTCCTTCTCACGTTTGCGCTGCTCTTTGATAAACTTGTCCCAAAATTTTTTGGGTTTGCTTGTCAGTTGCATAGTGTGAGCATTTTACTGATTGGCCTGCATTGGCAAGGGAAATTTGCTGAGAACGCTGGTGTCGTCTAGGCACCACATTCCGCAATCCTCCATCCACTTCCGTTTTGCCTCGACGCCTTCAATCCAATTGAAATGCACGGCGACCGGGTCAGACGGGGGGCGGTGCTTCCAAAGATGTCCGTTGGGAAATAAATTCCTGGGCAGCATCGAGCACCGGGCTGCGCGCTCGATGCCAAGCTTCTTTCGTAGATAATCCTGATCGCCACCATGCTGCTCCAGGTCCTCCGGAGTGAAGCTTAATGCCTCGATCGCCTCGCGTGTCGGGTGGGCATAGTAGAGGCCGCTGCACAAGGAACGCGGCGCATCTCCAGAAGCATCATCGAGCGCATCTGACTGAGCGGCAAAATCGGCCCGGTTCTCACCTGGGAAAAACGGCAGGGGATTTTTCAGAAAAACTACGTCGGCATCGCTGAACAGCACATGCCTTCCGGTCTCTAACAGCCGACGCACAAAGCTCAACTTCGAAAACACGACGGGCTTCCATCCTGCACGACGATAAACCAGCGATTCCTTCGCCAGTCTGTGGCTGGGATGCCCTTCAAAGCGCATACTTTGGCATGAGAGCGCCGAAGCAATCTCCTCCGCCCTATCATCAAGCGCTCCCACGAGCACAGAATCCTGCAGTCCGAGTGCGGTCAGATAACCCACCCAATTCCGAAGCATTCCACTCTGTGCATAGCCACCATTGACGCATGTGACGACAATGGTCTGTGGCAATCTGTCAGGTATGACATACTGATGCTTGCGGGGCCATGCGAAAAACATGCCTCTGAAGGTGTTCAGCACCTCACCATCTGCAACAACGGCCTTGTGGTAAGCCGCTTCTACCGCTGTTGCAGGGTAGTTTGCGACGCGCGCAGAGCTTTCGCTTGATCATAAAATTATCACCCGACGATGATGCCCTTCGTCTTGCGCTCTTTCTCGCGCTCGAGGAGCGGGATCTTCTCGGCGGTTTCGAGCACTTGAACGCCTTGGTCGCCGATCTTGGCGAAGGTGAGGCCGTTGAGGGCGGGAACTTCGGTGGTGAGGCGTTTGAAGACGTCTTCGACGGTGTGGATGCCGTTGGAACCGCCGAGGGCGACGATGAGGTCGCGCAGGATTTCCCAGGTGTCGTGGGCGTTGCCGGGGGCTTTGACGGCGCGGTTGAGGCGCTGGAGGCGGCCGGTGACGTTGATCATGCTGCCGCGCTTCTCGGCATAGGCGGTGCCGGGCAGGACGACGTCGCTGAGTTCAGCGCTGGCGTTGGCGAGGATGTGCAGGGAGGCGATAAATGGCACTTTTTCGAGGTCGCGCTGCGCGAAGCCGACTTTGAGCAAGTTTTCACCAAGAGCGAGGACGGCGCGGAGGCGGCCACGGCTCATGAGATCGGTGATTTCGGCGAGTTTGGCTCCGGGTTCGATGCCGAGGATGAGTTTGGCACCGTTGGTGTTCGGATTGAGGTCATCGGCACGGAGGTAGTTGTCAGAGCCGCCGGTTCGGGGGATGACATCGACATTCGTGGTGCCGAGTTGAGCAGCGAGGTGCTTCACGAAAAACAGCTCCTCGTTCGTCATGCGAGCGCTGGCGATGATGGCGATTTCTTCGCCTTTCTTGCCGGCCAAAGCGGTGGCGATGTTGCTCAGCGCGGCCTTCCAGGTGGCGATGTTGTGTTTGCCGCCGGTTTTGATCATCGGGTCGGTGAGGCGGAACTCGCTGTTCACGAAGTGGAAGTCGAGGCGGCCTTGGTCGCACATCCACGAGGAATTCACGGCGTTGTTGTCGCGCGGCGTCTGGCGATAAACGGTTTCGCCACGTGCGCCGATCTCCATGTTACACCCACGACCGCAGCCGGTGCAGATGCTGTTCGTCTCGGTGAGGAACCAGACACGCTGCTGGAAGCGGAAGTCATTGCTCGTGAGAGCGCCGACAGGGCAAATGTCCACCGTGTTGAGCGAGTAGTTGTTTTCGAGACGCTTGCCAGGATGCACGGCGAGCGTGGTGTGGCTGCCGCGTTCGGTGAAGCCGAGCACGGGATCGTCGGCGATCTCGGCGGTGAAGCGGATGCAGCGGCTGCACATGATGCAGCGCTCGTCATCAAGGCGCACACGCGGGCCGATATCGACGTTCTTCGGCTTCTTGACCTTGTCCTCACGGAAGCGGCTCTCGCCTTTGCCATGCTCGACGCTGAACTCTTGGAGGCGGCATTCGCCGGCTTGGTCGCAGATGGGGCAGTCGAGCGGGTGATTGATGAGCAAAAACTCCATCACGCCTTTGCGACATTCCTGCGTGAGCAGCGAGTCGGTGCGGATGCCCATGCCCTCAGCGACGGTATTGGCGCAAGCAATGACCGCACGCGGCATCCAGCCGATCTTTGGCATGCCGTGTTCGTCTTTTTCCGGCTCGGTGCCGGGAGCGGGCCGCGGCGGCATGCCCATCTCGACGAGGCACATGCGGCAATTGCCGGGGGAGGAAAGCTTCGGGTGGTAGCAGTAGTGAGGGACTTCCTTCTTGGCCTGCTTGCACGCCTCGATCATGCGCGTGCCCTTGGGGAATTTGAGCCACACGCCGTCGATCTGCACGTTCACCAGATCGGCGGGCGGTGGTGGGGCGGGAGTGGCGGCGGGGGCGTCAGCAGGGGCAGGCATGAGCAAAAAGGGGAACTAGAGTCGATTATCGGAGCCGCATTGGGAGGGGCAACCCGATTTTGTGAAAAGTTTCACAAGCGGGCGGGTAAGAGGCTTTGCCAAGTGGCTGCCGCGTGCCATTCATGCGGCCCGCCATGCCCATCCCGGTCATTTTGAATCCAGCCGCCCGCAGCACCAAAGCTGCGTCGCTGGAAAATGCCCTGCGCAAGCTCACGCCCGAGCCGGA
>JAYVIO010000289.1:0-9818 GCA_043770175.1 Verrucomicrobiales bacterium | reverse complement strand
GGCCGCGCACGACGCCGAAGGGATTGTCGATCTGCGCCGCAGTGGCGGGGCCGCCATCACCACTACCGCCTTTGATGCCGGTGCCGGCAAAGGTGGAGATGGTCCATTCGGCGGCGGTGACGGATTGAACGAGGAGGGCGAGGAGGAGGAGCGGGCGCATGATGGTAGGCATGACGATGAATGGCCGGACGATGAAAGCCAAGAAAGAAATGATTTCATGTCGTGACGACTCGATTCTGATCGTATCGTATCGTCCATCAACCATGAAACTCTCCTTCTGCGGCGCGGCTGGCACCACCACGGGTTCAAAGCATCTCATCGAGGTCAACGGTCAGCGCATTCTGCTCGACTGCGGCCTGTATCAGGGACGGCGCAATGAAGCCTTCGAGCGTAATCGCGATTTTCCCTTCGATCCGGCCAAGATCGACGTCGTCGTGCTCTCCCACGCGCACATCGACCACAGCGGCAATCTTCCGCACCTCTGCAAGCGTGGTTTCAGCGGCAACATCTTCGCCACGCCCGCCACACGCGACTTGTGCAGCATCATGCTGCCCGATGCGGCGCACATTCATGAGAGCGACATCAAATGGCTCAACCGGCACCGCAAGCAGGACAATCTGACCTTGCTCGAAGCCAGCTACACGATGGCCGATGCAGAAAAATGCATGCGGCAGTTTGTTTCCGTCGGCTACCATCGCCCGATGCTCATCGCCGACGGCGTGAAGATGACCTTCATCGACGCCGGGCACGTGCTCGGCTCCGCGCAGGTCATTCTCGACATCGACGACAAGCAGACCGGCAAAAAATCGCGCCTGCTCTTCTCCGGCGACATTGGCAGGCCTGACAACGATCTTCTGCTCGACCCCGAGCCTTGCGAAAACATCGACTACGTCATCATGGAGAGCACTTATGGAGGACGGCACCACGAACTCTCCACCAATGCCAGCGAGCACCTCTGCCAGATCATCCGCCGCATTTTGCAGCAGCGTGGGAAGCTCATCATCCCCGCCTTCGCCGTGGAGCGCACACAGCAGCTTCTCTTTACGCTCGATCAATTGCGCCATGAGAAGAGCTTCCCGCCCATCCCCACCTTTGTGGACAGCCCGCTAGCCGTGAAGGCCACGGAAATCTTCCGTCTGCACATCGACGACCTCAAACCCTCCGTGCGCGAGGCCATCTTCATGCGCAACGACCCCTTCGGCTTCGAGGGCCTGCAACTGGTGCGCAGCGTCGATGAATCCAAGAGCCTCAATCACATCAAAGGGGCAGCCATCATCATCTCCGCCTCCGGCATGGCCGAATCCGGCCGCATTTTGCATCACCTGCGCAACAACGTCGAAAACGAGCGCAACATCCTGCTCTTCGTCGGCTACTGCGCCGAAAACACCCTCGGCTGGAAGCTGCGCGAAGGCCATAAGCACGTGAACATCCTCGGCGACGAGTTCGAGGTAAGCGCCGACGTCGAAATCCTCGACTCCTTCTCCGGCCACGCCGACCACGACGAACTCCTCGGCTGGTTCGACCGCGTGAAGGGCCCAAAGAGCCACGTCTTCCTCGTCCACGGCGAACCCGAACGCTCGAGCGCCCTCAAAGCCGCGCTCGATGCCAAACACGTCGAAGGCAAAGTGGAGGTGGCGGTGTTGAATCAGCAGGTGGAGCTGTGAAATGATGAGCCTGGAGCAAAAATGGGAACTGGCAGGCTGGGGCCATCTGTTCCTGTCCTTGGGCTTTCCAATTCTCGTGTTTTGGGGCCTTTCACGAACAAGGGCCCAATCACTCATGCTTCGTATTGGAATTACCACCCTGTTGACGTGGTTTTTGCGGAATGCTTATCGCGCTTCGGTCGAAATTTCCATCAACACCGCCTACGCCAGGGCCAGGGGAGATGAAATGTATGACGGCGTTGGAGGAAATGTTGTGATTATGCTGTTAGGCTGGTTTGAACCTTTGGTAATCAGCCTCCTGGCCGCACTGATCGTTGCACTATATCGCATGCAGCTGGCAAAAAAGACCGATCCAGCACCACCTGACTCCGAGGCATGAAACCTTTTCGGCCGCTTTCCTCGCAAGCCTCTTGAACCGGTGGCGTTTGTTCGCCTCGCATGCTTTCATCGTCCTCCACCATGACCTCCCGCCGCCATTTCCTTTCTGCCAGCACGGCAGCTTTTGCCGCCTCGTCGTTTCACATCTTCGGCACTGATCCGGCGAAAAAGTATCGCACAGCGTTGATCGGTTCCGGATGGTGGGGGATGAACATCTTGAAGGAGGCGATGGCTTCAGGTCGCGTGAAAGTCTGCGCGTTGTGTGATGTGCATGAGGATGTCGCTTCGAATGCCGGCGACGCTGTGAACGGCCTCAACGGCGACGATTCGAAGCTGTACAAGGACTACCGCGAGTTGTTGGAGAAGGAGAAGCCTGAGATCGTCATTATCGCCACGCCGGACCACTGGCATGCGCTGCAAACCATCGCCGCGTGCAAGGCTGACGCGCATGTGTTTGTCGAGAAGCCGACGGGACACACCATCAACGAGAGCAAGGCGATGGTGAAGGCCGCGCGTGAGGCCGGAGTCGTGGTGCAGGTCGGTTTGCATCGCCGCATCGGGCCGCATCACGTCGAGGCGATGAATTTTCTCAAGTCCGGTGCCGTGGGCAAGGTCGGCATGGTGCGTGCCTTTGCGATCAGCAAGGGCGGTGCCGAGCAGCCGAAACCGAACAGCCAGGTGCCCGAGGGCATGGACTGGGAGATGTGGTGCGGCCCGGCCCCGCTGCGCCCCTTCAACACCAAGCTGCATCCCGGTGGCTGGCGCAACTTCCTCGACTACGCAAACGGCACCATGGGCGACTGGGGCGTGCATTGGCTGGACCAGATCCTTCTTTGGAGCGGCGAAAAAGGTCCGAAGAAAGTCTTCTGCACCGGTGGCCGCAACATCGCCGGACCCGCCGTGCTCAATGACCAGGAGCAGACCACCGACGCGCCGGATCATCAGATGGCCACGTTTGAGTTCGAGCAGTTCACCGCCACCTGGGAGCACCGCAAATTCGCCGACAACAACAACGAGAAGCACAAGATCGGCACTTACTTCTACGGCGAGAAAGGCGTGCTGCACATCGGCTGGCGCGATGGCTGGACCTTCTACCCCGTCGATCCCAAGAGCGGCGAAAAACACGGCAACCACCAGCTTCAAGAACCCGACGGCCACAACATCGCCCTCCTCTGGGCCGACTTCATCGATGCCATCGAGAAGAAGCGCAAACCCGTCGCCGACATCGAAAGCGCGCACCGTTCCTCTTGTCTGCCGATGCTCGGCATGCTCAGCTACAAGGCTGGGCGCAGCATTCAGTGGGACGCCGAGAAGGAAGTGATCATTGGTGATGCCGAGGCCAGCAAGCTCATGCAGCGCGAGTATCGGAAGCCGTGGGTGTATCCGGTGTAGGCGAAGCCCATCCTACTCGTCCTCCTACTCGAACTCGTCCTCGATTCTTCTGCGGCGTTGCATCCAAAGGTTCCGAGCCCACGCTGAACCGGCTTTTGGGAGACTCTAACATGCTTCCTCCCCACCCGCTTGGCGGTCTCATGCTTGTTTCCGCTTCCAAATCCATGTCGCGCAAGACATTCCCAGCATCGTCAGCGCAAACCAGTCGCCAAAACGCGCATAGAGCGTCATCACTGGATGGCGCGGCACGCTGACCTCGCCCGGCAGCGTGCCTTCAAGGAATGACGTGCCCGTTTCAGGATCACTGAGCTGCGAAGTGATGCGGCCATGTGTGTCGATGAAGCAGCTTACGCCGGTGTTCGTCGCACGCACCATGGGGCGGCGCAGTTCGATGGCGCGGAAGAGTGCGTTGGCGAGATGCACTTCCGTTTCCGCGCTTTGCAGGAACCAGCCGTCGTTGCTGATGTTCACGATCATCTGCGGGGCCTCGCGCACGAATTTGCGCGCCACGCGGCCCACGGTGTCTTCAAAACAGATCAGCGGGATGATCTGCACCTCCGGCTTCTCCAGCAGCAGCGGCTCCGTCTTGTCTCCCGGCGTGAAATCTCCTGGCAGCACGCCACGGAGAAAGGAAAACGGCGGAATGTCACGCAAAGGCAGGTATTCACCGAAGGGCACGAGGTGCACCTTGTGGTATTCCTGTCGGTGCTCCGCATGGCCTCGCATCAAAATGGCTGAGACATGGCTCTGGCCTTCGCCCTGATGCAGTTCCGTGCCGGTGAGCAGGCTGAAATCACCTGAATGCAGCAGGTCATCGAAGTACTTCGTGTGCCAGCCTTCCGGCAACTGCTGCTGCACATCGTAAAAATTCACTGGCAGCGCACTCTCTGGCCAGATGACGAGATCCGTCGCACTCTGGCTATCCTTCGCCGCCGCATACATGCGAGTGAACTGACTGAGCCGCTCATAAATCTGCGGCCCTAGCCGGCCCGTCCACGCATCTGCCTGCGCCACATTCGGCTGCACCAGCACCGTGCGCACTTTGATGTCATCCTTGCGGACCTCAGTCACTTTCAAAATGCCGTAGCCAGCCGTTACCAACATCAGAATCAAGGCCACGGTAAAGTCCAAGCGCGTCTTGCACTTCCCTTCCCCGCGATAGGCGAAGATGAACCGCGTGAGCGTGTTCCAGGCTGTGCAGGCGATGAACACTGGCAGGAAGGACAAACCCATCACTCCCACCAGATCTGCCGCCTGAATCAGTGGCAGATTGCGATGCATCGCCACGCCGAGACCGTTCCAGCCAAATCCCGTAAACACCGTCGTGCTGCGCAGCCATTCACACGCCACCCAAGCCGCAGCGGCGAGAAACGCACAGACCAGCGAATGCAATGTGCTCGGCCACCAGGCATCTTTGGTCAGAGTAGTCACATTCGGCCGTGCAAACCGGTGCGTGAACCACGCCCACAAGCCAAAGTATAGAGCGCAATAACCCGACAGCCCGATCACTGCCCCCATCCCCATCATCTCCGCTCCCCAGCCCGCCCACGTCTCATCCACCGCCCCGCTCAAGGCCACGCGCGACGAATGACGCACCCAGAACAGATTCGGAATGAAGAAGGCCAGTCCTGCCAGATAACCCCGCCAAAACGGACGCACCTTCACGCCCTCGACATCTCGCCACGCCCATATGACAGCGAGTAATGGAAACAACCAGAGCCACACGGCCAGATTTGAATTCCAACTCGGAAATCCAAAGACCAGAATGCCACCGCTGAGCAGTGGGGCGAGAAATAGAAAGAGGCGGAGTCGAGACACAGCAGTCACAGGCCGGGATGATGCCGTCATTCATGCATTTGGAAAATGATATGCGAAAAATGATCCCGTTCGGAGTCCCGCCTTCAGGCGGAAGAGCGTGGCAAGCACGAGGATGCGGCGAATCGTTCATCCTCGCCTTGGTAGAACAGTTTTCCGGCTCAAGCCGGGACTCCGAACATTCACCGTGGCCGATTCCGCCCAAAAGTTGTCCGCACTTCATTCTCGCCAAGTCGCGTTCATTTCGGCGACACTCCAGCCACAACCATGAAACCGTTTCTGTTCCTCCTTTTTGCCCTCAATGCGGCCGCCAATCCCATTCGGGTGCTCTACCTCGACGCCGATGGCAAAGAGCAAACCGCCATCGGCCCACTGCATGATGCCATGCGGGATCTCGGACGCGATGCGATCTACTTTGATTATGAAACGGGTGCGACGCCCAGCAGCGCCACGTTGGCCAACTACGACGCACTCGTCGTCCGTCCGAAAGCGGATGGTTCTCCGGCGCTCAATAACGCGATCAAACTGCCATCGGGTCCATTGATCAAAGTCATCACCTTAAAGGAGCCCATGACTCCGCAGCAGCTTGGCAAGGAATTGATCACGGGACTAAATCCTGCCCGCAAAGCCAGCTATGAAGCCTTTTTGGCCCAGCGGGACAAGGAAGAGCGCAAAGTGCATCCGCAGGTGGCCAATTACGAGAAACGCCCGGAGCCGCTCACGCTCCAGCTTCCGATGAGCGTCAAAGGGAGCATGGAGCGCACGCAGGTGCCGGCGGATTGTGAGCTGAAGCTATTCGCCAGTGAGCCGGACATCGCCAAGCCCATCGCCTTCGCGTGGGATGAGCGCGGGCGCTGCTGGGTCGTGGAGACACGCGACTATCCGCATGGCATTCACGAAAACGGCGAGGGCCAGGACAGCATCAAAATCTGCGAAGACACCGATGGCGATGGCAAAGCGGACAAGTTCACCGTCTTCGCCGACAAGCTCAATCTGCCCACCGGCATCGTCTTTGCCCGCAAAGGCATCATCGTGGCCGCACCGCCGAAGTTCATCTACCTGGAAGACACCGATGGCGACGACAAGGCCGACAAGCGCGAGACGATCATCGACTGCTGGGGCATTCGCGACACGCACGCGCAGGCTAGCAACCTCCACTACGGCTTCGACAACTGGATCTACGGCTGCGTCGGCTACAGCGGCATCGAGGGCTACGTCGGCGGCAAGAAGCATCAATTCGCCATGGGAACGTATCGCTTTAAGCCGGACGGCAGTGCCATCGAGTTCCTGCATCAGTTCACCAACAACGCCTGGGCGCACAGTTACAACGATGCGGGCGATCAATTCGGCGGCACCGCGAATGGTGCGCCCATTTTCTTCGGCGGCATCCCCGCCACCGCCTATCCCGAAGGTTCGCACGGCATGACCGCGAAAAAGATCAACGTCGTCGATACCTGCCACACCATCACACCGAACTTCCGCCAAGTGGACGTCTTCGGCGGCTACACCGCGGCCGCAGGCTCCAACTTCATCTATAGCGACGCTCTTCCCGCCCGCTTCCAAGGCAAAGCCATGATCTGCGAGCCGACGATGAAGGTCGTGGCCCTCCAGGACATCCAAGACGACGGTGCAGGCTACAAAGCGCTCGACTACATGAATCTCTACGCCAGCAGCGATGAGTGGAACAGCCCCGTGCACGCCGAAGTCGGCCCCGATGGTGCCGTGTGGGTGGCCGATTTCCAAAACTTCATCATCCAGCACAATCCCACGCCCAGCAAAGAACGCGGCGGCTTCGTGGCGACGACCGGTCCTGGTGGTGCGCATGAAAATGATCTGCGGGATCACAGCCGGGGGCGGATTTATCGCATCGTCGCTAAAGGTACCAATCCGAAACCTGAAAAGCCAAACCTTGATGGATCGACCCAATGGTCGCGATTGACAGCCCAACGATTGATGAGACCAGGCGGCTGTCCTGAGCCATTTGTCACTGAAGATTCTTCCAAATTTAATCCACCTGCGAAGCATCCCGAACTAATGGCAGTTCATGCCTTGTGGGCTATGGAGAGGACTGGGATGCTCAAAGGTCGGCCTCAAATCCTCAAGGCCTCACTCATCTCCAAAAACTCCGCACTCCGCCGCAACGCCGTCCGTGTTCTCGGCAATGACAAGGCCGCACAGGATTTTTTCTTCGGCTCCGGCGTGTTTTCGGACCCGGATTTGCACACGCGGCTCGCGGCCTTCGTAAAGCTAGCGGACTTCGCGACGACGCCGGAAATCCAAACGTTGGTCAAAAAGCTTGCGGCGGACCCCATCGTAAAAACCGACGAATGGCTCGCGGAAGCAGCTAAAATGCTCGGCAAGAAGCACAAGGCTCTCAATTTCAAAGAAGGGCCGAATTTGCTACCGAATCCCGGCTTTGAGGAACCCATCGCCAAAACGTGGCAACACCGCGACTATGGCAACCGCCCTGGCAACCAAGACGCACAGTGGGGCTTGGTCACCGACCCGAAAATGATCCACAGCGGCAAACAAGCCATGCGCTGCATCACCCGCAACGACGCTGACACGAGTTTCTTCGCGGATGTGCCGCTGAAGCCGAACACGGAATACAAACTCAGCGCCTGGATCAAAACCCACGGCTTTCGAGGTAAAGCCAATCTGAACGACCACCTCGGTCGTGCCGAGACCAACTCGCTCAAGCGTGACCAGGACTGGACGGAGGTCGAAGTGACCTTCAACAGCAAGGACCGCCCGAAGGCGAGCATCAACCTCCTCCACGTCGGCAAAGGCGAAACCTACTTCGACGACGTGAAGCTCTGCGAGCTGATCCCTGAAGCCGAAGAGGACGAAAAGAACCTCATCGGCGATGCGAAACGCGGTGAAAAAATCTTCTGGGAGCATCCCGTCGCCGCCTGCAAAAACTGCCACATCCTCAAAGGCCAGGGCAGTGCCGTTGGCCCCGCGCTGGATGGCATCGCCACTCGCAAAGACGCCGCCTACATTCTCGAAAGCCTCATCAACCCCAACGCCAAGCTTGCCGAAGGCTACACCGCCACGCCAATCTCTCCGATGCCGCCGATGAACCTCATTCTGAAGCCACAAGAGTTCGCAGATGTGAAGGCTTTCATCTTGAGCTTGAAATAAATCCGCTCCCACAGGCTTAATTTAGCTGTACATGCCCTCCCCATTATCACATCGCTGCTCCGGCCCGCTTTCCCGACGGAGTTTTCTCAGCATGGGTTCTCTGGCGCTCACCGGCTGGTCACTTGCTGACACTCTTCGTGCTGAAACCATCGCCAAAGCCGCAGGCAAGCGGCTCAAGGACAAGTCAGTGATCTTCGTGTGGCTGCCCGGTGGCATGTCGCAGCTCGAAAGCTACGACATGAAGCCGAACGCGCCCATCGAGTATCGCGGTGTGCTCAATCCCATCCGCACGAACGTTCCCGGCACACACATCAGCGAGCTGTTCCCGAAGCAGGCAAAGATCGCGGACAAATTCAACATCATCCGCAGCGTGCATCATGAGTTCGCCGACCACGGCGGCGGGCACAAGCGCTTCATGACGGGCCGTGCTCCGGCGCTGCCAGTGGGTTTTGTGAATGATGCGCCGGCGGTGAGCTCCATCATCCAGCGCAAGCTCCAGCGTACGGGCGAACCCATGCCGGTGTGCGTGGCGGGCGTGGATCGCGGCAGGCAGGGCATTGACACCTTTTCGCTCGGCTCCGCCTACCTGGGGCCTTCGGCTTCGCCGTTCATGGTTGTGGGCGATCCAAGCGCGAAGGACTTCAAAGTTGAAAACATCGGCCTTACACCGGATATGGCGTCCCGCATCGAGGATCGTGCGCATCTGTTGAAGGGCATGGACAATCTGAAGCGCGAGATGGACCGCAGTGGCCTGATGGAGGCGATGGACAGCTTTAGCCAGCGGGCCGTGGGCATGCTCACAACACCGAGCGTGCGAGATGCCTTCGATTTGAGCAAGGAGAGCGCCAAAACCCGCGAACGCTACGGCTACAGCACCTACGGCCAGCGTGGCCTCATGGCGCGTCGGCTGGTCGAGGCCGGTTGCCGTTTCGTGACGATGGTGTGGGAGAACCCCTTCAGCACGACTATCCCCAAAAACTGCAGCTACAACTGGGACAGTCACGCAGTAAACTGCGACATGTATGCCGACGCCCGCTGGCGCATGCCCGTTTATGATCAGGCTGCCTCCGCCTTGATCGAGGACATCCACCAACGCGGTCTCGACAAAGACGTGCTGGTCATTATCACTGGCGAATTTGGCCGCACGCCGAAGATCAACACACAGATCGGCACGCAAACCGGCGTCAGCCAGCCAGGGCGCGATCACTGGCCGCAGGCGATGTCCTTCATCGTCAGCGGCGGTGGCATGCAGACCGGCCAGGTCATCGGCGCGACGAATCCGCGCGGTGAATTCCCCATCGAGCGCCCGATGAGCCCCAATGACCTGTGGGCCACGGTTTATCAGCACCTCGGCATTGACCCGAACGACACCTTCGATGACTTCCAAGGCCGCCCGATGCCCATCTTGCCCTTTGGCGACCCGAT
>JAYVIO010000288.1:0-28337 GCA_043770175.1 Verrucomicrobiales bacterium | reverse complement strand
ACGACGATCACAGGTCGTGGCACCGGCGGCGGGCCTTCGATGGTGACGGTCATGCCCTGGGTGATGTGTTTGACGAGACGGACGACATCCCAGTTGGCAGTGCGCATGCAGCCGTGGCTGGAACTGCGACCGATGGTCTGGGGCGAATTCGTGCCGTGGATGCCGATGCCGGGGCGGTTGAGACCGATCCACATGACGCCGACAGGGTTGTTGGGACCGATGGGGAGTTCGTAGTAGTCGCCACTGCGCACGCCGTATTCGAGCATGCTCTTGTCCCAGCGGAAGGTGGGCAGTTGCGAGATGCCGACGATACGCCAGTTGCCGGGAGGAGTGGCCAGATAACCGCTGCCGGGCGTGATGGGCAGGCTGGCGAGGAGTTTTTCACCCTCCCATAGGCCGAGCAGCTTCTCGCGGGTGTCGATCTTAATGATGCGGGTCTGATACTCGAGGACTTCGGGCAGTTTTGGAATTTCGGTGAGCTGCTCGATGAGGAAAGGCTCCACAGTGGGCACTTTGACGACATCGCCAGGCTTGAGTGCGCTGAACTTGAGCGGTCGGTTGATGAACTGCAGAAACTCTGGTGCGCTATGAAAGCGCTCCGTCAAGAACTCGAGCAGTGAGTCGTAGGGCAGGTACTTCTTTTTGCTCTGTGCGGAGGGCTGGTGCGGCAGATCGCCGACGAACTTGAGATCTTCTTCGCGGATGGTGTAAGAGGTGAAAATTTCCGGCACGCTGACGAGGTCGAGCGTGTGTGCTTCCAACTCGGTTTCCGGGAGGCCGTGGGCGCGCTGGTAGCGTTTGAGGGCCTTGGTGGTGAACTCACCGGGACGGCCGTCGAGTTTCCCCGGGCCAAAGAGCTGGGTGTCGAGGAAGATCTGGAGCCGCAGAATGTCATCGATCGGTTCCGGCGCTTTGGGCAACGGGTCAGGGATGACGATTGCCGATGCGGTGGTGAACGCGAGGAGCAGCAAGGTCAGAACAATGGCATGCGGATGATTCATGGAGGCGGAGATACGAAAACAAGTGGGAGATCAAACGGCCTTCGTCGGCTTCCATAGCGCAGGAGCACGATGACGCAAGAGAGCGCATGGCGATGAAGGAATGAACGAGATTCTTGCCAGCAGAAAGGAGGCCGGAATCGAGAACACTTAAATTCATCGCTTTTGCAGGCGTGACGGCCCGCAAACGGTGCTATGTGGGATCCGCAGCAACACTACTAGCACCATGGCAACACCCAATTACAGTTTCGAGAAACGGAAGCGCGAACAGGCCCAGAAGGCGGCAAAAGAGGCCAAACGGCTGCGCAAAGCGGCGGCCAAGACCTCCGCTGCTGACACACCAGCCGTTGCCGAGGAACCAGCCGCAGAGGCTGCGAGCGTTTCCTGAACCGGGGCGCTGCCGTGCAATCGGATGGTGAAAAGGCGCAAAAAGCGGCGTTTATGCTGGCTTCATGATCCGACTCACCCTGCTTCTTTTCCTCCTCCCAGTGGCAGTGCTGCCGACGCAAGCACAGCTCAGCCCGCACGGCGCCACGGCCTCCTTCAAGGGCAGTCTGCCACCGAAACCAACGGCAGCCTTGTCCGCGGAACAGGAGGCGGCGCTGGAAAAAGAACTGGCGGCAGTGACGCAGGCGTTTCAGGCGGTGAAGACCCACGAGCGCGCTGCGGATGCGCACATTTTCATCAAGGCGGTGCGTTATGCGCTCGATTTCGACGAGTGGTATGACAAGAAGCCGGAAGACGGTGTCAAAAAGGCGACCGTGCTGCTCGAGGAGGCCAAGAAACGCATTGAATCGCTGAAGAATAACGAGACGCCGTGGATGGATGGCAGCGGGCAGAAGGTGCTGGGGTTTTACTCGAAGATCGACGATTCGCCGCAGCCGTACGGCGTGGAAGTGCCGGAAGGCCTGAAATTTGGCGCAGGCAAACAGCCGGTGCCAATGTGGATCTGGCTGCATGGCCGTGGTGACACCGCTACGGACCTGCCTTTTGTCTATTCACGCCTGATGGCAAAGAAACCGGGCCAGTTTCAACCGGCGGGAACGATTGTGATTCATCCCTTCGGCCGTTTCTGCAATGGCTGGAAGAGTGCGGGGGAGATCGATGTGTTTGAGTGCCGCGATGATGCCACGAAACGCTTCAACATCGACACCAACCGCATCGCGCTGGCGGGTTTCAGCATGGGCGGCGCGGGCGCATGGCATCTCGGCGCGCATTACGCGGATCAGTGGGCCTGTGTTCACACCGGAGCCGGTTTTGCCGATGTGAAGCGCTACCAGAAGCTCACACCGGACAAGTATCCCGCGTGGTATGAGCAGAAGCTCTGGGGCGTGTATGACGTGCCGGACTACGCACGAAATTTCTTCAACGTGCCGCTGATCAGCTATAGCGGTGAGCTCGATGCACAGCGCGACAGCGCAGAGTACATGATGGAAGTGCTGGCAAAAGAAGGTCTGAAGCCGCCGCACCTCATTGGTCCCGGCATGCCGCATAAATATCATCCCGAAACGATCAAGGAGGTGCAGGCGTGGATTGAAAAAGCGGTGGCGAAGGGACGCGAACTGTTTCCTGACGAAGTACACATTCAGACGAAGACAGCGTTCTATGGTCGCATGAAGTGGCTGAATCTCCATGGCTTGGAGGAGAGCTGGAAGGAGGCCCGGCTCGATGCGAAGGTCGTGGACGGCCAGACGATTGACATCAAGACGACCAACGTGACGCGCATCGTGTTCTACCCGCCGCCGCAGGCGCGGAAGGGCGGCGGCAAGCTCAAGGTGCTCGTTGACGGCCAGCCTATGACGTTGACCGTCGGGCCGGAAGTGCCGCAATTTGAGACTTTCATGAATCCAGGCCCGAAGGTGCCGGGTTCCATGTGCCGGTTAATCAAAGAGAACGGCCAATGGCGTGACTTCGGCAACGCGCAGCCGTTTCAGCACGAAGGGCCGCAAGGTGGCAAACCCTCCGCACATCCAGGGCCGATGGATGCGAGCTTCATGAAGCGCTTTCTGGTCGTGCTGCCAGATGGGAAGTCATCGTCGTCAGCCGTGGATGCGTGGGTGGCGGCTGAGTCGGCACATTTCATCCAACGCTGGCGCGGTTTGATGCGCGGCGATGTGCGTGTGGTAAAGGCTGCGGAGATCAAGGACGTGATCGAAGCCGGTAAAACGCAAAGCCTCATCCTGTGGGGCACACCGGAGTCGAACTCCTGCCTCAAGCAATTGGCCAGTGTGCTGCCGGTGAAATGGAATGCGGAAAAGGTGAGCATCGGGGCGCAGACGTTCGCTGCAAAGACGCATGTGCCGCTGCTGACCTATCCCTGCCTCCAGTCACCGGGATTTGAGGTCGTGATCAATTCTGGTCTCACCTTCCGCGAGGCGCATGACAAGACGAACTCGCTGCAGAACCCCAAACTGCCCGACTGGGCGATCCTCGACATCACGCAGCCGCCAAGTGCCGAAACCGCCGGTAAAGTGGTAGCGGCAGACTTTTTTGATGAGCGCTACGGCGTTCGTCCGGCCAAGTGATGGATGGCCCACTGCCGCAGTCACGCAATTGCTGCTTGTTCCCGGGCACTTCGCGGCCATTCATCATCACCTGAATCATGCCTTGGATTGAATTCACCTTCTGGTCGGCGGCGCTCGCCATTGTCTCCATCGTTTCTGCGTTGTTAGCGCTGGCTCATTTGCTGCTGCGGCATCGTGATTACCGGTCCGCCGCGTTCTGGACGGCGCTCGTGGTCTTCTCACCGCTCATCGGGCCGCTGCTCTATCTGTTTCTCGGCATCAACATCCTGCGGCGTCGCGCTAGACATTATCGCAGCGGCACCTATGAACCGTGGCTGGATCCCGTGCCAGAGCATCCCCTGCCTTTCCCTTCAGAAAACTGCGATGCAAGGGAGCACCAGCAGCTCGCCAAAACACTCGACCGCATTTCGCGCTTCTGCTTCACGCTGGGCAACACCGTCACGCCGCTGCATCAAGGCGATGAGGCCATGCCGCGCATGCTGGCGGCGATTCGCGGCGCGCAGCACAGCATCTCGCTCGCCAGCTATATCTTTGAGGCTATCGGCATCGGAGGTGACTTTGTCACTGAGCTTTCCAACGCAGTAAAGCGCGGCGTACAGGTGCGCGTGATGGTCGATGATGCCGGGACGCGTTATTCCTGGCCGTCTGTAATCCATGCCCTCACCCAGGCGGGTGTGCCCGCACGTCGCTTCATGCCCAACCGCATGATTCTGCGTCTCATCACCATGAACCTGCGCAATCACCGCAAGATCATGGTGGTGGACGGCCGCACTGCCTTCACCGGCGGCATGAACATCCGCGAAGGCAACATGCTCGCCCGCAAACCCGCGCATCCGGTGCATGACCTGCACTTTGAAGTCACCGGGCCCATCGTCGCGCAGCTTCAGCGCGTGTTTGCCGAAGACTGGGCCTTCTGCACGAATGAAGCACTCGACGGCCCGCTGTGGTTCCCCGAGGTTCCGAGCACCGGCAAAACCAGCGCCATCGGCATCGTCGATGGTCCTGATGAGGACATGGAGGTCATGCCTGCGGCCTTTTTTGCCGCGCTCAATGCCGCACGCGAGGAGGTGCGCATCATCACCCCCTATTTTCTGCCCACGCCCACGCTCATGGCCGCGCTGCGGCTCTGTGCCATCCGTGGCGTGAAGGTCACCATCCTCACTCCGGCGCAGAATAACATCCCGCTCGTCGGCTGGGCCGCGCAGACCTTGTATCCCGAGCTGCTCGCAGTCGGCTGCCGCATCTTCGAATCCCCGCCGCCCTTCGACCACTCCAAATTTTTCCTCATCGACGGCGTGTGGTCATTCCTCGGCTCCACCAACTGGGACCCGCGCAGCCTGCGCCTGAATTTCGAGTTCAACCTCGCCTGCCACGATCCCGAGCTCGGTCAGCGCCTCAGCGCCGAGATGGATGCCAAGCTCGCCACCAGCCGCGAAATCACCCGCGAATGGCTCGCCGCCACCCCGCTCCACCAGCGCCTGCGCAACGGCTTCGCCCGGTTGTTCATCCCCATCCTGTGATTTCTTTGCAGCATTTCGCCGGATGAAACGTAATCACACCCGCACGCCAGACCAAACCGGGAATAAAATCGCTGACCACAACGTCACACACGACCAATCCATGAAACACGGGTTACACCCCTTGCACTAAATCCTTTGCCCCGGCAGACGGGGCCGCTGCCGCGCACAGCCACCACGCGCAACCCTAACTCAACCCATCCATACTCAATCATGAAGAAAATCATCGCCCTCGTTTTTGCACTCGTCGCCTCCTCCGTGTTTGCCGCCGAGTTCCCGGACATCAGCATCGCTGACCTCAAGCAGGCCATCGCTGACAAGAAAGTCACCGTCATTGACGTCAACGGCGCCGCTTCCTATGCAGCCGGTCATGTTCCTGGTGCGGTCAATTTCGCCACCCAGAAGGACAGCCTCGCCAGCGTGCTTCCTGCTGACAAGGGTGCCCTTGTCGTCGCCTATTGTGGTGGTCCGGCCTGCAGCGCTTACAAAGCCGCTGCCAACGCCGCCAGCCAGCTCGGCTACACCAACGTGAAGCACCTCTCCGCCGGCATCTCCGGCTGGAAGGCCGCCAACGAAGCCCTGGAGAAATAATTCTCCGTTTCATCAACCGGGTGTGCTGAAGCCATTCAGCCGCCCGGTTTTTTTATGCCTGCATGGGAGGATAGGCGTCCTCGCCTGTCCATGGATCGAGGCGTCCCGCCTTTGATTGTCAGAAAAGCCTGGAAGGCTCATGCCGTCGTCAGGCAAGATGCCTGACCTCCATCTCAGGCTGGCGACCATGCTTCCATCGCCAGACTCGCCGCACCAAGCGCGCCGGCATCATCACCTAGCGCTGACGACACCACCCTCAACGGCGCCGTGGCAAGCGCCGGTGCCAGCCCACGCGCCGCCTGGATGATTGACTCGCAAAAACGCTCGCCCAACGCGGTCAATGGTCCATGCAGGATAAAGACCTCGGTGTCGGTGAGCAGTTGCAAGCAGCCGATGACGCGCGCGAAATCCTTGCATACCGCATGCCATTCTGCGGAGTCAGCTTCTGCAAACTCCGCGAGCGCCAACCGCAAATCTTCCGGCGTTTTCGCGCTTGCTGAAGCCCCTGCCAGCCGTCGCCATGTTGCCGGTGCGCTAAGCACATGATGCAGTTCCCGGCTGGTGCCGTCACCACCTCCCAGCGGCCAAGGCCAGAGGCCCACTTCACCGGCGGCATGATGCGCTCCCTCCACCAGCCTGCCCTGCTGCACCATCGCAATGCCGAATCCGCCGCGTGGCCCGAGGATCACATAATCGTTCAAATCATGCCCCATGCCGAACCAGCGCTCGGCCAGGGCAATCGCACGCATGTTGTTTTGCAAAATGACCGGCACTCCAAGTTGCTTGCTGATGAGGCTGGAGACCGGCACCTGATTCCAGTCGGAGATGAAGGCGTAGTGCAGACCCATGCCTGCCTGGGGGTCCACCAAACCTGGTGCACCGAGGCCGAGCGCCAGCAGCGGGCCGTGCATGGCCTCAGCCAGCTTCGCCACGCAGACGAGTATGGTTTTGATCACGAGGTCCGCCGTGGCTTCCGCTGGCAGCAGACGCACCACCGCAGCCGTCTGCCTGCCGGAAAAGTCCACCCCCACCGCCTGCACTCGCTGCGCATGAAACTCCACTCCGGCAAACCAGCCTGCGCCAGCCAGCGTCGTCAGCAACCGCCGTGGCCGCCCCATCGGCCCCTGCCTGACGCCTGATTCACTCAGATAATTTTCCGCGATCAGACGGTCCACATACATCCCCACCGTCGAAGGCGAAATGCCCAACGCCTTTGACAGCGTGGTCCGAGACCTCGCACGACCGCTGCGCACCTGCAGGATGGCCGCACCGAGCACCTCGTTTTGGAACACCGGATTTTTGCGCATTTGAGTAAAACATGGATTGCTGCCGTTCTCGTATGCAGGAAAACACCTCCTGCTCCCTCACTCCTAACTGCATGACTGATCTACCCATCCGCACGCCTGACCGCAAGGCCGAAGTCGCCTGGTTCTCCGCCCTTTGCGCGGACGATTACGAGTTCCTCGGCGTGCCGGATGGCTCCCTGCGCTCCAGCTACGCACACTGTGGCGATATCGTGAGAAAAGCCGACGCCCTCGGTTATCAAAACATCCTGTTGCCCTCCGGCTGGATCGCCGGACAGGACGCCCTTGCCTTTGCCGCCGCCATGGCACCACAGACGACGCAGATCAATCAACTCGTCGCCCTCCGCATGGGCGAAGTGTGGCCGCCCATGCTCGCACGCGCCATCGCCGCCGTCGATCACATCGCTCAAGGCCGCCTGTCCATCAACATCATCTCCTCCGACCTGCCCGGCATGAAGGAGAGCAACGAAGTACGCTACGCCCGCGCCAGCGAGATCATCCAGATCCTCCAAGTCCTGTGGCGCACCGACGGCCCTTTTGAATGGAAAGGCGAGTTCTACAGCATCAGCCTCCCCACCACTGAACCCGCCAAGCCTTACCAGCAAAACGGTGGCCCGCTCATGTACTTCGGCGGCATCTCGCCCGCCGCGCAGGATTTGTGCGCGAAGCATTGCGATGTTTTCCTCATGTGGCCGGAAACCGAGGACCGCATCGCCGAAACCATGCGTGTCATGTCCGAAAAAGCCGCCGCCTATGGCCGCAAGATCGACTTCGGCTTCCGTGCACATGTCATCGTCCGCGAAACTGAGGCCGAAGCCCGCGCCGCCGCTGATCGCCTCATCTCCAAACTCGACCTCACCAAAGGAGCTGAGATCAAAGCGCGTTCACAAGACAGCCAGAGCGCTGGTGTGAAACGCCAGGACGAACTCCGCGCCCAGAGCACCGATCTCTACATCGAACCGCATCTCTGGAGCGGCATCGGTCTCGCGAGAAGCGGCTGCGCCAGCGCCATCGTTGGCGATCCGGAACAAGTCCTCGCCAAACTAAATCGCTACATGGACCTGGGCATGCGCGCCTTCATCCTCAGCGGTTACCCGCATCTAGACGAGTGCGATCTCTTCGCCAAACACGTCCTTGCCAGACTGCCCACCTGCCGACTTAACGAACTCCAAGGCCGCCGCGTTCCCGATCCCGTCACGCCACTCACCACCGCACCTCGCCGCTGATATGTCTTCACCTGTTCGCTTCGCTCTCGCCGGTTTCGGTGCCTGGGGCAAATTCCACGCTCAATCCATCGCTGGAAACCCTGACGCCAAGCTCGTCGCCATCACGGCACCTTCTGAAGCATCACGCGAAGTAGCCCGTAAACTCTATCCCGAGGCGCATATTTTCGCCGATAGCCTCGACATGATAGCGCAGGCCGATTTCGACATCATCGACATCGTCACGCCGAGTCACACACATCGCGAAATCGCGCTCGCCGCCATGCAGAAGGGCAAACACGTCCTGCTGGAGAAGCCGATGGCGATCACGCTGGAGGATTGCAAAGCCATCGTCGCCGGAGCGCGTCAATACGATGTGAATCTGGCTGTTGGGCACGAATTGCGTCTCTCCAGCCAGTGGGGCCGCATCAAGGAGATCATCGACGCCGGCACCATCGGCGATCCGCAATACGTGCTCGTCGAGCTTTCACGCAAACCTTACCGCCTCGGCGCTTCAGGCTGGCGTTACGACCAGAATCGCGTCGGCAGTTGGGTGCTCGAAGAACCCATCCACTTCTTCGACCTCGCCCGCTGGTATCTCGAAAGCAGCGGCGACCCCGTGGAACTGCATGCTTACGCAAACTCACGCGATCCGCAGCGTCCGACCTTGTTCGACAACTTCAGCGCCATGTTCAAATACGCGAACGGCAGCTACGCCGTCGTGTCGCAGACACTCGCGGCCTTTGAGCATCATCAGACGGTGAAGGTCAGCGGCACCAAGGGCGCACTCTGGGCCGCGTGGAGCGGCGCACTCGACCGCACGCTGGAGCCCGAATACTTTCTCAAAGTCTTCGACGGCGAGAAACTCGAAACCGTGAAGCTCGAAAAACACAGTGGTGAGGTGTTCGAACTGCGTGAAGAGATTGTTCAATGCGTGGAAATGGTGCGCACCGGCAAGCAACCCGCCGCCACCGGACGCGACGGGCTGTGGAGTGCCGGGCTGTGCCTCGTCGCCGAAGAATCCATCCGCCAGGGCAAGCCGCTGCCGGTGGGCGAGTTGCTGTAGTTCTAGACCACTCGGCCTGTGTGACTCCGCATAACCACTCCTCCACTCCAACATTCCATTACTCCACTGGCAAGAAGCCAGATCTGGAAGAGCCGCTGGCGGGGAGATTGTTTGAGTGTCGTCCGGGTGCGCAGGGGTGAAAGAGTGTGTTTTGCGGGTGAGAACCCCTTATGTCAACGCTCGGAACGGGTAGGATTTCCACTATTGAAGCCTGGCTGGGGCGTTGTTTCTCAGCCATTGCAAATCAGGTGGGCAGGGTGCAGGGTGCACCGCGCTGCGTGCGTTTAAGAAGGTGCTTTATTATGAAACGAACTTATCTGATCACAAAGACGACCTCCAAACTCAACGTCTTTACTTGTGCCGCCTGTCTGCTTTTGCCATTGCAGGTCTTCGGCGGGCTGACGGTTTCTCCCACCACTATCGACAACACCTATGTGGGCACCTGCGATCTTACCATCACCGGTTTGGACAGCGCCGGACAGTCGTTCATGGTGCAGGAATACATGGACACCGACAACAGCGGTACCGTCACGGGGGGTGACCTGCTGGTGCGCCAGTTCAACGTGACCGATGGGGCTGTCACCAGCATCGGCGGACAGCGAAACCGTAATGTGCCGGGGGATGAGGATGGGGCGGCCAACGGTCAGGCTCTGACCCGGGTGGCGTTTAAAGGAATGAATGACACCGGCCTGATCGATGGAGTGCATCTCTTTCAGGTTTCTCCGGTCGGAGGAGGGTTCACTCCGTTCTCGTCAAGCCTCACGGTGACTCAGAAGGACTATGGCGGCAGCGGCATTTCGGGAACGGCCGCCCAGCCACGCGCGCTTGTGGCATTTCTGGCCGGCGGATTCGATGGCGATTTTGCCGGGGTGACCCGTTGCGACGCGGTAGGCAACTACTCCATCAAACTGCCTCCAGGCAGCTATCTGCCGCTGGCGGCCAAGGCGGGTTATGTTTTTAACGCTGGAAGTCTTTCGCCGGTGGCGGTGTCTGCCGGTGCGTTTGCAAGCCAGAATCTGACCTTGGTGACGTCCTCTCGTACGATCTCAGGGAAGGTGCGGGACGCGAGCAACACGGCCAATGGTGTTCCCGCGCTTTTCATGCATGGCGTCACCGACACCGGATTTGTCTCACTGACATTCACGGACTCCAATGGCAACTACCAGATCGATGCTCCAGCAACGGGTTGTGATTTGGGATTGGAAGGGTGGCAGGTGGCGCAGCACGGGTTCTTTGCAGGGGAGAGCCCCGAGGGCAGCACCACGACGGTGACCGGGTTCAACATCGACCTTGCTCCAGTCCCGGCGCTTATTTACGGCAGCCTGAAAACGCCCGCCAATGCAGCGGTGCCTTTCACTGAGATTGAGGCCATGCAGTTTGGTGGCAATGGCGGTACAAGCAACGCACTGACAGACGCCAATGGTAATTTCTCCATCGGGGTGACGCCTGGAAGCTGGAATCTGACATCCAGGCCTGTGGGTTATCTGGTCCAGTCGCAGACTGTGGTGGTCAATACCAATGGCAGCGCCGTGCTGCAAAATCTGGTGGCTGTGCCGGTGACCGCCCATCTGATCGGGCAGGTCAGGGACAGCTCCAATACGCCTGTGCCCAATCTCCAAATCATTGCGCGTGATCCCAACGTGAGCAACGGCAGTGAGATCAATGCCTTCGCCACCACGGATGCCAGCGGCAATTTTGATCTTGGTGTTTATGGCGGTGGCGGCACGGCCACCAAGGCCTGGGTCTTGCAGGTTCTGATCACGAATGGTTCGCTCTTGTATGTTTCCTCCCAGCCTGAGTTTCAGGTGCAGGACGGCGCGAACATCACCGGCATCACCTATCAGGTTTACAATGTGACCGCACACGTCACCGGGCAGGTGCAGGATGAAAACAATTCTCCCATCGGCAACATCAGCGCCTATGCCAGCAACAGTACGCTCAACGGGGTGAACACCGGCAGCAATGTGGATGGCTCGGGCAACTTCGATATTCCTCTGTTTGGCGGCACCTGGAATCTCGGGCTCAGCAACATCGTCGGTCTGGGGCTCATCGTGCAGGACAGCCAGGCGGTGGTGACGAACGGCGTGAACCAGAGCAACGTTATCATCCGCGCCCGCCACTCCACCACGACCATTATTGGCACCGTCAAGAGCGACACGAACCAGCCGGTGGCGGGGGTGCGTGTTCGAGGCACGGCCACCCTCAGCGGCCAGACCTACCCCACGTCAACTGTCACAGATGCAGGCGGGAACTATTCGCTGGCGGTGTTTTCGGGGACGTGGAATTTGACCGTTGACGGCGGTGATCTTTCTGGCCTGGGCTACCAAGCTCCGTCGGCTCAAGACGTCTTCGTCAATACCAGCCAGGTGACGCAAAACATCGTCGTGCAGCCCACTGGCGGAGGCGGCATGACGCCGCTCATTTCTGTGGAGCAGCCTGTGAGCACCGTCGTTGCGGATGGTGGCTCCAAGTCCTTTGGAGGTCTGAAACTCGGCACCAGCACCAGCCTTACCTTCACCATCAAAAACCCTGGGACAGCCGATCTCAGCAGTCTGGCGGTGACGAAGGATGGTGCCAATGCGTCGGACTTCATCGTGAACACCACTGGCATGAGCACCACAGTTTCCGCGTCTGGCAGCACTACATTTTCCGTGACCTTCACCCCGGGGGGCAGCACCAGCAGCAGCCGCGCTGCCGCGTTGCACATCGCCAGCAATGTGACCGGTGCCACGAACCCCTATGACATCAGTCTCTCAGGGCTGGGCCTTTCCGCACTCACCGACACGGACAGCGACGGCCTTGCCGACTGGGCGGAGTTTCAATATGTCCCGCTGGGCTTTGACTGGCAGGTTTCCCAGACCGCGCTGGTGGCCACCCTCAACAACGGTGCCAACGCCGCCGGGCTCTACAATCCCACCCAGGTGCAGGCGCTGTATATTGGCGCTCCGTTGATTCAGAAGAACGCTGGCAACGGCACCTTCAAGCTGACGATTGGCGTCTTGAAGAGCACCAATCTCGCCAACTTCCAGCCCTTCTCCTTGAGCATTCCAGGTGCGACGACAACGATCAACGGCTCAGGCAATCTGGAGTTCCAGTTCACGGTGCCTGACAACGCTGCCTTTTTCCGCCTGCAGTCGCAATGATCTCCGTGGCGGCGGGCGTGTTTGCTGGGTGGTAGGACGGAGGACTTTGTCGTTCGAGCTGTTGAGAGGCGCGGCAAGGGGCAGCGCCATCGTCGGCGATCCCGAACAAGTCCTCGCCAAGCTCAACCGCTACATGGACATGGGTATGCGCGCCTTCATCCTCAGCGGCTACCCGCACCTCGATGAGTGCGATCTCTTCGCCAAGCATGTGCTACCACATCTCCCCACCTGCCGCCTGAACGAACTCCAAGGCCGTCGCGTTGAAAATCCCGTCACGCCACTCACTACCGCACCTCGCCATTGATATGTCTTCACCCGTCCGCTTCGCCCTCGCCGGATTCGGTGCCTGGGGCAAATTTCACGCACAATCCATCGCGGGAAATCCCGATGCGCGTCTCGTCGCCATCGCCGCGCCATCGGATGCGTCGCGTGAGGAAGCCCACCAACTCTATCCCGAGGCCCAAATCTTCGCTGACAGCCTCGACATGATCGCGCAGGCCAAGTTCGACATCATCGACATCGCCACGCCGAGCCACACGCATCGCGAGATCGCGCTCGCTGCGATGGCGAAAGGTAAACACGTCCGACTGGAAAAGCCCATGGCCATCACGCTCGATGATTGCAAAGCCATCGTCGCTGGTGCGCAGCAACACGGTGTACATCTCGCCGTCGGGCATGAACTCCGCCTCTCTTCACAGTGGGGACGCATCAAGGAGATCATCGACGCCGGCACCATTGGCGATCCGCAATACGTGCTCGTCGAGCTTTCGCGTAAACCTTACCGCCAAGGCGCATCAGGCTGGCGTTACGACCAAAATCGAGTCGGTTCCTGGGTGCTTGAGGAACCGATTCACTTCTTCGATCTCGCCCGCTGGTATCTCGCTAGCAGCGGCGATCCTGTCGAACTCCACGCCTACGCCAACTCGCGCGATCCGCAGCGTCCCACCCTGTTCGACAACTTCAGCGCCATGTTCAAATACGCCAACGGCAGCTACGCCGTCGTATCGCAAACACTCGCCGCCTTTGAGCATCATCAAACGGTGAAGGTCAGCGGCACCAAGGGCGCGCTGTGGGCGGCATGGAGCGGTGCGCTGGATCGCACGCTGGAACCCGAATACTTTCTCAAAGTCTTCGACGGCGATCAGCTTGAAACCGTGAAGCTCGAAAAACACAGCGGCGAAGTCTTCGAACTCCGCGAGGAGATCGCCCAATGCATCGAAATGGTCCGCACCGGCAAGAAACCCATCGCCACCGGCCTCGATGGGCTTTGGAGTGCCGGTTTGTGCCTCGTCGCGGAAGAATCCATCCGCCAGAACAAACCGCTGCCCGTTGGCGAGTTGCTCAACTTTTGACACACAAAGCTGATCTCGACTCTTCGATGACAGCGCTCCGCACTCCACCGCGTAATCAACAACCTTCATGAACATCTCCGTATTTGTTTTCGCCGCCGCACTCGTCACGACTCCGTTGCTTTCCTCCGACTGGCCCGCGTGGCGGGGGCCCACGATGGACGGCCATGCAGCAGCGGGCCAGAAACTGCCGCTGAAATGGAGCGAGAACGAGAACGTGCTCTGGAAAGCCGCGGTAAGGGGTCGCGGGCATGGTTCGCCAATCGTGGTGGGTGATCAGGTGGTGCTCGCGACAGCAGACACGGAGACCGAAGAGCAACTCGTGCTCTGCTTTGATCGCACCACGGGCAAGAAGCGCTGGGAGACCGTGGTGCATCGTGGCAACCTCAACACCAAGGGGCATAAAATCTCTTCGCAGGCTTCATCAGATGTCGTAAGCGATGGCGGGCGGTTTTTTGTCAATTTCCTCAACAACGGAGCCATCTTCACCACCGCGCTCGATTTCGCGGGCAAGCAGCTCTGGCAGCGCCGCGTGTGTGATTTCCAGGTGCATCAGGGTTTTGGCTCCTCGCCGGTTGTTTATCAAAACATCGTGCTCGTATCGGCCGATCATCGCGGCGGTGGCAAGATGACCGGCCTCAGCAAACTCACCGGCGAGATCGTCTGGCAACAGGATCGCCCGCCCGTGGCCAACTACGCCACGCCAGCCGTCCTCACCGCCGCCGGCAAGGTCCAAGCCGTGCTAGCTGGTTGCAACAAGGTCGAGAGCTTTGATCCGCTCACCGGCAAGAAGCTCTGGAGCATCGACGGCAGCACCGAGGAAACCGTCGTCACTGCCGTAACCGATGGCAGCCGCGTTTTCCTCGGCGGCGGTTATCCGAAGAACCACACCATGGCCCTCGAAGCCGACGGCTCCGGCAAGATCGCGTGGGAGAACGTCACGAAAACCTATGTGCCCTCCATGCTCGTCAAAAACGGCCACGTCTTCGCCGTCGGCGATGCAGGCCGCGCTGCTTGCTGGAAGTCGGCCACCGGCGAGGAACTCTGGAATGAAAAAGTGGACCGCGAGTTCTACGGATCGCCTGTGATGGCCGACTCGCGCATCTACGTGACGAGCAAAGGTGGCGTCACCTCCGTCTTCGAGGCCACGCCGGAAAAATTCACACTTCTCGGCCAAAACCAACTCGGCGACGAGTCATTCAGCACCCCCGCCATCTGCGACAGCCGCATCTACCTCCGCTCCGCGAAAACCAGCCCGACGCGGCAGGAGTATCTGTGGTGCATCGGTGAGTGAATGCGTCGCTCGCTGCGTTATCACTGCATGAGAGCCACCTTCCTCCTCGCCACCCTTTGTCTCACCACACCCTTCGCTCATGCGGATGATTTGCAGCCGCCAATCACGGTCGGGCAACGTGTCGCCACCTGCGGGCACAGCTTCCATGTGTTCACTTATCGGCAGGTCGCGGAGATGGCGCTCGCAGCAGGCCTCAAGCACGAACTCGCTGGCATTTCGAGCATCGGCGGCTCCACGGTGCAAAAGCATTGGGCCGTGCCGGAGGAAAAAAGCGCGGTCAAACAGGTGCTAAAGGCAGGAAAGGCCGACGTGCTTACGCTTTCGCCGATCTGGCTGCCAGACGAGGCCATTGAGCAGTTTGTGAAGCTCGGCATCGAGCACAATCCCGCGCTGCGCATCACCGTGCAGGAATATTGGATGCCGAATGACGAGTATGAACCCGTGTATCCGCTGCAAACGCGCAAGAAGGTCGATCACAACGCCACCGAGCTCACCAAGCTCCGCGATGCCACCCAGCGCTACGCCAAGGACATCGAAGACCACGTCAAAGGCATCAACCAACGCCTCGGCAAGGACGCTGTGCTCATTGTGCCCGTCGGCATGGCAGCGGTGACCTTGCGCGAAAAGATCGTCAAAGGCGAAGCCCCCGGCCTCAAAGCCCAAGCCGACCTCTTCCGCGACAACTGGGGCCACGCCAATCCGCCGCTGCAAATCCTCTCCAGCTACTGCCACTTCGCCGTCATCTACCGCAAGAGTCCTATCGGTCTGCCTGTGCCACAGGCCTTCAAGCTGCTCAAAGACATGAGCGATGACGACAAAGCCAAGCTCAACACCCTGCTCCAGCAGATCGCCTGGGATACCGTGAGTCAGCACCCGATGAGTGGGGTGGTGAAGTCGGTAACAGCCAAGTAGCCAACCTCCACCAGTCGCGGCCTGCCAATTCAATAAACTTGACCGCTTCTTCTGGCTTGTTACATACCGACCGGTTTGTATGCCAAAGAAAGCTGTCAGCATCAAAAGAGAACGCGACCCTGCCGCCACACGGCAGCGGCTTGTCGGCGCAACGGTGCAGCTCATGCTGAAGCAAGGCTTTGCAGGCACCTCGGTGGATCTCATCTGCAAAGAAGCCGGGATGACGAAAGGCAGCTTCTTCCATCACTTCACGAGCAAAGAAGCCATCGGCAAGGCCGCCGTTGAATGGTGGGGGCAGATGGGCACGGCTCTTTATGCCGAGGCATGGCAGGACACGACGCTCGACCCGCTGGAGCAGTTGCACCGGATGTTCGACATCATGATCGGCTTTACCAAGCGCCCCGATGAAGCCTGCGTCTGCATGGTGGGCATGATGTCGCAGGAGATGTCCGCCACGAATCCGACCATGCAGGCCGCATGCGCCAAGGAACTCAAGCGGTGGACGGACAATGTTGCCAAGATGCTCACTGCAGCGAAGAAGAAGCATCGCCCGAAGACCAAATTTGATCCCGTGACCGTCGCGTGGTTCCTCAACAGCCTCTGGCAGGGCTCCATGCTCGTCGGCAAGACCTGCCAGTCACAGGAAATGATTCGTCACAATCTCAAACTGGCGCGCGGCTATGTGGACGGCCTGTTTGGTATTCATCCAGGCTCCAGAATCACCTCATCATCATGAACACACCCACTGACTACCCCGCGCTTAGCGCCTACATCACCGTCAAAGATGCCGCCAAAGCCATCGAGTTCTACAAGGCCGCTTTTGGGGCCACCGAGCTTTTCCGCCTCACCATGGGCGACAAGAACTTCGTCGGCCATGCCGAACTTCTGATCAACGGCACCCTCGTCATGCTCAGCGAGGAGTTCCCCGGCATGAACAAGTCGCCTCAAGCACTCGGCGGCACACCAGTCACTTTTTGCCTGATCATGGACAATGCCGATGCGGCTTTCGCCAAAGCCGTTGCGGCTGGAGCCACGGTGCTCCGCGCCGTCGCGGATCAATTCTACGGCTTCCGCAGCGGCTGCGTCACCGATCCTTTCGGCCATCAGTGGATGATTCAGCATCAAACCGAAAAACTCACCCCGCAGCAAATGCAGGAGCGCATGGGCGCGATGACCGAATCCTGCTAACCCATTTCCCCCAACACCCACACAACAAAACGCGCACCATGATCAAGAAACTGCTCCTCGGCCTCATCGCCATCATCATCACCATCTGCGTCATCGCCTCCTTCCAGTCCGATGACATGAACGTCACACGCTCCGCCACCACAACCGCCTCGCCGGAAGCGATCTTCAAAGTCGTGAACGACTTCCGTCAATGGGATGCCTGGTCGCCGTGGTCGAAGCTCGACCCGGCGATGAAGAAGACTCTCGAAGGCCCACCGGAAGGCGTTGGTGCGATTTATCGCTGGAACGGCAACAACGAAGTCGGCGAAGGCAGCACCACACTCGTGGAGAGCAAGCCGTCCGAGAAGATCGGCATGAAGCTGGCCTTTGTGCGTCCATTTGCAGGCACCAGCGATGTGCAGTTCACTTTCGCTCCAGAAGGCACCGGCACGAAGGTCACCTGGGCGATGCAGAGCAAGAAGCCCTTCATCGGTAAGATCATGGGACTCTTCATGGACTGCGAAAAAATGTGCGGTGATCAGTTCAGCGAAGGTCTCGCCAACTTGAAGAAGATCGCGGAGTCCACGCCGAAGCAGTGACTTTTCGTCCAACTTTCAACCAAGACTCGCATGCTCGACCCACCGCAAATCGTCCAGACATCCGCCCAGATCGTGGCGGTAATCCACATCACCATTCCGCGTGATCAAATCCAGGAAGTGATGGGTCCGGCCATCATGGAAACGATCCAAACGGCTACCGAGCAAGGCATCGGCCCCATCGGCCCGGTGTTCGCGCATCACTTCGACATGCAACCCGGCATCTTCAATTTCGAAGTCGGCGTGCCCGTGTCCGCGCCGGTCAAACCGGTCGGACGTGTCTTCGCCAGCGAACTGCCTGCCGCCAAAGTCGTGCGCACTGTTTACACCGGGCCCTATGAAGGGCTGGGCGATGCTTGGGGCCAGTTCGTGGACCAGATCGAAGTCGCAGGTCACCAGCCTGTCGGCGATCTCTGGGAATGCTACGTCACCGGCCCGGAATCGAGCCCCGATTCATCAACCTGGCGCACCGAACTCAACCGCCCAGTTCATTAACCGTCATGCCGCTCCCTGCCCCAATCGAATCACCACTCTCCGAGCGCGAACTCGTCCTCATTCGCGAGACCGACGTGCCACGCGAAAAACTCTACACCGGCTGGACGCAGCCGGAACTGCTCGTGCAATGGTTCACACCGAAGCCGTGGTCCACGACCTCCTGCGAGATCGACCTCCGCCCCGGCGGCACCTGCAAAACAACCATGCGCAGTCCCGAAGGTGAAGAATTCCCCAACATCGGCGTCTTCCTCGAAATCGTGCCGAACGAAAAGCTCGTCTTCACCGACGGCTACCTGCCGAATTGGGAACCCAATCCGAATCCCTTCTTCACCGCCGCGCTCACCTGGGAGACACTGCCCACAGGCAAAACCCGCTACACCGCCCGTGCGATGCATTGGACGAAGGAAAACTGCGAAAAGCACGCCGCCATGGGCTTCATGGAAGGCTGGGGCAAGGCCTTTGACCAACTCGTGGAGCTTTGCACGAAGGAGGCCTCATGACCTCGCCCGCAGCCAACGAACTCGTCAGCTCGCGCTTCTTCCCGCATTCACGTCAGCGCGTGTTTGAAGCCTTCAGCGATCCGCAGCAGCTCACGCTCTGGTTTGGCCCGAACGGCTTCACCAGCACCTTTGAGAAGTTCGACTTCCGCATCGGCGGCGAGTGGGGCTTTATGTTTCACGGACCGAATGGCACTGACTACCCGAATCAAAGCACCTTCATCGAGATCGTGCGGAACGAGCGCATCGTTTACGATCACGTATCGCTTCCGAACTTCCAAATGACCATGACGCTGGCTGAAGAAGACGGCGGCGCGCGTTTCACTTGGTGCATGGCCTTCGCAACAGCACAGCTCTGCGAAACTCTGAAACCCGTCTGCGTCCCAGCCAACGAAGAAAACTTCGACCGTCTCGCCACCCATCTCACCTCAAACTAACTCAACACCCATGAAATACACACCCATCATCGCCTCCATCCTCCTTGGCGGACTCTTCATCATGTCCGCCGTCATGGTCCTCTTCAATCTCGCGCCCATGCCCGAACTGCCGAAGGACACACCCATCGCCCACTTCATGACCGCCTTCGGACCCACAGGCTACATGAAGTTTGTGAAGATCATCGAGCTGCTCGGCGGCATCCTCGTCATCATTCCGAAGACACGGAACCTCGGCCTGCTCTGCCTCGGCCCTGTTATCGTAAACATCCTCGCCTTCCATCACTTCGTCGCGGGTGATGGCATCCTCCAGCCCATGCTCATCGGCATCAGCGCCCTCGCACTCTTCCTCCTGTGGGCCGATCGTGCCAAGTGGAAGGTCCTCATCCATTGATTCCATGCCCACCGTCGAGTTCACCGACAACCTCACGCGTCAGACGAACGCGCCTCGATCCAATGTCAAAGGTGCGACGGTGAGTGAATGTCTGCAGGCGGTGTTTGCGCAGCATCCCAAGCTGCGCGGCTATGTGCTCGACGATCAACAAGCGGTGCGGCAGCATGTCGTCGTCTTTGTCGATGGCACCGCCATTCGCGACCGCCGCACGCAATCCGACGCGGTGAAACCCGAATCGGAGATCTTTGTCATGCAGGCCCTCTCGGGCGGTTAGACTCAAAACATCAGCAGATCATCATGAACACGAAACTCTATCTCGGAACCCGCAAAGGCCTCGTGGAAGCAGAGCGTGGCCCAAATGGCTGGGAAATAACTCGCATGTCCTTCATCGGTGTGCAGGTGCCGATGCTGCTGCCAGACGCACGCGACGGCACGCTGTATGCCGCCGTCGAGCACGGCCACTTCGGCACGAAAATGCATGCCTCACACGATAGCGGCGCATCTTGGGAAGAGCGGGCTTGCCCCACCTATCCGCCGAAGCCTGACGACTATGTCGAGGTCATCAATCCGATGAGCCAGGAGCCCGTACCGTGGACCTTGAAGAAGGTCTGGGCACTCGAAGCCGGAGCGAGCGATGGCGAACTCTGGTGTGGCACGATTCCCGGCGGCTTGTTTCACTCCACCGACCACGGCGCGTCGTGGCGACTCGTGGAGAGTCTGTGGAACCATCCCGACCGTGCGAAGTGGTTCGGCGGCGGTGCGGACTGGCCCGGCATTCACAGCATCCTCGTCGATCCGCGTGATCCACGCCGGTTGCTGCTCGCCGTGAGCTGCGCTGGCGTGTGGGAGAGTCGTGACAAAGGCGACACTTGGCAAAACATCGGCGCAGGCATCCGTGCCGAGTTCATGCCGCCCGAGCAAGCTTACGACCTCGGCATTCAGGATCCACACCGCATCGCCTGGGCATCGTCGAACCCCGACACGATCTGGATGCAGCACCACAACGGCATCTTCGTCAGCCACGACAGCGGTCAGAACTGGCGCGAGATCTTGAATGCCAGCCCCTCGGCCTTCGGTTTCGCGGTCGCCGTGCATCCGCACGATCCACAGACCGCGTGGTTCATTCCCGGCGCCAAAGACGAATGCCGCGTCGCCTGCGACGGTGCGCTCTGCGTCATGCGCACACGCGATGGCGGCACCACCTGGGAGCAGCTCCGCACCGGCCTGCCGCAGCAGCACGCCTACCATCTCGTCTTCCGCCACTGCCTTGATGTGAGCGACGACGGTCGTACGTTGGCTTTTGGTTCCACGACCGGCAGCGTCTGGATCAGCGAGGACAGCGGCGACACCTGGCAGCGTCTCAGCGCCGAGCTGCCGCCGGTGTACTGCGTGCGGTTGGCCGCGTGAAATCTTCGCCCGACTCGGACTGTTGAAACAGCATGCCCGACCGCCGCACCTTTCTCTTTCGCTTCGCCCCACGCTGGTTGCGACGCCTCGCCCTCTTCACGGCGCTGCTGCTCGGCTGCCTTTATTGGGCCAGTTGCACCCATGCCCCTGCCCTTCCCGCAGGCGTGACCAAGGAGACGCGACAGCTCACGCTCGCCGGTCGCCGCGTGGCGGTCACATTCTACTTCCGGGCGGATCGCGACAGCGCGCCGCTCGTCGTCGTCGCGCACGGCTTCACGCGTTCCAAGCGCTACATGGCAGGCTGGGGCACCGAACTAGCGGGCATGGGCTTCCTCGCCGCCGTGCCCACGCAGCCCGCGCTGGCGAATCATCAGTTGAATGCCCGCGCACTCGCAGAACTTGTCACGCAGCTCCGCTCTCATGCGATCCCGCTCAAAGTCCGCTGCAATGGCAAGACTGCACTCATGGGCCATTCTATGGGCGGGCTCACCACTCTGCTCGCTGCCACGCAAACGCCCATCGATGCCTGGGTCGGTCTCGATCCCGTTGATATGGACGGCAGCGGCGCGAAGGCCGCGACTGGATTAAATATCCCCTGCGCTGTCCTCCGCGCTGAACCGGGAGCCTGGAACATGCATGGCAATGCCACCCAGATCATCGCTGCGCTGCACGCTCCAAAATTCTCCCTACTCGTGCGTGGTGGCACGCACCTTGATTGCGAATCCCCCACCGATATTCTCGGCCAGCTTGCCTGCGGCTTCGTCCATGCTCCGCAACAAGCCCTATTTCATCGCTACGCCACCGCTTTTCTCCGTGCCATGCTCATGGAGGACAAGACGTCTTACGAAGTCCTGCACAAGGCATCTGCGGATTCAGAACTCGATGAGTTGAAAGTCTCGCTCCATTCTTCCTCAATGAAATAAACACGCGGACACTGCGGTTTCCTCGGCACCATGTCCAACCGCCGCTCCTTTCTCACGACTTCCTCCGCCGTCGCTCTGTCCGCCGCCACGCATGCGTTTGCAGCGCCGCAGGACCATGACATCAAGATAGCCCTCATCGGTTGCGGCGGACGCGGCACGGGAGCGTGCAATCAGGCGCTGAGTGCAGGATCGACGATCAAGCTCGTGGCTGTCGTCGATCCACTCGAAGGCAAGGCACAGGCGGCGCTGGATATTTTGAAGGCGAAGCATGAGGGGCAAGTCGATGTGCCGCCGGATCAGGTGTTCACGAACTTCGAGGACTGGCAGAAAGCCTTCGCGTTGGCGGATGTGGTGCTGATCACAACACCGCCGGGGCCGCGACCATTTTTGTTTGAGCAGACGATCAAGGCGGGAAAACATGTCTTCATGGAGAAGCCGGTGGCGGTGGATGCAATGGGTGCTAAGCGAGTGATCGCAGCGGCGCAGGAGGCAAAGAAGAAGAACCTGAATGTGTGCGTGGGATTCCAGCGGCGTTACCAGCCGAGCTACATCGACATGATTAACCGCATCCACGCAGGCGAGATCGGCGACCTGATTTACGGGCGTGTGTATTGGAATGGCACCTCGCGGCCCGGATTTGTTCGTGAACCCGGCGAGAGCGAGCTGCATTACCAGATCCGGAACTGGTATTTCTTCACCTGGATGAGCGGAGATCACATCCTGGAACAACACTGTCACAACCTCGATGTGGCAAACTGGATGATGAAGGGCGCGATGCCGATCAAGGCGACGGGCCAGGGCGGACGGCAAGTGCGCCGGGCGAAGGAGAACGGGACGATTTTCGATCACCACACCGTTGAATTCGAATATGAAGACGGCATGCGCATCCTGAGCCAGTGCTGCCAGATCGGCGGCAAGTGCGCGCGGGATGTGAGCGAGCACTTCCATGGCACCAAGGGCGCGGCGGATCTGGAGAACGGTGGTAAATTCCTCATCAATGGCCAGCCGCCGGGTGGAAAGCGCACGCGCAACAAGGAGGACCCGTATCAACTCGAACACGACGCGTTCTTTGAGAACATCCGCACCGGCAAGGTCCGCAACGATGCCGATTACGCGGCGCACAGTACGATGATGGGCGTCATGGGCCGCATGGCGACGTACACCGGCCAAGTCATCACCTGGGAGCAGGCGATGAACTCGCAAGAGATGCTTGTGCCCGACAACATCACCTGGAACACCGAGCCGCCGGTGAAGCCGGATGACGAGGGATGGTATCCCGTGGCGATTCCTGGGGCGACGCTGCCTGTGTAGGGCAAGCCTCCGGCTTGCAGCCCAACGACAACCGGGACGGTTGCGCTACTCCAACGGCCCCAAACCATGTGCGGCGCGGGCTTGCAGGCATTTCTCGTCACCAACCTCCACGCTGCGGCAGGGAGTCGGGCGTTGCACATAGATGCGGCAGGACACACAGGTGCCAACTTCGCCCTCCAGATGCACGCAGCGCACCGGCTGCTGCTCGGTGCCACGAAAACAGAGCTGCCACGGACTGACTTGAGACAACGCAGAGACATCAAGGCCGCGTTGCTGCGCTTCCTGCCAGTAGAAGGACACACGATAGTGGGCGCAGCATGCACCGCAGCTCTGGCAGATGGAAGAATCAGCGGCCATGGAGTGATCAACTGATGAGCAACAAGCGCTTCTGCCCCGGAACTGGATCAGGCGCGCGATGAATGCACGGTAACACGGGACAACCATCATGCAGCGTGGCAACGCGCCAGAGATTGCCGATGCCGAAGGTGTAGGGCTTTGCATCGGGCAGCGGGGCGTAGTGGAGATCGTAGTAGTGGTCGTTCAACCATTCGCGGAAGTTTTCGTCATCGGTGCCGCCATACGCTTTGAGGAGCAACGAACGTGTCTCGGGCACTTCGACGCGGCGAAGGGCTTCCTCATTGGGCAAACCTTCCGATGATGCGCCAAAGTAGGTGCATAGATACGTGTCCGCTTCGCAGGTGGCGCTGTCCACATGCCAGGAGCAGACATCGGTGCGCACGGGGCCGGCCTCTTCGGGCTGCACGTAGCCATTGATGCAATCAAGCGTCGGCTCCAACCCGTGATCACGCAGCATGGCGAGGTCGGCAAGCATGGTGGCAATGGCGGTGCGGCCTGCGGGACCGAGCGGCAAGGTGACTAAATCGTTTTCGCCGAGATGCGTGATCCCCTGCCCTGCGGTGAGATGATTCAGCACCTCGGCGAAATCACCTTCAAGCGTACGCGGCCAGCAGAGAGCGTTCACGCCGTCAGCAAATGGCGTCGAGACAAGCTCTGCGAAGCTGCCCACCACGCGGATGCGAGGATGATAGGGCACAAGGGAAGAAGCAGGCATGGCGGAACGTGTTTCATAGCCACTTTCTTCATTTTGGCTTCGACATTCATTCGTCATTCGGATTTCGTCATTCGGATTTCCTCATTCGTCATTCCCCATGTCCACGACCTCCCCATCTCCCAAATGGTACTCCTCCGTCACCCGCTACCAGTGGCTCGTGCTCATTGTCGCGTCGCTGGGCTGGGTGTTCGATGCGTTTGAGGGGCAGATCTTCAACATCACGCGCAAGGCGATGCTGGCGGAGATTTTGCAGCAGGCACCCGATTCGGCGGGTGTGAAGGAATGGGGCGACATCGTGCTTGGTTTCTTCCTCGTCGGCGGCACGCTCGGTGGATGGATTTTCGGCATGCTGGCGGATCGCTGGGGCCGCAGTCCGACGATGATCGCCACGATCCTGTTTTACTCAATTTTTTCCGGCCTGACCTACTTCGCGACGGACTTGTGGCATGTCTGCACGCTGCGTTTCCTCGTTGCAATGGGCGTGGGCGGCGAATGGGCCGTGGCGGCGGCTTTGGTGGCGGAAGTGTTTCCCAAAGAGGCCCGGGCGCGTGCTTCCGGTGTCTTTCATTCGACGAGTGTGCTCGCGACGTGGATGGCGGGCATCACCGGCATGTGGGTGGGCGCGAACTGGCGCTACGGTTATCTCATCGGCGTGATTCCAGCGTTACTCACACTTTGGGTCCGCGCTTCAATTAAAGAACCGGAGCGTCTGCAAGCCGCGCAGCAATCCATGGGCGATCGCGTGGGCAGTTTCCGCGAGTTGTTCAGCCATCCGACGTGGCGATTGCGTGCGCTGTGCGGCATGACGCTCGCGGCGGTCGGTCTTGGCACGTTTTGGGGTGTCACCGTGGCTGGGCAGGATTTGATGAGCCATTTGCTGACCAAACTCGGTTACGCCAAGGACGTGGTCGAAAGCGAATCCAAATTCGCTTACGGCATCGTGCAAGCCACCGGCGGCGGGTTGGGCATGCTGGCCTTCGGGCCGATCTGCGAGCGCATCGGACGCAAGCGCACCTTTTATCTCATGCAGGTGCTATCACTCATCGTGATCCCGATCGTCTGCTTCCTGCCGCAAACGCACTGGCAGATGCTCATCGCGCTGCCGGTGATGGGCTTTGTCACTCTGAGTATTCACGCCGGTTTCGCGGTGTATTTCCCCGAGTTGTTCCCCGATCATCTGCGGGCTACAGGAGCCAGCTTTTGCTTCAACACCGGCCGCCTGCTCGCCGCGCCCATTCTGTTCACCTCCGGCAAGCTCAAGGCCGTTTTCGACCTCCCTGTGGCAATCACGATGCTCTCGGGATTGTTTCTGATCGGCATACTAGTGCTGAAGTTCCTGCCCGAAACGAAGGGGCAGGAACTCCCTGAATAACGAAACCATCAAACCATCTCCTGCATCCGCTTCTTCTTCGGCTTGCCCGCGCTGATGAACTCGACTTCGGCGGCGATGACTTTGTATTCTGGACACATCGTGTCACCATCGCAGCCTTGGCCGGTGACGTTGTTCACCATGGCGTCGGGGAAGTGGAAGGTGGTGTAGAGAATGCCGGGCTTCACTTCGTCGGTGACGCGGGCTTCGAGTTCGACTTCGCCGCGGGCGCTGGAGAGGCGCACGCGGTCGCCGGTGCGGATGGATTTGCGCTGCGCATCGGCAGGATTGATGGAGAGATAGTCCTGCACGACGATCTCGCTGTTGCCGGTGCGGCGGGTCATGGTGCCGCAGTTGTAGTGCTCCAGGATGCGACCGGTGGTGAGGATGAAGGGGAACTCCGCGCCGTTGGTCTTCAGCTCGGTGGACTCGATCCAGGAGAAGAAGTGGAAGTGACCTTTGCCGCGTGTGAACGACTCTTGGTGCATGATCTGGGTGTCCACGCCGCCTTCTTTGACGGGCCATTGCTTGCCGTTGATGCTGAGGTTCTCCCAAGTGGCGCCTTTGAAGAAGGGCACGATCTGCGCGATCTCAGCGAGTGCTCCTTCCGGTGTGTAATCGGGCTGCGGGATGCCGAAGCGCTGCAAAATTTCGGTCATGATGACGCCATCGGGCTTGGTGCCTTCCAGCGGCTTCACGGCGGCGTTCACGCGCTGCACGCGGCGCTCGGCATTGGTGAAGGTGCCGCTCTTTTCAAGGAAGGAGGATGCTGGGAGAATGACGTTCGCGTATTTGGCCGTCTCGGTCATGAAGATCTCCTGCACGACGAGGAACTCCAGGCTCTCCATCGCATGGCGGACGTGATGCACATCCGGGTCGGTCTGCACCACATCTTCGCCCATGAGCCAGAGGGCCTTGAGTTTGCCTTCGATGGCCGCATCAAACATCTGCGGGATCTTCCAGCCGGGTTCGGTCGGTGTGGGAGTGCCGTAGAATTCGGTGTAGCGCTGCTGCACGGCGACATCATCCATCTCAAAGTAGCCTGCGCCTTGATGCGGCTGGCAGCCCATGTCGGCGGCTCCTTGCACGTTGTTTTGACCGCGCAGCGGGTTCACGCCGACGCCTGGACGACCGATGTTGCCGGTCATCATGGCGATGTTGGAGATCAGCATGACGGTTTTGGCTCCCTGCTCGTGTTCGGTGACGCCGAGGCCGTGGAAGCTCATGGCAGCCTCCGCGCTGGCGTATTCGATAGCGGCGGCGCGGACGGTTTCTACCGCCACACCGGTGATTTTGGCCAGTTCGTCCAAATCAAGTGCGCGCAGGCCGGTTTCAAACTCATTCCAGTTTTCGCAGCGTTTGCGCACGAACTCGGTTTTCACCAAACCGGCATCGATGATGCAGCGGGCAAACATATTCAACAAAGCGACGTTGGTGCCGGGGCGGAGTTGGAGGTGATGCTTCGCGTAGGGCACGAGTTCGATCTTACGCGGGTCGATCACGATCAGCGGCGTGCCTTTCATGATATGCTGCTTGAGGCGTGCGCCGGTCACAGGATGGCCTTCGGTCGGGTTCGCGCCGATGACCATGATGCAACGTGTGTGCTCGATGTCCTCGTAGCTGTTTGTGGCTGCGCCGGTGCCAAAGGACTTCTGCATGCCCCAGGCGGTCGGCGAATGGCAGACGCGGGCGCAGCAGTCGATGTTGTTCGTGCCCATCACATGGCGGATGAATTTCTGCATGAGGTAGTTCTCCTCGTTGGTGCAGCGTGCCGAGGAAATGCCCGCGATGGCATTGCCACCGTGATCCTTTTTGATGCGGGTCAGGTTGGCGACGATGTGATCATACGCCTCGTCCCACGTCGCTTCTTTGAACTGACCGTCGGCCTGCTTGATGAGCGGCTTGCGCAGACGGTCCTTATGATTGTAGAACTTGAAGGCATAACGGCCCTTGAGACAGGTGTGCGCGTGATTGACCTCGGCATCGAACGGAGCCTGGATCGAGAGCACTTCGTTGCCCTTCGTCGCCACGTCGAGATTACACCCGACGCCACAGTAGGTGCAAATGGTGCGCGTCTTCTTCGTCGCTTCGATGGACTTGGAGAAGAACTTGTCGCTGATGGCCGAAGTCGGACAGGCCTGTGCGCAGGCACCGCATGACACGCACTCCGAGTCTTCAAAGGACTGGTCGAGGCCCTTGATGATCTTCGCGTTGAAGCCGCGCCCATGCATGGAGAGCACATGCTGCCCCTGGATTTCATCGCAAGCTCGCACGCAGCGCGAGCAATTGATGCACTTCGCGAGTTCCGAAGTCATGTAAGCATGCGAATGGTCCTTCGGGCGATCCAGATGATTCGCCCCCGCCGGATAACGCACGCCACGGATGCCCACCTTCGCCGCCACGGTTTGCAGTTCGCAGTTGCCGCTCACTTCGCAGGTCAAGCAGTCCAGCGGATGGTCCGTGAGCACGAGTTCGACGATGTTTTTGCGCAGCTTCCGCACTTTCGGCGACTCGGTGAACACATGCATGCCCGCTGACAAAGGCGTGTGGCAGCTCGCCACGACACGACGTGGACCATCGGGCTGCAACGCGACTTCAACCGAGCAGACACGGCACGCGCCATACGGCTCAAGCTGCGGCGCATCGCACAGAGTTGGCACAAAGCCGCGTCCTTTGTGGCGGTCGATGAAATTGAGCAGAGTGTCGCCGGAGTCGAAGCGGTAGGGTTCGCCGTCGATGAAGGCAGTGAGGGTGGAGAGATCCTGGACCAT